>JAFTKM010000018.1 GCA_017453245.1 Clostridia bacterium
TAGCTCAGTCGGTAGAGCACCTGACTGTTAATCAGGTTGTCGCTGGTTCGAGCCCAGCAGGGGGAGCCAAACCATCCAAGTTTATATGCACCTTTAGCTCAGTTGGTAGAGCAACTGACTCTTAATCAGTGGGTCCCGGGTTCGAATCCCTGAAGGTGCACCATAAAGCTTGGATGGTCTTTTTTTATGCTTTGATTTACTCAAACGTCATAGCGACAACAGCTTAACAATCAGTGTTTGCTACGCAAACGGACTGTTAATTTGCTATTCGTCGGTCGGACGCGACGAATGACGCAATGTTTCAGGTTGTCGCTGGTTCGAGCCCAGCAGGGGGAGCCAAACCATCCAAGTTTATATGCACCTTTAGCTCAGTTGGTAGAGCAACTGACTCTGAATTTGCTATTTGTCGGCCGAACACGACAAATGACGCAAGATACCGCTACGCGGTATGCAGTGGGTCCCGGGTTCGAACGTCCGAGTCGCATAGTTGTCGCACTTCGCCTCCGCAAGTCTGCGGCTCGTGTGACTCCTTGCTTTGTCGGACACCGCTTCAAAAAACAATTATCAATTATTTTTTGTTCGCTAACCGGTTCAGGTGCACCAAGGACTGTACGGTTTTTTTACTTTGTATTAGCTCGAACGCATTAGCGACAACAGTTTAACAATCAGTGTTTGCTACGCAAACGGACTGTTAATTTGCTATTCGTCGGCCGAACACGACGAATGACGCAAGATACCGCATATGCGGTATGCAGTGGAGTATAAGGTTAAGGTTTTACGTAGCAATGTTGAGTTTGATTGGTTGTAAGGAAAATATAAATGAATATAGAAAAACCGCCGCAGTAAATTCTGCGACGGTTTTTGTTTAATGCTAAAATATGATAATAATAGTTGACATTTAAGGTACTATTGGTATATTTCCTTAGTAATTTTGTCGTGAGACTTTCCGACAAAATCATAGGTGGATATCAAGTTTAGTTTACTTTCGCCTATATCAATTCCGAGCTTTTTGTCTGAGGGGTAGAGTCTATTCCAACGATAAATTATCAGCTTGGATATGCTGTCGATGTGCTCGGCGATAGCGGTCAACTCAAGGAAGCACAATCCACAGTCGGGGCACTTGGAGATGGGATCATCTACAATCTTTATTCTGTCCGTGAAGTCTTCAAAGAGCGGAGCGGAGTAGCTTGTGACGTAGATATCACCGTCTGTGCTTTTACACAAATCTTCGATAAGAAGCTTATCGCGGCTTTGTCTCCTCTTGTTAAACGCTACGCCCATCTTATCGTCAACGGTTACAGCAACGGTTAGCTTTCTCATTATTCCTCCGGATGCGAGTCGCCGGTCGCGTAATCGATAATTACGCCGGGCTGATTGTTGTATGCGTATACACAGAAGCAGATACCTTCGCCGTTATCCTCTACCGACCAAGCTTCCATAAGCACGCCGCTTGCCACGAGATTGTCCCCCTCAAAGATAGGAGTGACACGGAGCATAACGTGGTTTTCGGTCTCCTTGACGTAGTCGGCGATCATATTCTCAAAGGGAAGCATTCCCTCAATATTGAGGAATCTTGTGCCGGTTATCAGATTCTGCTTATTCGCGTTTTCACCCGTAAGCTGATATCCGATCAGGTGACATCTGTTGTACAGATATTTTCCGGAAACGAAGTCGTACTTTACAGTCTGCCAGCCCGAGGGCTTTACAGAACCGATCGAGCCGCGCTCCTCGGTAGGCATTATATCAATTCCGACACACGCGATACATACTGTGCATCTGCCAAGACCGTCAAGCTCGCCGTATTCCTCATACGACTCATCGACGATCTCCTCCTCTGTAAAGAACGGTACGTTTTCGTTTATCGTGACGTAGGCTGTCTCACCGTCAAACTCGGGAATCGAGTCAAGACTTGCAGAGGGGATGTGGTCATTGCCACCGGGCAGCTCCGCAAAAAGAATATCACACGAGCAGAGCGAAAGTGAAAAGGCGAGAAGTAGTGCTATCAGGCCAAGTAAAAGCTTTGAATTTCGTTTCATCTTTGTCCCTTTCATAAAGGTATTTGGGATAGTAAAAATCCTACTACAATTATACAACAAAACCGAACTTTTGGCAAGGGAAAAACAAGAAATAATTGCATTTGTAAAAATGAACAATTTGTTTGTAAAATAGTGCAATTTACTCCTTTGTAATTGACTAAAAAATGCACCTATGATATACTGTGTCTGTATTAATTTTACCTAATTATAGGAGGACACCGTTATGGAAAAGATCAGGATGGCAGTTGTCGGCTACGGACAGAGAGGCTCTTACGTTACCGTACATTCGCTTCATCATATAAACGAGATTGAGGTTACAGCAATTTGCGACCTTTATCAGGACAGAGTAGATCAGGGCGTTAAGGAAAGCGAGGAGAAGTACGGCAACAAGGTGCTCGGCACTCTTAACTATCTCGACGTGCTCGAGTCGGACAACGTTGACGCGGTTTACGTTGCTTGCTCCTGGGAGTACCATATAGAGGTTGCTATCGAGGCTATGAAGCGCGGTAAGGTCGTTGCCCTTGAGGTTGGCGGCGCATACAGCATTGACGAGCTCCACAGACTCGTTCGTACATACGAGGAAACCAAGACTCCCGTTATGTTTATGGAGAACTGCTGCTTCGATAAGTTCGAGCTTCTCGCAACCGCGGCGGTAAGAGCAGGTAAGCTCGGCAAGATCGTTCATTGCCACGGCACCTATGCTCACGACCTCAGAAATGAGATCTCCTCCGGTAACATTATCCGTCATTACAGACTCCGCAACTATACAAACAGAAATAGCGAGAACTATCCCACCCACGAGCTTGGTCCTATCGCAAAGCTCCTCAACATCAACCGCGGTAACAGAATGCTCTCCCTCGTATCCGTAGCATCCACCTCCGCAGGTCTTGAGCAGTACGTTAAGGATCATCCAGATCTTGTAGAGAAGGATCCCACCCTCGAGGGCAGAAGATTCAAGCAGGGCGATATCGTAAACACCATCATCACCTGCGTTGGCGGTGAGACGATTCTTCTTCGCCTTGACACTACGCTTCCTCGTCCTTATTACAGCCGCGAGTTCGGTATCAGAGGTACCAAGGGCTTTGCTCTTAAGGATACCAATACCATTTACCTCGACGGTGAGCCCGAGTATTTCGATACTATCAAGGGCGTTACCGAATCTCTTAACAGCGCAGAGAAGTATGAGGAGGACTTCCTTCCTTCTCTTTGGCGCGATATGGATCCCGCAGATCTTGAAAGCGGTCACGGCGGTATAGATACTCTTGAATTCAGAGTATTCGTTGATTGCCTTCTCAATAACAAGGAGATGCCCATCGACGTTTACGACGCAGCATCCTGGATGGCTGTAACCGCTCTTTCCGAGCAGTCTATCGCAACCGGCGGCGCGCCTCAGCTTATCCCCGATTTCACCGACGGAAAGTGGATCACCAGAGAGCCTCGCGACGTGGTTGAAATGAGAGGCGTAAAATGAATAAATATACAGAATTCGCAGTAGAAAAAACCTGCGAGCTGCTTGCAATTGACAGTCCCTCGGGCTTTACCTCAGGTGCGGTGAGATACGTAAAAGAGGAGTTCGAGGCGCTCGGCTTCGGTGCTACCGTAACCGTGAAGGGCGGTGTGCTTGTTGATCTTGGCGGCGATGACTCCGAGCTCGGAGGCCTTCTCCTCGAGGCTCACACAGATACCCTCGGCGGTATGGTCGCAGAGCTCAAGGGCAACGGCAGACTCCGTATCACTAACCTCGGCGGTATGAGAGCAGAGAACGCAGAGTGTGAGAACGTCAGAGTTTACACCCGCGACGGAAACGTCTACGAGGGCACACTCCAGCTCATCAACCCATCCATCCACGTTAACGGTCAGTACGCCGATACCAAGCGTACCTTTGACACCACCGAGATCGTGCTCGACGAGGACTCCTCCAGCCGCGACGATCTCAAAAATCTCGGCATCGAGGTAGGTGACATCGTTGCCTTCGACCCTCGCACCAGAGTTACCGATTCCGGTTATATCAAGAGCAGATTCCTCGACGACAAGCTCTCGGTCGGTATCCTTCTCGGCTTTGCAAAGTACGTTAAGGATAACGGCATAAAGCTCCCTCGCCATACCTACGTTCACGTAACCGTTTACGAGGAGGTCGGCCACGGCGGCTCGGCATCCGTACCCGCAGGTGTTACCGAGGCTATAAGCGTTGATATGGGCTGCGTTGGAGCAGGTCTTGAGTGTACCGAAAGACAGGTTTCCATCTGCGCTAAGGACTCTCGCGGTCCCTATAACTATGACGTTGTAGGCAAGCTTATCGAGGCTGCCAAGGCAGAGAGCGCAGACTACGCGGTGGACGTTTATCCCTACTACGGCTCGGACGTTGAGGCCACACTTTCCGCAGGCTATGACATCAAGCACGGTCTTATCGGCGCAGGCGTCTACGCAAGTCACGGCTATGAAAGAAGCCATAAGGACGGCGTAAAAAATACACTCCTCGTCCTCAAGGGCTATCTCGGTATATAATACGAATATAATAATAAGGAAGCAAACCTCAAAAACGCGGGGAATTGCTTCCTTTTTTTCATAAATTTAGAAATATTCTAAAAAAATTACCAAAAACTATTGACAAACAATACTGTGTATGGTATAGTATTATACGTAAGATGGTATTGAATCTATCGATAGTGCGGAGCATCCGCACGGAAAGGAGCATAATGGATATACAGCTTAAACGCGGCCTGCTTGACGTTTGCGTTCTCGCCGCAATAAAGAGCGAGGACTCATACGGATATAAGATAATTAAAGATATGAGCGAGTACGTGGAGATCTCCGAGTCAACGCTTTATCCGATACTTCGCCGCCTTGAGTCAGCGGATATGCTGACCGTTTACTCCAAGGAGTATAACGGCAGACTCAGAAAATATTATCGCATAACCGCATCGGGGCTTGAGAGGCTCGAAGCCTTCAGGGAAGAATGGAAAGAAATTGTTTCGATATACAAATTTGTTGTTAAGGAGGACGTCTTTGATGAATAAATACGAATTTTTAGCCGCCATCCGTCAGGGGCTTGACGGAATTGATAAAAACAATATAGACAGATCTCTTGATTATTATAGAGAGATGATTGATGACAGAATTGACGAGGGACTCACAGAGGAGGAGGCTGTGGCTGCGCTCGGCTCGGTCGATGGCATTGTAGCCGAGATACGCGCAACAACAGACGGCAGCACCGACTCTGATAAGACACCTCCGCCTGAAAAAGAGGAGAGGGAAGAGGAGGAGAGCGATCACCTCTACGGCAAAAAAATAAGTCCCGAAGCAAAGGATAAGATCAATAAAGGCTTAAAGGTCCTTGCCGACGTATTATACGCGCTCGTCGCTATATGCTTCTGGTGCTTCGCAGTACCTACCTTGATAGTCGGCATTTCGCTTTGCGTAGCCTTCTTTGGCACGTTGTTTTCTTCGTTTGCCGTGCTCTTGTCCGGAAAGCTCGTTGAATTTCTCGTTCTTCTCGGAGCATCGCTGTGCCTTGCCGGCGCAGGCTCCATACTCACAGTGGCCATGACTGCGCTTATACGTGTTTCAAAGCCTCTTGGTAAGAGATTCCGCGAGGAACTTGATAACAGTCTTGTAATGAAAGGAGACAGAATATGAAAAAAGGTATTAAGATATTTCTCACAGTCGCATTGATTTGTTTAATCGGAGGACTCTGTCTTGTGTTTGCAGGCTTTGCCGCAACCGGATTTGATCCCACGGGATTTGTTAATGCGAAGCTCGTGTCAAACAGTTATTCCTTTGATATTAATGATTTTGATAGCATATCGGTGGATATCTCGGTACAGGATCTCAGAATCGTACGCTCGGATACCGAAGGAAATACAGTCACCGTTAATACACGATTTGAGGAAAACGCAAATCTGAACAGCACCGTAGAAGTAATCAACGGAAGCTTGTCGATTATTGAAAGGGAGATAAAGTGGCATCATAAAATACACATCTTCTCATCTAAGCAAACCGTTGAGATAATACTCCCGAAAAACTTCAGCGCCGAGTCGATTACGATCGATATAGATACGGGTGATACAGTCATCGAGTCGGTTGAGGCTCGCTCTCTTAAGCTGGAGGGAGATACTGGAGACGTAAGGGTTGCTTCATCGGATATAACCAACGTTTCCATTGAGCTTGATACGGGCGACGTTGAGATAAATCAGCTTAATGCAAGCATTCTGAAAATAGATAACGATACCGGGGAGCTTGATATTACCGACTCTTCGGTGACCGATAAAGTAAACGCAACAACCGAGACCGGAGACGTCGAGATAAAGAGACTCAACGCGAATACACTTAGCGTAGAGACGGATACCGGAGACGTTAGCATAGAAGAAACGATCCTTACGGGCAAGCTTACCGTTTCGACCGATACGGGCGATATAGATTTTGAGAGCTCCGATGCCGCAGAAATCGATATAAGAAGCGATAGCGGAGACGTAGATCTTTATCTCCTCAGCGCAAAGATATTCGACGTCGATTCCGTGACAGGCCGCGTTCGCGTTCCTCTCTCGGGTGAGGGCGGTGTATGTAAGATCCGCACGTCCACGGGTGATATCGAAGTAAGAGTAAAATAAAAAACAAGGTGCGCGGCAAATTGCCGCGCACCTTTACTATATCAAGAAAATGTAAACAATAGTTGTGTTAATTAGCCGTTTTTATCAACAAACACTCTTTTAATGGCTTCGAGATATCCGTATCCGTTGAGATTATCCGGCTCAAGATAACTTGTTTCTGTCCACTCATTCCAGCTGTTTACTATAACAAGCGGGGCGGGAAGCGAGTGAGTATCAACGAAAGTCTTTGCTTGTCTCATGGCAAGCTCTACGTTTTTCGGAGTATTGTTTTTTATAACCGATGGCATAAAATTCTTAAAGCGGGGATTATTATCCCAACCGACCGATACCTGCGGGAAATAGAGAATACCGTCGAGCTTATCCATCTCGTTGTAGTTTTCCTTCGCCGCCCTTATGCTATCGAGATAATCACCCCTCATTTCGTTAAAGACCTTCCACTGATATTCGGTCAAGCTGTCAAATCCGAGAGCGCGATAGAGATCTGCGAAATCCATACCGTGTCTTTTGACGACTCTGTCCTTATGCTCGGTCATAACGCACTGCAGATGAAGTCCGGGAAAACCGCTCTCACATACCCTTTGTCTGAAGTGTTCAAGAGCCTCTCTCGCCTTCTCAACCGATCCCATTCCTTTAACAAAGTTGAGAACGTCATACATCATAAACACGGGACACCCGTCAATTTTGTAGTATGAGGGATGAGTGAAATACCGTTCTATCCAAAGATCAACGAGCTTGTTGAATATATCTCTGTCCACGTCCGCGCGCCATATTGTTTCATAGGGGATCTCGTCCGAGAGATCGATATTCCACACGTGCGGCGCATCGTGATTTGACCACATAATATAGAATTTTACAAGGTCATTATTTCTTGCCTTGAGATAGCCCTCCTCAAGACAGTTTGCCAGGAACGGACGGTCGTCGTACCAGTACCAATCGTAGATGAAAACGTTTACTCCGTGCTCCTTGGCGCATTCGATCTCCATTTCCATAACTCTCGGATCTGCCTCGTTGACGTATCCCCATAAGGGACGTCTGTCCCATACGTAATCCTTGGGCTTGAGCGCTGAATTCTTCTTTGCATTCTGTACGGACTGCCATTCTCCGTAGCCCTCGCGCCAAAACATTCTCGCTCTGTCATCGTTTCCTGTATACGCAGGCCAGATGAATGCCGCTATATCATAATTATTCATTTTATTCACTCACCTTGCTTCTGATAATTGCGTTAACAGCCTCGCGAATTCCGAGCATCGTCTCGGAGCTCTTAGCGCAGGTCTCAAAGGTCATCTCCTTACCAAGAACGTCCTCCATAGCCTTAACGACAGTCTCGTGAGAGGTGAGTGACTCCGCAAGCTTCATCGCCTTTATATCCTGAAGACCTTCGTAGAAGACAACAAGTCTCGGAGACTCGAGCGCCGAGCCGTCCATAGCGGGATATACCGAGAAGGAATCACCACCGGGGAAGGCGTAGTCGCTGCCTTGCTCGTAGTAGGGGTTGATCGGGTCGCCCGAATACTGATTGTTGTAGAAGTTGTAGCCCCAATGTAAGAAGCCCGCGATGTTGTACTTGAACATCTGCATACCAATCGAGCGGTTTCTCCAGTTAGGCATCGACTGATATCTGTTGGATACCTCGAGCGGCTGGCTCACGCAGTAGTAGGTCCAGAGTCCGGGTATCTTCGCCTCAAGGAAGGGCGTGATCTTGCTGTTAGAGGGGATAGGATGATCTATGATTCCCTTTTCGTAGAACTCGAGCCTCGAGAGCGCGTCCATTATTGTGTATCCCTCAAGAATGTCCGAAACGATCGCCTTGGACTTTTTGTAGTTGTCCTCGTGGTCTGCGTGAGGCTCGTCGGAAACGTGGAAGAAGCAACGCTTGTCATCGCCTCTTGCCTTCATATGAGCGAGAAGCTCGGTGAGGAATGCCCTTAAGAAGCCAGAATATTCCTTGCTGTGCGCATCGGTCTCCCAGCCGAATATCTTCTTGTATTCGCCATTCACAGTCGCCATGATCTTAGGCGCGTGCTCAGCCCCCCACTGTGTGAAGGGGTGCGAGATCTCTATGTACTCGATTCCGCATCTGTTGAGCATATCTACCCATCTGTCAAGGAGACTGAAATCAAACTTATAGCCGCCATCTGCCACCTCAACGCCAACGAGCTGAGTCGTGCGTCTTTCACCGCCAACCGCAGTATCAAGCGGAGGAGTGAATACAGGAGTGAGAAGCATATTTATGCCGTTTTTTCTAGCGGTTCTCGCGAAATTCTCGACGATCTCCCAGTGTCTTTCCGACCAGACCTCGACGTTATAGTAGTTTGCGAGACAATCTGCGTGGAACCACTGAGTGAAGTAAATGTCCTCGTCGGGAAGTACTGCGTCAATGACCTCAATTTCAATCTCGGATGAGCAGCTTCCGCTCTCGCCGCCGTCAAACGCCACGGTGAAGGCGTACTTTCCCGCCGCCATATCCTTCGGAACGTTTATCTCGACCCATACGGAGTTAAGCGCATCCTTTGCAAAGGTAACAGTGCCGCCGTAGTAAAGAGGACGCAGAACGTCGGGGAAGAGTCCCGGAGCGGTTCTTACGTAGTTGTCATCGATGCCGTTTACGTGGGTGGTGAAGGCTACGGGAACGTTCATGACCTGCCTGAGATTTGCATATTTTCCAAGCTCGCCCGAAATGGCCGGCTTGAACTTCGGAGCGATGTACGGCTTTGTGCCATCCGACGTGTCATATGTGGTCATTATCTGGAAGTTAAGACGCTCACCGCGCAGAACAGATATGGACTTCAGCTCTTTGTAAGCATCAAAGGACTCATCAATGAAGATTTTCTCAAGGGAAGAGACGATTTTTGTTTTGATCATGGTTACCTCACAAGGTTTTTATATAGATTTCCTATGCTTTGATTATATCAAAACGCCGTGAATGAGTCAACCTTTTACATTAATAAAAAAACAAAAATATTTTTAAAAAAGGTATTGACTTTTATAATCCAATATGATATAATATCAATGTTCGCGGGAGTGGCGGAATCGGCAGACGCGCACGTTTGAGGGGCGTGTGTTTCCAACGTACGGGTTCAAGTCCCGTCTCCCGCACCAAACAAAAAGGCAGAGCACAAGTGGCTCTGCCTTTTTGTTTGGTGCGGGAGACGGGTAAATGTTGTAGAACACGCACGCGAGGATAGAGAGAATCATACTTCTCGCATCTAACTAAGCTAAAATCAAGCACATAGCTCCCCATAACACTACACCCTCGCGGATCGGGTTCACAACATTGCCTGAGCGACAACAGAGTTCGCATCTAACCTAAGCTCTCTCAAATTTAAGCTTAGGTACAACGCGATGGCAAAATCCCGTCTTGTTCGCCCGACGGAGCGAATGGTCTTCGCTCCTTGAGGGTGGGCAACCTCCCGGACTTTATTACTAAAATGAAAAAGTAAAGATTGGAACTTCTATACTAAAAGAGATTGATTAATAAATATTTCTATGGTATAATTCAAGATGCTACTTTGTTGGAAAAATAAAAGCTTTATCAATTAATTATTTAGAGGAACTTTTATGAAGTGGTTGATTTATAAACACACAAATAAATTAAACGGAAAATCTTATATTGGACAAACCTGCCAAAAACCAAGTGCCCGTTGGAATTCAGGTAATAATTACTGTCGCTCATTTAAATTTGGCAAGGCTATCGACAAATACGGATGGGATTCTTTTTCGCATGAGATAATAGAATCCAACATTGAAACTCAAGATTTAGCTAATCAAAGAGAAATTTATTACATAGAGCTTTTTGATAGTTATAAAAATGGATACAATTCTACTAAAGGTGGTGGAAATTATGATCATTTAGGAAATGAGGTAGTACAAATTTCTCCAGATAAGCTTGTAATCAAAAAATATGCTTCTGCAGCGGAGGCTGAAAGATGCACAGGTATTCTTTCCCAAAATATAGGTTCATGTTTGCTTGGAACCCAATTAACTGCGGGTGGATTTTTTTGGGTAGAAGCAGATGTTGATATAAATGAATGGACTCCACCTAAAAGTAGAAAAGAAAAAACAATTATCTGTGTTGAAACAAAAGAAATATATAATTCAATATCAGAGGCAAGCAGAAAAACAAATATTGGTATTGGTGAAATTTCGAAGTGCGTCTTACGTCAAGCAATTACTGCGGGTGGATATCATTGGGCATACATTTTAGAATATGATGATGACTGGACACCAGTAGAAGAAAAGAAAAAAGGTGGTCCATGTAGAGCAATAATTTGTGTAGAGAGTAGTGAGGTTTATGAATCTATTACTGAATGCAGTATCTTAACAGGTATTTCAACACAAAATTTATCGCAGAATTGCTGTAAAGCTCATCGCTCAGCAAAGAACAAACACTACGCCTACGTAGACGAATATGACGAAAATTGGAAACCGGCTCCAAAATACACAACAAAGCGAAGAAAGGAATCAAGCACGCTAAAAAAATCTGTCTATTGCTTGGAAACACAAGAAGTGTATGTGTCTGAAACGGAGGCTGGTGAAAAACTTGGTATAGATAGCCGATTAATCGGCAGATGTTGTTCAGGGGAATTAGTAAAAACACATGGTTATCATTTTTGTTATGCAGTTGACGATTATATCAATTTCAAACCAAGAGAAACTATAAAAGGGCAAAAAGGAAAAAGAAGAATTCTTTGTGTCGAAACAGGGGAAATCTTTTCACACGCTGCACAAGCTAGCAAGGTTAAAGCAGTTGCAAGTAGCACTTTAAGTGAATGCCTAAATAAAAAAAGGCTTACTGCAGGCGGATTACATTGGGAATATATTGATATCTAAACATCAAGTGTTTCTACCACAGAGACGAAAACGTATTGAAACAGAGTAGTTATTGCTATAATTCATTCAAAACAAAGCATATTCTCGCATTTCGGGAGTAATTCCTTCATCTAGGGGTGGACTTTTTTCTGACGGAATGGTAGAATGTAACCAAATAACACCCCAAAATGTGAGGAGGTACTTCTATGGAGAAGAAATCGATAGGCAAATTCATATCGGCTTTGCGTAAGGCAAACGGTATGACGCAGAGGGAACTCGGCGAAAAGCTTTTTGTTTCGGATAAAACGGTAAGCCGTTGGGAGTGCGACGAATGTACTCCTGAGCTTTCCCTGATACCTTCGATAGCGGAGATCTTCGGCATAACCACCGACGAGCTTCTCCGCGGAGAGCGTAATAACCCTGACCGAGAAGCAGTATCGGAAGATGTGGCAAGCAAGCAGAAGGCAAAGAGCGACAAGCAATTCAAGCTGATGCTACATAGCAGAGAGAAGAAGTTTACCAATCTCTCCTTTATCTCAATAGGGCTGATCATAGTGGGACTTATAGCCGCTATGATATGTAATCTCGGTTTTTCGCGCGGTCTGCTTGGCTTCTGCCTTGCGAGTGTATTCTTTGTTGCGGCTACGATATGTCAGATATGCTTCACGGTGAGCTTCAGATTGCTTATCGACGAGGAAGATGAGGAACACGCCGAGAAGATAAAATTGGCTAACACAGATATGGTTCTTAACTCGGTTAAAGCATTTTTCGGCGTACTCCTGGCCTTCGCCTTCTGCCTGCCGATAGCAGTAATTCCGTATAACAGCTATTACGGACTCGCCTTTGATTCCTGGCTTATGTTTGGCGCATTGTTTGCCGCTGTCACGTTTCTTTTCGCGTTCTGTATATACAAGATTTTTGTCTTTAAGATGTTGATTGACAAAGAGCTTATCTGGCTCGATGAACAGACGCTGGAAAACGTTAATAAGGACACTAAGCTCTTAAAAAAGCTTTGCATAGGATTTGCAATAACACTTGCGTTATTATTGCTTATAACCTATATTTTGACTAGTTTTGTTAGCGAATCCACCTTTATTAAGCGCGAAAGATTTGATGATCCCGATGAGTTTATCGAGTATATGCAGAGTGGATATGATGCTTGGTATGAAGAAGGGTATGGAGATGTACCTCAAAATCAATTACCGATCTATGAGCCTAACAAAAAATGGGCAGAAATCGACGGTAAAGAATATTACTACAATCCCATTTTATATGAGTCAATAAACATTCTTCAACACGAGAACGGAGAATGGGAGATCGTAGTCACGACAGATGAAGCCGACCAAAACGGTCAGGTGATGTATTCAATACTAAATGCAGGCTTGCTATCCTTGCACGTTATCAATCTCGCAATATTCGTGATTTGGTATTTCGTAAAAACAAAGAAGCGTAAACACAAATAAAAACAGCCCTTGCTTCGAAATGAGGTAAGGGCTTGATTTTATTTGTGCTTTATGATACAATGGGCTTAAATGAACTACACACCCAAGGAGGACCACATATGGAACTTAAAAAACTAAGCAAAAACGTACTGAAGCTATGGTACATTCGCGCGGCGATCACCTCGCTTGCGCTGGTCGGATTTTTCATCAGCGCTATCGTGATCTTAAGCGTGGCTGAAGCGCCGAGTGACGTAAGACTCGCAGTTTTATTGGCTGTCGGAATACCCGATCTTCTGCTTCTTTGCCTTACCTTGGTTATGCCCGTCTTGCGCTACAAAATGTTCGCGTGGGGCTATAACGATAAGCGCATAGTTGTGAAAGAGGGCGTCATCTTCAGAAAAAGAGTGGTAATTCCCATCTGTCAGATTCAGGACCTTCACAGAGTGCAGGGACCTATTATGATGCTCTTGAAGCTCAGCGACGTTACTATCTCTACCGCAGGCTCGAATTTTGATCTTTCCACACTCACGACCGACGAGGCAGACAGTATGATCGATGATCTTGAGGAAAAGCTCGAGGCAAGAATTGAGGAGCAGAATAATGAAGAGATTTGACAAAGGGTATATCTATTCCTCTCTGTTGTCCGACGTTATTTACAGCTTTGTAGTAATGTTTGTCTTTCTTGAGGAGCTTTTATTTACCGACGAGGGAGAGCTTAGAAATATCATTCCGTATATCCCGATTTTCATAGTCGCGTTTATCCTGATCTATTCCTGCTTTACCGCATACAGGATAATGTACTACAAGACCTCGGGATATGAGCTGACCGAGACGGAAATAAGATGCAACAAAGGCGTCCTCTTCAGAAAACACTCTGTACTCGAGTACAAGAAGATCCACGCTATTAACAAGAGACAGAGCATATTTCACAGAATATTCGGCATTGCGGTTTTGACCGTGGATAGCGGATCTACAAACACCGCTCACCAAGCCGAGATAATGATCATTGAGAAGTCGTCAATCGTTGACTCCTTGGTTGCAGAGCTCAATTCGCTCAAGGAAAACGGCGCGCGCACCCCCGAGAGCGACTCTTTAGAAGAAAGCGTGCTTCTTTCCGAAAGCGACAGCCTATATAACTTCACTTCGAAGAAGAAAATGCTCTACACGCTTATAAACGTTGCGTCAATGGCGTTCTTTATAGCGTTGATCGGAGCGCTCGCTATTATTGTAATAGGCGTCTGCAAGCTTATGCTGGAGCTTGATTATCTTGGCACCTGGGGACAGTATTTCTTATATGCCGTTTTAATTACGTTAGGAGCAATGCTTCTCAGCTCCTTCTTCGTCCTTATAGGTTGCTTATTAAGCTCGTTTGTAAAATACTACAAGTTCGCAATTACCAAGCGTGGAAACAACATAGAGATCTCGTACGGACTTCTTGAGAAGCATACCAACACCTTCAGCTATGACAGAATCAAGGCTGTCAAGGTTCAGCAGGGAATAGTTCAGAGACTGCTCGGCTTTGCAAGTATAAATCTTGAGGTAATCGGTTATACGGCCGACTCGGATAACGAAAATACGGATATAGGTGTGCTTGTTCCGTTCTGCAAGTATGACGAGGTCGGTGAGATACTCGAGCGTGTACTTCCGGATTATACACCTGATGAAAAAAAGACGAGCGCGGTATCATATTTCCCATTCGTCTCGTGGTTCTTATTGATCTTTGGTACCATATCGGGACTTGCGCTTTCCTTGACCGTGGCAATTATGCTGATCTTCAGCGTATCCGCTCCTATTGTTTTATCCGTGGCGCTCTCCACCGCTTTAGCGATTGCTATTGTAATTGGTGTAAAGCTTCTTCACGGCTTCTTAGCTTATAAGATCAACGGAATCGCCTCAAGTGGCGGTAAAATTACGGTATACAGCGGAGGCTTTACAAGGAAGGTTACCGTCTTTACGGTCAAGGACCTTGTAGCGGTTGAGGACGTGACAACTCCCTTAAGAAAGAAGGCGGGTATCGCGAGCCTTGTCTTGCACCTCAGGACCAACGCGGCATCCAACGAGGTTAAGGTTCATATCCAGGAGGCTTCGCTCACCGAGGAGCTTGAAAAGCTTTTGAAGGTATAATCTTTCTTTGTAAAATGAAAAAATGCTTATAGTATCCCAAGTGGAGCTATAAGCATTTTTTGTTATTGTAATTCGGCTTCTTTCCTTTTTATCTCCTTACCGACAACCGTCAGAAGAATTACTCCGAGGATAGCCGAGCAGAGATTAACGCCGACGAAGTTTACCCATATTCCGTCAAGTCCGAAGCTCCACAGAGCGCCGAGGAAAAGAACGGGGAAGATCAGGGCGGTTGAGACGGAAATTGCCGTTGCTAAGGCAGGCTTTTCTATTGCGCTTAGGAAGCTCTGCGTCGTAACTACAAACCACCTGAAGAGGTAGGCGAAGCAGAAGAGCCTTATCGCGTGCGTGGCTTCTGCAAGGAGCAGAGCATCCTCCGCCTTCGCGAACATTGCCGCCACGGTAGCGGGGAAGAAGAATAGGAGCGAGGTCGATATAAGACCTATCACAGCAGTTCCGATGTATCCGCACTTGACGATTTTCTTAACTCTGTCGTAGCTTGCCGCGCCCCAGTTATAGCCGATGGCAGGGGAGAGGGAATCGCTGACTCCGTAGAGAAGCGGCCAGCAGAAATCACTAGCATACATAAGCACCGCGTATACCGCGACAGCGGTGGTTCCGCCATTCTCTCCGAACTCAAGAGCGCCAAGCGTCATAAGGGATACGTTTATCAGGATAGAGCTGATTCGTCCCGCTATATTATTAAGGAATACAGGAGAACCGCACGCCGCGATCTCCTTGAACATAGCCTTATTAAAGTGAGGTTTTGTAAACTTAAGTAGTGTTTTACCGCGTAAAAACGGTGTCAATGCCACAAACGAGCACATACACATCGAGATTGATGTAGCAAGCGCGGAGCCGACAACGTCCATCTCAAAAACAAGAAGGAAGAGTGTCAGAAGTCCGATAGTAGCAATATTCGAGCCGATGTTTATCACCATGCTCGTCTTTACGTATCCGCTGATCCTTAAGTAATTATCCATCGCGAAAAAGATGGTCGACAGGGGACTGCACAGCGCAACCGTACGTAGGTATCTGACCGAGGTTTCGAGCAGAGTACCGTCCGCACCCATCATACGGCAAAGAGGCTTGGCGGCGGCGAACATTGCCATGCCCATAACGAGCGAGGCAATAAAGATCATTAGCACCGAGCAGGAGAATACGTTATTGGCCTCTCCGTGCTCCTTCTTACCGAGAGCGATGGAAATAGGCACCGACGCGCCCACTCCGATCAGGTCGGCAAGAGCAAAATTTATCATAACGAGGGGCATCGCTATATTGACTGCCGCAAACGCTCCCTCGCCGAGCTTCTGCCCTATGAAAATGCCTTCGACAATACTGTATATCGACATAGCGAACATACTTATCATACCGGGCATAGCGACGATGAAGAAGAGTCTCCAGGGGCTCATCGTCGCATACATTTTTTCTGTATCGCGTTTCATTTCTTATTCGTAGAGAGGGTACTTCAGAAGAAGCTCCTTTACTCTCGCTTTTACCTCATTTTCATTGTTGTCAAAGTCCTTTAGTGTCAGGGAAATAAGCTTAGCCACCTCGCGCATATCCTCTGTGTTAAATCCACGGGAGGTCACCGCCGCAGAGCCAAGACGCAGACCGCTGGTAACAGACGGCTTCTGCTTATCGTTCGGGATAGAGTTCTTGTTGCAGGTGATGCCAATCTCATCGAGAAGGTGCTCTGCCTCCTTACCTGTGTCAACCTTCATTCCGGTGAGGTCAACAAGAAGGAGGTGATTGTCCGTGCCGCCCGACACAAGGCGGAAGCCTTCCTTGATAAGCTCATCTGCAAGCGCCGCGGTGTTGTCGATAACACGCTGTGCGTACTCGGTGAATTCGGGCTTAAGAGCCTCGCCGAAGCAGACTGCCTTAGCGGTGATGGTGTGCATAAGAGGGCCGCCCTGAATACCGGGGAAGATAGCCTTGTTGATAGCCTTTGCGATCTCCTCGTCATTAGTGAGGATAAGACCGCCGCGGGGACCTCTCAAGGTCTTGTGAGTGGTGGTTGTCGTAACGTCAGCGTAGGGGATAGGCGAGGGGTGCTTGCCTGCCGCAACAAGGCCCGCGATGTGCGCCATATCAACGAGCAGATATGCGCCGACCTCCTTTGCTATCTCGGAGAATTTCTCAAAGTCGATGATTCTCGGATAAGCCGACGCGCCCGCGAGAATGAGTCTCGGCTTACACTCAAGCGCAAGGCGTCTTACCTCGTCGTAATCTATGGTCTCGGTGTCCTCGCTTACGCCGTAGGGCACGATGTTCCAGTATTTGCCCGACATATTTACGGGCGAGCCGTGGGAGAGGTGTCCGCCGTGAGCAAGACTCATGGAGAGCACGGTATCGCCGGGCTTAAGAAGGGCAAAGAATACCGCCATATTAGCCTGTGCGCCCGAGTGGGGCTGTACGTAAGCATATCCCGCGCCAAAGAGCTTCTTCGCTCTCTCGATCGCGATGGTCTCCACAACGTCAACGTGCTCGCATCCGCCGTAGTATCTCTTCGAGGGATAGCCCTCGGCATACTTATTGGTGAGGGTAGTGCCGTTAGCCTCCATCACCGTCTCGGATACAAAGTTCTCAGAGGCGATAAGCTCGATCTTATTCCTCTGTCTTGCCGTCTCATTCATAACCGCCGCGTAGATCTCGGGGTCGTTCTTTTTCAAAAGGGCGTATTCTCTCATTTTCCTACTCCTTATAATATATTTGTAGATGGCATAATTTTATCATATGTATCGGTCATTGTCAATGATTTTGTATTGAACTTATGCGACTTTGGAATTTTTGATACAAACACGTTGAAAAAACGGTTGCTTTATGATACAATTTAATAAAAGGTATATAGGGAGGATAGATATGCTCGAGGGAATGAGTGACTTTTTTGAAAACAGAATAGATGGTTATGACGAGCATATGATGAGAGACATAGAATTTGCCGATGAGTTTTACCCATACACAGCCTCCTGCCTGCCGAGTGCATCGGGCTGCCGTGTGCTCGACCTTGGCTGCGGCACAGGTATTGAGCTTGAGTTTTATTTTGAGCTTAACCCAACCGCAAAACTAGTTGGCATCGACTTATGTGAGGCAATGCTCTCCCGCCTTGCCGAGAAGCTTCACAACAGGGATATCGAGCTGATATTAGGCTCGTATTTTGACCTGCCTTTTGGCGACGGGATATACGATGCCGCCGTTTCGATTGAGAGTCTGCACCATTTCACAAAGGAGGAGAAGACCGCCCTTTATAAAAAGCTCCATAGCGCCTTAAAGGATAACGGTTATTTTATCCTGACAGACTATTTCGCCTTTAGCGACGAGGAAGAAATGTTCCACCGCCAAAGCCTCGCCGCCCTCAAAAAGGAGCAGGGAATTACCGATAACGGCTTTTATCATTACGATACACCCTTGACCGTCGCACACGAAACAGAAGCGCTTCTTGATGCAGGATTTACATCCGTCGAGGTGTTGAAAAGTTGGGGAGCTACGTATACTCTTAAAGCCATAAAAGGTAAAAATGCAAATAAAACATAACAAAAAGCGCTTATAACCGCAGGACGTCGGCTATAAGCGCTTTTAATATAAGAATAACGAATGAATTAGTTAATACAGATAAAATGCTTTTCGACCTTGGGAGAAAAGCCTCCTTAATTATTCACTATTCATCATTCATTATTTATTGGAAAACCACCTCGTGGTTTTCTGGGATCACTTCGTGGTTTTGTAAAGCGGTCCGTATGCAGAGCAGGCTCTGTAATCCTGACCTTCCTTGTCCATTCCGAATGCACCCCAAGAGGAGGGACGGTAGATCTTTTCCTCATCAACGTTGTGCATGCAAACGGGGATTCTGAGCATAGAGCAGAGTGTGATAACGTCAGCTCCGATATGACCGTAGGAGATAGCTCCGTGGTTAGCGCCCCAGTTGTTCATAACGTCGTAAGCGCTCTTGAATGCGCCCTTGCCGGTGATTCTCGGTGCGAACCAGGTGCAAGGCCAGGTGTAGTCTGTTCTTGCCCAGAGCTTATGAGTTACCTCGTCGGGAAGACATACTGTCCAGCCCTCTGCGATCTGCATAACGGGGCCAAGTCCCTTTACCATATTAAGACGGAGCATAGTAACGGGCATCTCTGCCTTGGTTACAAATCTCGAGGAGTAGCCGCCGCCGCGGAAGTATCCGAGGTCTGCATAGGGCCAGGTGGTTGCGGACATACAAGCGTCGATATCCTTGTCGGTCATCTCCCACCACTTCTTCATGATGGGCTCGCCATTCTCGTCCTTTGCCTCGCCCGAGGCGTCAACGCAAGCAGCACCCGAGTTGATAAGGTGGATGAAGCCGTCGGCTTCCTTAGCCTTGCCCTCAAGGTCATAGCCGGTCACGCGCTTAACAGCGTCGCCCGACCAGTAGGTTCTTACGTCCGCGAATATCTGAGCTCTGTTTGTCAAGAGCTTACCGAAGAGCATGCATACACCGTTGAGAGTGTCGTTCTCGGTAGCGAGGACGTAGGGCTCTCTTGCGCCGTTCCAGTCAAAGGTGGAGTTGAGGATACTCTCGGGGAAGTCGCAGTTGGGGTAGAAGTCAGTCCACTGTCTCTGTCCCTGGAAGCCTGCGGCGATGGCGTTGTGACCGACCATCTCCTCCTCGCATCCTACGGGCAGATTCTTGTTACCGTTCATAAGGTCCTTGATGATGCAGGCCATCTTTGCGGTGAACTCCCAGTCCTTTGCCTTCTGCTCGTCGCTTCTCTGGAGCTCCTTCGGGTTCTTGTCAAAGTCGGGATTGCACTTTTCCTTTACCCAAGCGAGCGCCTTCTCATATTCCTTGGCATCGTAGATGCCCTCTGTCATTCGTCTGATGATCTCAACCTCGTCAACGCTCTCAACTCTCATTCCGAGATACTCCTCGAAGAAGTCTACGTCAACGATAGAGCCCGCGATACCCATACAGATCGAGCCGATCTGGAGGTAGGACTTGCCTCTCATGGTCTTGACCGCAACTGCCGCTCTTGCAAAGCGGAGGATCTTCTCGGCAACGTCATCGGGGATAGAGGTATCGTCCATATCCTGTACCTCGTGACCGTAGATACCGAAAGCGGGGAGTCCCTTCTGAGTGTGAGAAGCGAGAACTGCCGCAAGGTATACCGCGCCGGGACGCTCTGTGCCGTTGAAGCCCCATACAGCCTTTACGGTATTCGGATCCATATCCATAGTCTCCGAGCCGTAGCACCAGCAGGGAGTAACTGTGAGCGTGATGTCAACGCCCGCCTTCTTGAACTGATCAGCGCAGGCAGCCGCCTCAGCGACTCTGCCTATCGTGGTGTCGGAGATAACGACCTTGACGGGCTCACCGTTAGAGTAGCAGAGATTCTTAGTGATAAGCTCTGCCGCCGCCTTGGCCATATTCATAGTCTGATTTTCAAGGCTCTCACGCACCTTGAGAGGTCCGCGTCTGCCGTCGATAGTGGGGCGAATACCGATTACGGGATAATCGCCGATAAGTCTTGACTTTGCCATTTTAGTTTTCTCCTTTTAGTATCTGGAGGTTACGCGTCTTAAGTGCGCGATCTCCTCTTTTGTCATTGATTTTAATTTGTAATTGTAGGTCCTTTTGTCATAAAAGACGTTGACGGTGGTGACACCGCTTTTGTTGTTGGTTGCCGCAGAGATCTTCTCGATAGATGCGATCTTGAATTTCCTCGTGATGAAGAAGCTCTTGATAACGAGAACACCGCATTGCGCGTAGATCTTATTCTTACTTGCGAATGCGTATCTTGCCGCGATAACCGTACAGACTAAGAAAATCGGCAAAAGTATCCACGCATAGATCTTAAGCGCTGTGTTCTTCTGCGCGTAGGAAATGATAAGAAGCACAAGAGCCGTGATCGACGCCGCGCCAAACAGAATAGAGTAATATACGCTCTCTCTGTTCACACCGAGACCGTACACAACGTCCTTGGACCTCTCGATTGATGAAATATCCTTCATATGTAACTCCTTGTATTTGCTAAAAATATTCTAACACACATTTTTTCACAATGCAATACGTTTTTTATTAATACAATTAATAAATCGTGAAAATGCACAAAGAAGAGAGAAGTTTTTTGACATTACCACTTGACAATCCCGTCCATAAGTGCTACAATGGACTCAAAAATATGAAAGAAAGGAGGCCGAAAAATGAATAACAAGACTTACAACTGTATCAACACTAAAACAGAATATATTTTCGTACACGCCTCCGGACTTGTTTTGGTATAGAGGGGTGAGCTCTCTGCTTGCCTATATAAAAAACGCCTCGGCTATGTACGGCCGAGGCGTTTTTTGCGCTTTTTTGCCGATGTCAACTTAAAACGCAGTTGATTTTTGCTTACCATCGGCCGGTCCACATACCGAGTGTCCGGAGCATCCACACGCAGTAAAAAATTTGTAACACAGAAAAATGAAAACGATTTTAGAACATCTTAAACCCCATTATAAGAGCCTCGGCGTGGTTATGCTTATGCACACGCTTGCGACCGTCACCGAGCTCCTTATGCCGTACGTTATGAGCGACGTTGTTGACAACGGAATTGCCAACTCGGATATAGGCAGGGTAGTGAGCTCCTCGCTCATTATGCTTCTTCTTGCCACGCTCTCTCTCGTGTCGGCTCTTGTATCAAACAAGATAAATACAAGGGTGACGACCTCATTTTCCTCGTCGCTCTGCCGCTCGACCTTCAAGAAGATCAACTCCTTGTCCTTCGAGCAGTATTCAAGGATAGGCTCGTCGGGACTTCTCACACGCTCGACCGACGATATCTTCAACGTTGAGGGCGCCGCAAGCGAGCTCGTTTACACAGTGATCACCGTGCCTATGATGCTTATCGGCGGAACTGCGCTCGCTCTCCTTGCCGATGTGACTCTCTCACTAATATTCCTTTTGTGCATACCGCTTATTCTCGCGTTCGTTGTTTTTATCGTAAAGCCGCTCCGAAAGATGTGGGACGTCAGCGACAAATACGTCGACGTGCAAAACCGAATAGTCAGAGAAAGGCTTATAGGCATACGAGTTATCCGCGCCTTCAACAACGAGGATAAGGAGCACGCAAGAGCAAAGCACGCGACCGAGGAAATGGCTAAATATATGATAAAGGCCAACGTCCGCTCGGGCTACATCACACCCGTCGCAATGCTTCTTCTTAACCTCTCGACGGTAGCTATACTTCTTGTCGGCACGTCGAAGGTGACGAGCGGAGTGATCACCGAGGCGGGCGATATAATCGCCGTTATGCAGTACGTCACGCTTATCGCAAACGCGGTCATCAATCTCTCCTGGACGATAGCCTGGATACCTCACTTGAGAGTCTCGATATCAAGAATTTCCGAGGTCTTTGATATGCCCGTATGCGATGACGGAGCAGACGACCACACCGAGCCGCGCTTCCCGCTTTGTGAGGGCGCAAGGGTAGAGATGAAGGATATCTCCTTCTCATATCCAGATGCTCAGACGGATGCTCTATCGGGCGTCAGCTTCTATGCCGATAAGGGAGAGACGGTAGCCGTGATCGGCGGTACGGGCTCGGGAAAGAGCACGCTCGTCAAGGTGCTTCTCGCGATGTATCCTTATAAAAACGGCGAGATTTTGATTAATAATGTAAACTATAATAGTCTTTCTAAGGGGGAAATACGCCTTGCGTACTCTGTCTCGCTACAAAAGGCGATGATCTTTGAGGGTACTATCCGTGATAATATCACTATGGGCAGAGCAGATGCCGCCGATGAGGAAATCGCCACCGCTATCTCGGACGTCGAGCTCGAGGAGTTTGTGTCATCTAAGGAGGAAGGACTCGATTTTCTGCTCGTAGGACTTGGACAAAACGTCAGCGGAGGACAGAAGCAGAGGATAAATATGGCGAGGACCGTCATAAGGGAAGCGCCGATCTATATCTTCGACGACAGCTTCTCAGCGCTTGATTATCTCACCGAAAGAAAGATTCAGCAAAAGCTTTTTGCAAGGCTTAAGGGCAGGACCAAAATACTTGTCACTCAGAGAGTATCGACAGCCCTTGCCGCAGACAGAATTTACGTTATGGACAGAGGCAGGATAAGCGCTGTCGGAACTCACGAGGAGCTTCTCCGCTCGTCCGATATCTACCGTGAGATCTGTGTGTCTCAGCTTGGAAAGCGTGTGTTGGGAGGTGATACCCTTGAAGCCTGATAAGAGTAAAAAGAAAAGGGAAGAGCTCACCTCGTCATTAAAGGTTATAGGCAGGATAATCAAGGACACAAAGCCGATTTTGCCCTCGTTGATCTTAGCGGCAGTAATCAGCCTTTTGTCCATAATCCTTTCTATGCTCGCGCCCGAGCTCATCGGCACACTCACCGACGGAATATACGATTACGTCACTCTCGGTGCTCCGATGGATCTATCCCGCACCGCCAGGATATCCATCATTCTCATCGTCTCATACCTTGCCTCGGGAATACTCAGTATGATTACGATGATCATAATGAACAACACCGTCTCGCGCCATTACACCTGCCGTATAAGAGTGGATATGAGCGCAAAGATATCTAAGATACCTATCAAGAAGGTCGACACAACACCAAACGGCGAGATAATCTCCCGTATGACCAACGACGTCTCTATTATGGGTGGCTCGGTACACGATATCTTCAATATTATTATAAACGGTGTACTCAAGCTCATTGTAATCACGGTGCTGATATTTATCTCAGATCCCATAATGGCGTCGGTCATTATTCTATTTGTTCCCGCGTCGATATTCCTCTCCGCAAAGCTTGCCGCAAGGAGTGAGAAGTACTTCGACCTGAGCCGCGAGGCGGCAGGAAAAATATACTCCGCGACAGAGGAGAATCTCACCGGCTTTGACACCGTCAAGGTATATAATCTCGAGCGTCACAGACAGGACGGATATGAGAAGCTCTCCGAGGATTACAGAGTAAAATCAGAGCGCGGATATCTTACCTCGGGCGTAGTTCAGCCTATTGTTGCAATAGTCAACAATCTTGCCTATATAGCTATATGTATCGTCGGCAGTATTCTCGTTATCCGCGGTACTTTGCGAGTTGGCGATCTTATGGCGTTCATTCTTTACACTCAGCTTTTCTCAGGACCTCTTGAGTCCATCTCGGGCGGTATGTCTATGATGCAGTCCACCATAGCCTCCGCGCGCAGAGTGTATGAATTCCTCGACTCCGAGGAGATGAAGGAGCCCGAGCGAAAAGAGCTTGATGAGCCGTGCCTTGGCGCAGTCAAATTCGAGAACGTCGCCTTCTCCTACACCGAGGATAAGCCGCTTATAAAGAGCCTTGATTTAGATGTTCTCCCGGGACAGAAAATTGCGATAGTAGGCCCTACCGGTGGCGGAAAGACAACAATAGTTAACCTTTTGATGCGTTTTTACGATCCCGACTCTGGTACTATATCCGTTGACGGAAGATGTATACAAGAGATGAATCGCTCGGATGTCAGAGAGATGTTCTCGATGGTGCTTCAGGATACGGTCCTCTTCTCGGGTACGGTATACGACAACATCGCCTACGGCAATCCGTCGGCAACAGAGGGCGAGGTCAGGGAAGCGGCGCGCCGCGCTCACATTGACTTCTGGATCGACGGATTACCTGACGGATATAACACAAGGATCAACGAGGAGAGCACCAATATCTCGGGCGGCCAGAAGCAGCTTCTCACCATCGCCCGCGCCTATCTCTCGGACAGACCTATCCTCATACTTGACGAGGCTACCAGCAACGTTGATACCCGCACCGAGCTCATTATCCAACAGACTATGGATGAGCTTATGAAGGGCAGGACAACCTTTGTTATCGCCCACCGCCTCTCAACCGTTGAGAATGCGGACGTCATACTCGTTGTCAGTAACGGTGACGTTGTGGAGAAGGGCACACACCGAGAGCTCCTTGCCTCTGGCGGACTCTACTCCGAGATATACAACAGTCAGTACACCATAGTTAAATAAGCAAAATAACGTGAAAGAGCGAAGACACCGCGTAGGTATCCTCGCTCTTTTTTTATTCACTTCAAAATCAGTTTAATGATATAAGTCGCAAGTCTTTTCGGCAGGACGTTAAGGAGTAGAAGCAGGGGATTTCTGTTTATCTTATATACCTGCCTCGGTCTCTTTGCCTCGAGTATCTTCAGAGCAAGCTTACCGATCTTTTCGGGCTTTACGTTTCTTGCCTCGACTCCGTCAACGATTTTCTTGAAGCGCTCTGCGTTGCAGGAGTAGAGCTTCGTTTCCTCACAGAAGCGGTCGAGCGCGGTGGTGGATACTCCGAGCATTCCCGTGTCCACAGCTCCGGGTCTCAGCACGCTGACCGAAATACCGAGCAGCTGCAGCTCCATTCTCAGCGAGTAGGCGTATTTGTCAAGCGCCGCCTTCGTCACAGCGTAAATACCGGTAAAGGGAAGCGGATCAAGGGGCGCAAGCTCGCTCGTCGTTATAAGTATTCTGCTGCCCTCTGTGAGCAGGGGTAGGAAGGTCTTATTCACTCTGTACACCGAGAAAACGTTCACGTCGAAAATGCGTGTGAAATCATTTTCCGACATTTCCACGAGTGAATCGAGGTTATACATTCCCGCAAAGTGCGCTATCGCATACACCTTGTCGGTCACCTCGCATACCTTTCTGTAAGCCGCATCTATTTCATCTGTGCTCGTCAGATCGACCTCTATTGGTATCACACCGTCTTCAGCCTCTCCCACGCGTCTGTCCAGCGCGAAAACGTAGTATCCTTTATCCCTGAAGGCTCTTACCGCCGCATAACCCATACCGCCGTAAGCACCCGTAACAATCACGTATTTCATATAAATACCGCCTTTCTACGTCAATTTTATCACATCTATCGTCCAAAGTCAACGCTAAAGGCTCATTGTCGGCAAGAAATGGCACGGCGACATTTCGCGCTTCGCATTTCGCATTTTCCTTGACTTCTTCGGGATAAGGTGCTAAAATAGTAACAACAGTTGTACATAGGAGGAGCAAAATGTTCCACATACTCGTTGTAGATGATGACAAAAATACGAGGATGTTTTTGCGCGCGGTGCTTGAAAACGCGAAGTACACCGTCTCGGTCGCAAAAAACGGACTCGATGCTCTTGAGATATTTGACAGAGAGCATATAGACCTCGTCGTGCTCGATATTATGATGCCTGGGATGGACGGCTACGAGCTGACCGAGTCCTTGCGCGAGGCAGGGAATAACGTCCCCATCCTTATGGTTTCGGCAAAGCAGCTTCCCAAGGATAAGCACAAGGGCTTCCTCGTCGGCACGGATGACTACATAACGAAGCCTATCGACGATGAGGAGATGCTCTACCGCATCAAGGCGCTCTTAAGGCGCGCTAAGATAGCAAGCGAGAAGAAGATCGTAATAGGCGATGTAACTCTCGATTACGATTCTCTCACCGTAACGCGAGGCGAGGAGGTGCAGGAGCTTCCGCAGAAGGAGTTTCAGCTTCTCTATAAGCTCCTTTCCTATCCCGGTAAGATCTTTACCAGAATTCAGCTTATGGACGAGATATGGGGAGCGGAGAGCGACACGGGATGGGAGACGGTTACCGTGCATATCGCAAGACTCCGTAAGCGATTTGACGGCTATCCCGAGTTCTCGATAGAATCGGTCAGAGGACTTGGCTACAAGGCGGTGAAAAGGATATGAAAAGGATAAGAATAGATAAGATAAAGATAGACAGAGAAAAGAGTAGATCCCAGTTCTCGCTGACTCTTATTTTTGCGGTTCTCATCTTCGTGGTGCTTCTTGCCGCGATAGCCTTTGCTACGGCTCTCGTTTACCTTTTCTCCGAGATCGACTTAATATCCGGTCTTAACGATGAGCTCTCACTCGGTACGATTCTTATCTGTATGATAGGCTTCAGTATCTTCTTCGGCGCGACCTTCTCGCTCCTTTTGGCACAGATACCCCTGAAGCCGATGAACCGCTTTGTAAGGCATATGAACGCGCTTGCCTCGGGTAATTTCAAGGCAAGACTCAGATTCCGCGGCACACTCTCCGAGCACAAGCTTATAAAGGAGATAGAGCAGAGCGTAAACAAGCTTGCCGAGGAGCTCGAGAAGACCGAAATGCTCCGCAGCGACTTTATCAACAACTTCTCCCACGAGTTTAAGACGCCTATCGTATCCATCGCGGGACTCGCAAGGCTCCTTAACCAAAGTGACGTTTCCGACGAGGACAGACGCCGATATCTCAGCGCGATAGAGGACGAGTCGCGCCGCCTCGCTACTATGGCGACGAATATACTCAATCTTACAAAGGTAGAGAGCCAATCCATACTTACCGGTGTCACCGAGTTCAATCTCTCCGAGCAGATACGCTCCTCGGTCCTCCTGTTTGAGAATAAGTGGGAGAGGAAGGAGCTTGAGCTCAGCCTCGACTTTGACGAGCATATGATCAATGCCAACGAGGAGCTTCTCAAGGAGGTCTGGATAAACCTTATCGATAACGCCATTAAGTTTTCGCCGAAGGGCGGCACTCTCGCTATATCCGTGACGGAGAGCAAGTCTTGCTACGGCATCACCGTTGCCAATACCGCAGATGAGATACCCGCCGAGGCGAAGGATAGCCTCTTCAAGAAGTTCTATCAGGTAGATAAGTCACACGCCTCCGAGGGCAACGGCATCGGCCTCGCAATTGTCAGCAAGATAGTCGAGCTTCATAAGGGAACGATCGAGGTAGGTTATTCGGACGGACTCGTTACCTTTACCGTAACTCTTCCTCGCAATCTCTGATAAGCAATATTTCATACCCGTTATCCCTCAGGTAGCGGGTATTTTTTTGCGTTTTCCTCCGAGTTTATTTTCAGTTTATAAAACTTTTGTATTATAATGGTGTAAAATGGACGGAAATGTAATTATTACATTGTATCGGAGGCATTATGAACACACAGAAAATAGACGGCAAATGCTATGCCGAGATGCTCAGAGGCGGCACAGCGCTTCTTCTTCGGCACTCGCAGGAAATAAATGATCTTAACGTATTTCCCGTTCCGGACGGAGATACGGGAACAAATATGGCAAGGACTATGGACGGCGGTCTCTCGGAGCTTTCAAGCGATATAGACAGCATAGGCAAGGTATCGAGCGACTTTACCCACGGCGTTCTCCTTGGCGCGCGAGGCAACTCGGGAGTTATCCTCTCGCAGATCTTCGCGGGCATCAACGAGGAGCTCTCCCATTATGACGAGGTAGGCGCAAGGGAGCTTGTCGACGCGTACAAGAAGGGAATTGCCAAGTCCTACTCGGCGGTTCAACAGCCGACCGAGGGAACTATCCTCACCGTTTTCAGAGAGAGTATAGAATATGCCGAGAAGAATATCACCGATGAGTCGAGTGTTGAGGACTTCTTCCGTATGCATATAGAGAGCGCCAAGGACTCACTTGCCAGGACAAAGGAGATACTCCCCGCCTTGGCGGAGGCAGACGTTGTTGACTCGGGCGGAGCAGGCTACCTTTACATTATAATGGGTATGTATGCGGTGCTCACAGGCGAGCTCACCGGCTCGATATACAAGAGCCCCGAGACACAGACGAGTAAGGTCAATATCGACCTCTTCACCAGAGATTCAAGGCTTGAGTTTGGCTATTGCACCGAGTTTATGCTCAGACTCACGACAGAGAAGTGCGATCCCGACAGCTTTGAGATAGGCGAGCTCATAACCCTTCTTGAGTCCCTCGGAGGTGAGAGTATCGTGGCGTATAAGCTCGATGACGTAGTCAAGGTTCACGTGCACACCTTCGCTCCCGGTAACGTCCTTACCGTGGCTCAGTCCTACGGCGAGTTCCTTACGGTCAAGATAGAGAATATGTCTCTGGGCCACACAGAGGAGCCTAAGCCGAAGAAAGCGAAGAAGCCCTTCTCGGTGATCGCGGTTGCTCAGGGAGAGGGACTCTCGGCGCTGTTTTCCGAGATGGGCGCTGACGAGATAGTGACGGGAGGTCAGACACTCAACCCCTCGACAGAGGAGATTATAGCGGCGTTTGACCGCGCGGAAAGCGATGACATCATCGTTCTGCCTAATAATAAGAACGTAATTTTAGCCGCAAAGCAGGCTGCAGAGCTTTATGACAAGGCGAGAGTACACATCATTCCCACCAAGAATATGATGCAGGGCTACGGCGCGCTTTCGGTTGTGACTCCGGGCATTACCGACGTCTCATCCCTGGTCGAGAGCGTCACGAGAGCGGCTGAGGGAGTTATCGGAGCCGAGGTCACGATGGCGGTGCGCGACGTTACTCTCGGAGGCAGGGAGATAAAGAAGGGTGACTACATCGCCATCGCATCCTCTGAAATTACCGCGGTTGCAGGCTCAGCTGAGTCGGCAGTGCTCGAGCATCTTGACTCGGTCGATATGGACGATTATGAGATCATAACACTCTTTGTCGGAAGCAACGTGTCGGACATCCGCCGTGTTAAGCTCACCGAGATCATCGAGGAGAAGTACGATATGTGCGAGCTCGAGGTCTTTGAGAGCGGCAACGAGGTCTACGACTATATGATAGCGATAGAATAAGGAGATATTAAAGTGAAGCAATATAAGATAGTAATTGATACAAAGGGCTCTGACAGAGGCGCCGGGATGATGATCAAGGGCGCATCCTTAGCTCTTCAGAAATACCCCGAGCTCGCGGTCCTTCTTGTCGGTGACACCGACGTTATGCTTGCCGAGTGCGAGAAAAACGGAATGCCGATGGACCGTGTGGAGCTCCTTGAAGCACCCGAGACCATCACCAACTATGACAGCCCCGCAGAGGCGCTTTTTGTCAAGCGCGATTCCTCTCTGGTTAAGGCACTTGAGGCACTCTCCGAGCGCGATGACCTTGTCGGTCTTATCAACGCGGGCAGCACGGGCGCGCTTATCGCGGGCTCTATGCGTTACCTCTCTGGCAAGGACAGAGTCCGTCCCGCTCTGGCGGCGGTCCTCCCTGCGGCAAACGGCGGCTTTACCTGCCTCGTTGATACCGGAGCTACCATCGACTGTCCCGCATCCACCCTCGTCCACTTCGCAAGACTCGGCAGAGACTTTATGAAGAATCTCTACCGCATCGAGAATCCGAGAATAGGCCTTCTCTCCAACGGAGCAGAGCCCACCAAGGGCAATAAGCTCGTCAAGGAGACTCACGCTCTTCTTCGTGATGCCGAGGACATCAACTTCGTCGGCAATATCGAGGGCAACAAGGCTCTTTCGGGTGAGTGCGACGTCCTCGTTTGCGACGGCTTTGCAGGCAATCAGGTGCTCAAGGTCACAGAGGGCGCGGCAACGAGAATTATTACCGATATCGTGAAATATTCAAAGAAGACAGGTGACGAGAGCCTTATGAAGCTTGTCGGCTACCTTATGGGCATCTACGATTTCAACTCGCTCGGCGGCGGAGTTATCCTCGGCACCGTCAAGCCGGTTATCAAGGCTCACGGAGCGGCAAACGAGCAGTCTATCGTCAGCACCGCGGGAATTATCCTCAATCTCGCAGAAAACAAGGAATTATTCGACAAATCCGCATTTGATATAAAGGAGTAAAAAAATGAGCAAGATCAAAATTATGTGTACCTCTACGGGATGCATCGAGTACGCGCCCGAGAGATACAGAGACCTTGGTATTGACATTATCAGAGTACATATTCTGTTTGAAGGAAAGGAATATCTTGAAGGCATAGGGCTTGATCCCGTTGACTTCTACGAAAGACTCGAGAAGCTTGAGAATCCCAAGAGCAATCTCCCGAGAACGGCTATGCCCACGCCTGCGGAGATACGTGAGCACTATGATAAGGCTATCGAGGAGGGCTATGACGAGGCTATCGTCTACGCTATTTCCTCGGGACTCGGCGGCACCTACAATCAGCTTTCCCTCGTTGCCAAGGACTACGCTGACAAGATAAAGATACACGTCATCGACACAAAGATCACCAGCTTCGGCGAGGGCTTGCTTGCGATAATGGCGGCAAAAATGGTTGCTAAGGGCTACTCGAGCGAAGAGATCCTTAAGGAAACCGCCTGGATGATGAAGAGACAGGAGTTTATGGGCGTTGACGGTAAGCTCGATTACCTTATCTACAACGGCAGACTCAAGGGCGGCAAGGCGTTTATGGGCCAGATGCTCAAGATATGTCCCGTCGTCCACTTCAACAGAGAAGGCGAGTGCGTTGCTCTTGAGAGCGTGAGAACCGAGAAAAAGGCTCTTATGCGCACCTGCGAGATACTCAAGGAGAAGATCGGAGACAGAAGCCCCGAGGATTATATCCTCTTCCACGTATATACAGGCCCCTCGCTTCTTGAGAAGCTTATTCCCATAGAAGAGAAGTACGGCATCAAGACCAATCACGAGCCGGTAATTATGTCTCCCGTAAGCGGCAGTCACAACGGACCTTGGCTCGCGGGCTACGGTCTCCTCCTCTTAAGACGCGACGACGAGCCCCTGGAGGATTGATATGGTAACTGTAAGACGTGTAGAGAGCAAAAAGGATATTAAGGAATTTATCGAATTCCCCTTAAGACTCTATAAGGGCTGTGAATATTTCGTTCCGCCTATGTACGCGGATGAGAAAAAGCTGCTCACAAGCGGTGGATGCTCGGATACCTATGAGAGCGTCTTTCTCCTTGCTGAGCGCGACGGCAAGACCGTCGGCAGAATTCAGGGAATACTCCATAAGCAGTACAACGAGCTGAAGGGCGAAAGCCGTGTCCGCTTCAACCGCTTTGACTCGATAGACGATGCCGAGGTCTCCCGCGCGCTTTTCGCCGAGGTAGAGAAGTGGGCAAGAGAGCGTGGAATGACCGAGGTGTGCGGACCTCTTGGCTTCAGCGACCTTGACAGAGAGGGACTTCTTATCGAGGGCTTTGAGGAGAATTCCACCTTTGAGGAGCAGTACAACTACGAGTATTACGGAAGGCTCGTTGAGGATGCGGGATACTCCAAGGAGGTAGATTGGCTCGAGTTTGAGCTCCGCGCCCCCGAGAAGAGAAACGAGATGCTCTCAAGAGTTGCTAAGCGCGCCCTCGAGATGAACAAGCTTCATATAGCTCCCACCAATATGTCGAAGAAGGCGTATATCGATAAGTACGCCGATAGCTTCTTTGACTGTCTTGATGAGTGTTACAGCAAGCTTTACGGCACCGTTCCGATCTCTGACGAGCAGAGAAAAGAGCTTATAGAACAATTTCTGCTTATAATTAACATCAAATTTGCAGTTTTTATCTGTGACGAGAGCGACAGAGTAGTCGCCTTCGGTCTTTGTTTCCCGTCCATCGGTGACGCTCTCAAGAAGAGCGGCGGCAGACTCACTCTGCCTGCAATTCTCAAGCTCTTGAAGATGGCAAGGAGCCCTAAGGCTATGGACCTCGGACTCGTTGCGGTACGTCCCGAATATCAGAATTCGGGTGTCAACGCCGTGCTCGTCGACGGTATCGTAGAGATGCTCTCAAGCGGACTTGTAGAGAAGTGTGAGACTAACCTAAACCTTGAGACCAACACCGCCGTTATCGCGCAGTGGAAGTATATGAAGGCAAGACAGCACAAGCGCCGCCGCGCATATCTGAAGCATATATAATTTCATATTAAGGAGACAGAACAATGCTTGATAAGTTAAAGGAAATACTCGCTAAGGTCCTCCCCGACCTTGATATGTCCACCGTCACCGCCGACACCCGTCTTATCGATGACCTCGGCTTTGACTCGCTCGCTCTTATGATGATGTCTATGGAGATCGAGGATGCCTTCGGCTTCCGCTTCAAGGAGTTTGTGAGGTTTGAGACCGTCGGTGACGTTTGCACATATTTGGAAAGCAGAATATAAAGAAACTGCTATGCGTGTTATCCGTAACGGAGAACACGCAATGAATTGCAACGATGTTGCATGAATTGACACTGCGTGTCATGAATTGCGGCGAACCGCATGAATTGCCCTTGTGGGCGTGAAGTTGTTGCAATTCAATTCATGGAGGAGGCAAACGCCGACGAGAAATCATGGCGAAGCCAATTCATGGTGCCTCAGCATCAATTCATCCATAAAACAAGCAGAGCAAGAATATAAGGGTTTTCCTTGTACTCTTGCTCTTGTTTTTTCTTCTGTCGATATGTGGGCTTTGCCCACTCGATATGCTTTCGCTACGCTCAAGCTCGATATATTGTCGCTTCGCTCCAATTCGATATGAGATAAATCCCTCGTTTGCGAAGTAAACATATCGAGCCGTAGGCATATAGAGTTGCGTCAGCAACATATCAAAAATCCCGCGAGGGATTTATCTCGATGCGTGTTCTCCGTTAAGGATAACACGCTAAACCGCTTCTTTCTTTTTTTAGCTACCACCGATGAATTAATAAAGTTTCATATACTCGGTATTGACATATGTGTTTTCGTCTGCTATAATGATGTTAGTACAGATAATACAGATGATACAGACGATACAGAAAGGAGTGGTTAAATGGATAAGGTTTTTTCCGGCAAGCGCGACGTTTATCTTGAGATTGCCGAGCGCTATGAGAAATACATCACACTCGGCGTTATCAAGCCGGGGGAGAAGCTCCCGTCGGTCAGGACGGCGGCGACCGAGCTTCGCGTTAATCCCAACACCGTCCAGCGCGCCTACACTCTGCTTGAGGAGCGCGGATTCATACGCTCTATGCCTAAGAAGGGCGCCTTTGCCATACTCCCGACCGATTCGGGCAAGGGAAGTGAGACTCTGAAGTCGCTTACTGATGAGCTTATAAAACTCAAGGGTATGGGCGTTTCCAAAGAAGATATTATTTTTACACTGGAGGAGGTATATAAAGATGATTGAGATAACTAATCTTTCACATTCGCTCGGCGCAAAGACCGTGCTCCGTAAGATCAATCTCGAAATACCCGACAACACCATCCTCGGTATCGTCGGTATCAACGGCGCGGGTAAGTCAACGCTCCTTCGTCTTTTGGCGGGCGTATATCTTCCCGACTCGGGATATATCAGATATGATGACAGAAGCCCTGCCGATGCCGAGACGAGGAAGGACATCTTCTTCCTCCCCGACGATCCCTATTACACCGCGTTTATGACGCCAAACACACTTTTCGACTTCTATAAGACCTTCCATCCCGCAATTGACAGAGAATCCTACGACCGTCTGCTCGGCGCGTATAAGATAGATCCCGTCGGCAAGGTTCGTAATTTCTCAAAGGGTATGCGCCGTCAGGTATTCATAGCGCTTGCCCTCGCGGTAAAGCCCAGATACCTTCTGCTTGACGAGGCGTTTGACGGACTTGATCCCTTATCCAGAAGGATTTTCAAGGATGCGATAATCTCGCTCGTTGAGGAAGGAAAGACCACCGTCCTTATCGCCAGCCACTCTCTGCGTGAGCTTGAGGACTTCTGCGACCGCTTTATCCTCATAGACAATAACGTAATCAAGGATCAGGGCGACATAGCAGAGCACGTAGGCAGACTCTGTAAGTTTGAGCTCGCATTCACCGAGGCGGTCAACGAGGGGCTCTTCGCAGGACTTCCCACAGCCTCGCTTATGATCAAGAACAGATTCGTACAGATAGTCCTCGAGGGCGATAGCGACGAGATGAGAGAAAGACTTGAGGCTCTTTCTCCCGCAGTTATAGACGAAATGCCGCTTGACTTTGAGGAAAGCTTCATCCACGACGTTAGAAAGGAGGGAATGATACTATGACAAGCTTTAAGAGTTATTTCAAATCGCACCTGAAGGCAAACATCAGACCTCTTATCTATATTCTTGCCACAGTGCTTGTTCTCACGTTTCTGATCGGTGTTGAGAATCAGCCAACGTCACGTTACGATTTTGAGCTGCAACAATACTATCAGGACTACAAATCCACGCTTAATACTCCCGTTATCTTCCTGTGCATCCTTACCTACGTTGTTCCTGTTATGGAGTTTTCCTTCTTCAAGAAGCGTATCAACCTTGACTGCGCTTACTCGATGCCCATTTCCCGAGTAGCAATGGGCACAGTGCATTATCTCACAGGTCTGATCACGCTCTTTGGGGCATTTACCGCATCATATCTGGTTAACTTCGCATTACTCCTTAGCAGGGGGCCCGGATACTTCAACTTCAAGCCTATGGCGGAGCACTATTTACTCGCTCTTCTCCTTGGCTTTGCGATATATTCACTGATGGTATTCATATTTAATGAGGCAAACACCAAAGGCGACGGAATATGGTTTATGATCCTATATACCTTTGTCTTGATTTTGGTTATGGGAGCCATCAATCGAATAATCGGTGATTATAATATATTCAGCAGTGGGACGTCTTCTATTCCCGTGGCACTGATAATTAGTATGACATCCAACTACAAGTATCTTGTTGAGATAGATTCCGCTCAAAGAGCAACCTTCTGGAGTAGCCCCGAATACGTAAGCTGGTTTATCTTTTGGGTAGTTGCGGGTATTGCGTCTGCGGTTGGATTCTTTCTTACCTTCGGAAAAAGAAGGATGGAGAGAACCGAGGAGATCTCCGATTCCTTCTTCGGCTTCCGCACCCTTATTCCGATATACGCCTTTACCGGTATGATAACCTTCAGGGTCAGCGAAATGATCATATTCTGGGTCATTATTGAGTTGCTTGCGCTCCTCGGCTACACCATCTACCGCCGCGGCTTCCACTACAAGAAGAGTGATTTTATAATACTCGCATCGCTTATTATATTCTTGTTTATAGAGATATAAAAACAAAAAAGCACTCCTTTTTGGAGTGCTTTTTCTTATGCGGGAATGTTATTCTGCCTCGTTTTTATTCCGCTTTCTTGAACTTATGAAGGATTACGTTAACGATAATACCAAGAATAAGCGCGCAAGCGATAGAGGTGATAACAACCTTGCCGATAGCCATAGACATACCGCCGATACCACAGATAAGAATAACCGAAACGGTGAAGAGGTTTGCGTTATCCTCAAGGTCAACCTTCTGGATCATCTTAAGACCGGAAACCGCGATGAAGCCGTAGAGGGTGATACAAACGCCGCCCATAACGCAGCCGGGAATGGAATCAAGGAAGGCTACGAAGGGAGATACGAATGCGATGAGAATGGACATAATAGCGGTTGCGGTAATGGTTGCTACGGATGCGTTTCGGGTGATCGCTACACAGCCTACAGACTCACCGTAGGTGGTGTTGGGACAGCCGCCGAAGAATGCGCCAACCATAGAGCCTACACCGTCACCGAGAAGGGTGTTGTCAAGACCGGGATCCTCAAGAAGGTCCTTGTCAATGATAGTGGAGAGGTTCTTGTGGTCTGCGATATGCTCCGCGAATACAACGAATGCAACGGGAATATAAGCAACTGCAACGGTTGCAAGATAGCTCCACTCAAAGTCAGCGAAGCCCTTGAACGCCTCGACAAAGGTGAAGTCGGGGATGGAGAGGAAGGTCTTGATGGTAACGCCGTCTGCAACAAGATTCTTGAAGGGAGTGAAGTCAACGACCTTCATAGCATCAACGCCTGCGATGTAGCCGATCACAGTAAATACAAGAGCTACCGCATAGCCTGCGAGGATACCGATGATGAAGGGGATGAGCTTGGTCATCTTCTTACCGTAGGTAGAGCAGAGAACAACTACTACGAGAGTTACGAGCGCACAGATAAGAGAGAGCCAGATGTTGGTGCTCATGATGAACGCGCCGTCGCTGTTCTGAGGACCGTAGGAGAATACGTCCTTAACTGCCGCGCCTGCGAGCGAAAGACCGATAAGAGCAACGGTAGGACCGATAACAACGGGGGGCATAAGCTTGTTGATCCAATCAACGCCAACAAATCTGATTACAAGCGCGATTACAACGTAAACGAGACCTGCAAGGATAGCGCCGATGATGAGTCCGAGGTAGCCAAGACTCATAGAGGTAGCGCCTGCAAAGGCTGCGCACATAGAGCCGATGAAGGCGAAGGACGAGCCAAGGAATACAGGGCTGCGGAACTTAGTGAAGAGCTGATAAACAATTGTACCTGCGCCCGCGCCAAAGAGTGCTGCGGAAGCGGACATACCGTTGCCTACGATTGCGGGCACGGCGATGGTTGCGGCGATAATCGCCAGGAGCTGCTGAATGGCAAAGACGATAAGCTTAGAGAACTTAGGTCTGTCGTGGATGCCATAGATGAGATTGTTTTCCATTTTTTCCTCCTGTTTTTTAAACTGAATTTGGTGTTCGTTTGATTTGCCGCGGATATTATATCACATGAGTATGTAAATGTCAATGCCAATTTTTGAGTTTTTTCGCGACTAATAAAAGACTGTTGTTTGCTATCGCCCTATTTCAAGTCCTCATCCTTCTTGGGGAAAATAAAAAGAACAGAATGATAAACACTCTGTTCTCTTTACCTAGATGAATTTGACTTGTGTTATAAATAAGCTTGAGATTGACTTTTCGCTTTCTATTCCGAGATTTTTCTTCGCTTATCTGCTTTTTCAAATATTCCCGAGATTATAAAGCAACCTATCGGAGTGAGCGGTATGAAGAGCCAGAACAGAATCTCCCAAATGTTGCTTACTTGGTACGCGACTTGAGATACCTGAGTATATTGTCCGTGGTCTCCTACAAAGTAAGTTCCTTCTTCAATATATCCGAGTGATGCAGAGCCGCCGATAATTTGAGAATACACAAAAAATCCCGCTACAATGATAATCCCTAATGCGAGCCAAACGGTGATAAGAATATCAGCTTTTGTTCTCTTCATATCAAGCCTCCTTTTTGTGAGTAAAGTAGGATGCAAAATTACTCTTCCCGTGAAAATCTGTCAAAGATTTTTTCAAGTTTTCTTTTTATAATAGGAGTGTATTTTTTGTCCAATGCCTTGAATATCAAACGCAATACGATCTCCAATATGATGAATAGGGCAAAATATCCACCGATAGAGATTGCATAGAATTCCCAAGAATACTTGTTAACCAAGCCGATAATTACGAACAATATAGGAAGCGCTAAAAATTCTGTTACATCCCATATTATCAATCCGATATTAAGAACAGTTCCAACAAGGTTCAGTAGCTTTTTCACTTTAGTCGTTCCTTTCAGAGTGGCGCCTCGCAGTCTTTACCAATCTCGCCACTGCTCGGTTATGTCGTCCGCGGGATCTGTGAGTCCGCATTCGACCGCGCTGCTTTGTATAACGTCCCAGATAGCCTCGCGCTCCTCGGTCTCTATCATACAGTAATCGGTCTTTTCGTTCAGCTCGTTCAGGGCTAAAACTACTGTCTTGACCTGTTCCATAATTTCCTCGTCGGAGGGCTCGACGAGAGCATCAAGTGCCTCGAGATACTTTACAAGTATAGCTTCGCACTCGTCGATATCATCTTTAGTAAAACCGCAGTCCTCATCGTCAAAGCTCATAAAGTCAAGCATTGATCGTACCACAGTCTCTTTGATCTGTGTCTTGAAAGCATTTATATCCATACGTATTCCTCCTCGGAGCTTTTTGTTTCATTATACCATATCGAAAAAGCAAAATCAACAGTATACCAAGCAAATATCAGCGCCCAAGTAAGTTTATCAAGTTTTTTGTAAAAACATCTTGACAAACTCAATTTTCTTTAGTATAATAGATGGGTACATAGGGGTTTAGTTCAGTCGGTAGAACATCGGTCTCCAAAACCGAGTGTCGTGGGTTCAAGTCCTCCAGCCCCTGCCAAAAATAGAAGCCAAGGCCTTGCGCCTTGGCTTCTATTTTTTCGTGGGAAGGGAGACTTGAAGTAGGAGCCGTGTAGAAAACTCTTCCGGTGGACGAGTTTTCCCGGCGAACGACCAAGGCGCGCAGTTCGCGCCGCGAGTCAAGTCCTCCAGCCCCTGCCAAAAAATTCGACAAGTTTCGACTTGTCGAATTTTTTTATCCATTGCGAAAGCAATGGCATATCATCACCGAAGGTGTATATCATCAGCCGTAGGCTGTATCCTCTTTCGCAATGATGATATACAAGGCTCACGCCTTGGTGATATACAAAACTGCGTTTTGATGATATCCACGGCTATGCCGTGATAGGGATGCGTGGGTTCAAGTCTGTACAAAAACTCTCCGAAATATATTTTCGTCCGCCTTACACAAAAATAAAAGCCAAGGCCTTCTCCCTGCATTCTTAGCGGAGAAATGACAGGTGCAAAAATTTCGGCAGAGAACTTGTTTTCTCTGCCGATTTGTGATATAATGGTATTACATCGTAGGGCGGGGGCTTGCTCCCGCCGCAACGAACGGTTTAGATTGAAGAAACGGCGGGAGTGAACCCCCGCCCTACAATAAAGGGGTATGGGCTTTGCCCGAAGCATTTGTAATACAAAGGCGAAACTGGCAATAAAACAATAAGAGATTAAGAAAGGTAATTGTATGAATATCCTATATGATTTGTATATTAGTCTTACAGAGGAAGAATGTGGCAAGGAATATTGGACAGAACATCTTATAGGTACATTTAAGACCAAAGAAAAAGCAATTACAGCAATGAAAGAAGCTATGAGTGAGGGAAGACCATTTTCAAAACCTGAATGTGAACCCAGAATACACGAAGTAGAGCTTATTGGAGAAATCATGGATGGTAATTCTGTATATCGCTTTTTGGGCTATAATCAGGAAGGCGAAATGATTGAAAGTCCTTATTATGCAGAAAAGGATACAGCAATTCAAGCTTTTTTAATGAAAAAGAAAAATACTCCCGGACAAGGATGGTGTTTGAACACTTACAAATTAGGATAATGTTGCCCCTTTTTAATATAGAAACAACCCCGACAGACTTTTGAAAAATCTGTCGGGGTTACTCTTTGTTTACTGCAGATCAAAATAGCCTTCTCCTGCGGGAGAAGGTGGCAGCCGAAGGCTGACGGATGAGGAGTCTTATTCATTTATTTCAAACACCTCATCCACCGCTTACGCGGTCCCCCTTCCCCCACTGGGGAAGGCTTTTCTATTTTACCGCTAACTGTGCACGTCGTTGCGCCTTGGTTTTTATTTTTTTGTGGAATGGGAGACTTGAAGTAGGAGCCGTGTAGAAAACTCTTCCGGAGGTAGCAAATAAAAACAACTGAGTGTTGTTTTTATGCAGCGAAACCGCCCAAAGCAAGGAGTTGAAGGAGGAAGCCTGCGACCGACGCTCAACGACTATGCGACGGTGGAGGACGAGTTTTCCCGGCGAACGACCAAGGCGCGCAGTTCGCGCCGCGAGTCAAGTCCTCCAGCCTCTGCCAAACGAAAAAACCTTGTAAATGCTGCTTTTTCTCAGATTATTTCAGACTCGTAGCGCATTACGAATTTAAAAATGCATCTATGGCTTTTTTTATTATTTGAGCCTGCGGAATATTCTCCGCCTTGCATTTCTCTTTGAACGCCTCTGCGGTCTCTTTCGGTATTCTTACGATGATCGAGTCGTACACCTTGCTATTATAGCGATTTTTTACCGCTGTAGAAGTCTTAGTTTTGCGCTTCTTCTCTTCCATCATCAAACCTCCATATACTACAAATAATATCAATTATAATCAGTATAGCATTTGCGACAAGCGCAATACGGAGCGGTATGCTCAAGCCAAAACGTGCAACTGCGATCAAAAGAACACACATAGCAATTAAGCCAAAATTTTTCATAACCTATTGATTTTCTCCTTTCTTTGTGATATACTGTAAATACCAAGTCCCCCGAAGGGGGAGGGGCTTTCGCCCCTCTTGGTGACTCACCACCAACGAATTGCTATAATCAAAGCGGCGAGTGCAACGACGGCTTCGATTATTATTTTAGCAAGCTCGACTGTGGTGAGATTTTTTCTTTTTTGCTTCATCCTTATCACCTCATTCTTACATATATATTATACCATACTTATTGCAGTATACCAATAGTTTTTGCAAAAAAAGTTGAAAAATATTGATATTTTTTATAAAAAGACCGCCCTCCGAGAAGGGCGGCTTTGTCATTTGCTTAAAGCGAAAGAATTAAGATAAGAATTCCTGATAGGATCCACATTGCCGAGGCGCCGATAAGCACGTAGGCGCAGATCTTTTCCTCCGCTTTTTTCTTTATCGCGATAATTATACCGAAGGTGAGTGGAGCGAGCGGTATGATCACACCCAGGATAAGCGTGATCGAGAGGACGGTGCTCAGGGCTTCCTCGCGTGTTATCTCCTCCTCGGGCTCCTCGTAAAGCTCAGACTCGGACGTGTAGGTGTATTCGTCTCCGTATTCCACCATATTCCCGAGCTTCTCGGCGAAGGCATTTGCGATATCTCCCTCCAGCGGGTACATTGTCACCTTACCTCTGCCAAAGGAGAAATCTCCGTAGCTGTCAAAGTAGTTGTTTCCGAGCTCGTCGTAGTTGACGTAATACATAGCCTCGTTATACTCGTATATCGCGCCGTAGGTTCTTGCAAGGGTATCGTCCGCCGCAAAGAACACCACGTCGTGACAGACCGCAGACTTGAGTCTTCTGACCTCGAGCTCAATTGCGTTTTCGCTGAGTGAGTCGAGCTCGTTTACAAAGCTCATATCTATCTCGACGGCATATGAGCTATGGTATGAATAATCAACGATTCGGATTTTCGAGGCGCCGCCTGAAAGAAAGCTGTCGAGATCGGCTTTGTCATTCTCTCCCGCAACGTATGCGGTGAGCCCGAGACTGCCGTGATATAAGTAGCGTATACCCGAGTCAAATCGGCTCGCTCTGACGTAGTATAGCTCGTCGTATGCTTCCACCTCATTGAAATATCTTACGTGACCGTTTTCAAGCCTCATTCCGAGGGGCAGCTCGTCGTATCTCTGGAAGGTTGTCACACCGTCGGAAAGAGACTGCATATCCTCGCTCAGCTCCCACTTGACGTAATCGTTCTCAACGACTGTTTCTCCGCAACCCGAAAGGGCAAGAAGCATAAGAGCGGTGAGGAGCAAAACGCATAATAATCTTTTTTTCATTTTTTCTCCTCCTTTACGCAAGATTAAGCTTGTTTTTGATGATATTCAGATTGTCGTAATAGAGGCTGACGTTGACGATCGTTGCCGCCATATTCAGAATATTCATCGTAAGCAGTAATACCGCAAGTGATTCAAGGTCACTGAGAGTCCCCAGGATGGCAACCGCATCTGTATACGATATGATAGTGCCGATAATTACCATAAGAGGGATGAAGAGAAGACCGAATCCAAAGTATATGAGGATTCCGATGATTATCTTCTTCGTGATCTTCTTACCCTTATTACTCTCATTAGTTCTGTTTGCGAATGAGAAGCAGGCGAGTATTATCGTGACGGTTATCTCAATTGCCATGATAATGAACTCCAAAATCAGTATCATAGAGAGAATACCGCCATCCGCCCAGGCTTCCTTGAGTCCCTCGCCTATGATAACGAAGAATGAGCGAAGCGCCGTGCTGTCTCCGTCGGGCACGAAGGAGAGGAATATAAGTATTGATATCATAGCCACCGCAAATGTCGCGGCGAAGCTTATGAAGGTGGCTAAAAGCTTGGAGTTAAGGAGTGTCGAGCGCTTGACCGGAAGCGTAAACGTCAGATACGCCTCATCGGTACGGAAATTAAGGTAAAATCTGCGCACACCCGCCCCTATTCCGTATATAAGGTATCCGCAAGTCAAAGTGAAGTACAGAGCAATGCAGATCACCGCCAGCGTGGCAAAGAGCTCGTTTTCCACGCTATCCGAGATCATCATTCCCATAGATATTCCCGCAGGCGCGGAGAGAGTAATGATCGCCGTGGACAGCACCGACCAGATAAACAGCAGGGATTTAAGATCATATTTCAAGCATTTCTTCAGCATCTGAACTCCTCCCTGAACAATTCGTCAAGCGTCTTTCCCGTGGCCTCTCTTACCGTATCCGCGTTACCCATACGCACGATCTCGCCTCCGTAGGTCATAAATGCGAAGTCGTCGAGCACGGGCTCAATGTCCGCGATAAGGTGAGTCGTGATGATGATCGACGCCTCGGGATTGTAGTTTGTGATAATGGTGTTGAGTATATACTCGCGTGAGGCGGGGTCAACACCGCCGATAGGCTCGTCGAGGAGGTAGAGCCTCGTCTTTCTCGACATAACCATTATGAGCTGTACCTTTTCCTTCATACCCTTGGACAAGGTCTTGAGCTTTGCATCGAGAGGAATGTGCAGATCGTTCAGCATCTTACACGCGACCTCGGAGTCAAAGTCCTCGTAGAAGTCAGAGAAGAGCGAGATGAGCTCGTTAACTCTCGAGCGCGAGTCAAAGTAGGTGCGCTCGGGGAGCAGGGAGATGTAAGCATTCGAGTTTTCGCTTCTTTCCTCTCCGCAGATTTCGATTTTGCCGCCGTCGGGCACGAGGAGTCCCGACACAAGCTTTAAAAACGTGGATTTACCGCATCCGTTAGGGCCGAGCAGACCGACGATGCGTCCGGGCTCAATAGTGAGATCAAAGTTCCGGAGAACAGGCTTTCCCGGCTTGTAAGCCTTACATAGGTTCTCACACTTAAGTACGGGGGTGTTACTCATCTATATTCCATCCTTTCTCTATACTTTTTATCAGCTCGTTCATATCGAGCGACATATTTTTTGCTTCTTTGATAATATTTGACGTGAAGCTCCGAAGCGCCTTACGTCTTGCTTCGTCCAGCACAGCCCCATCATCGGTCACTGTCCGTCCGTTGGTGCTGTTGGTTATCAGGAGTCCTTCCTTTTCAAGGAGCACCAGCGCCTTTTGCATGGTGTTCGGGTTGACACCTGCATCGTAGGCAAGCTGTCTTACGGTGGGGAAGGGGCCGCCGCTTTCATATACACCCTTGAGTATATCGGCGCGTATTCTGTCAACGATCTGTACGGTCAGGGCAAGTCCCGGCCGGAATTTCCAAGCCATATATCTCTCCTTTCTCTCGTTGTACTACTTAAATAATACAACAATATACACACCATGTCAATATTGTGGCACAAGAATTCATACATTTTAACATTTCATAAACAATTCCGAAAAACATTTTATACATTTGTACGCTAAAATATATGTCAGAACTCTTAATATCTGCATTTGATTCTCGGAGGATGAAATGAAAAGGAAGTACAAGGTAAACACGGGAAGGGAAGTTATCGAGCGAGAGTATAACTACATACCCGTCAGATACATAATCGCGGTGCTTATCGCCATAGCGGAGATAGCCGCTATTATCGGCATCGTTATCGCGCTTTGCTACTACGTTCCGTACTTTTACACTCTTTGCGCCATAACCACCGCCGCCTGCGTTATAAGGATATGCGCATCGGACGATAACCCCGACTACAAGATACCGTGGCTCATCTGCGTTATCTGCATTCCCATCGCGGGCTTTATGCTCTACTTTATGTTCTATTCAAGAAAGCTCAGCAAAAGATACATAAAGCGTATCAAGGAGGTCCAGTCGTTTAATTACGAGAGGGATGACGAGGATATTCTCTCCGAGATAGCAAGGGAGGATGAGTCTGCCGCATCGCAGGCAAGGATGCTGAGCAGCATTTCTTATTCCCACGTTTTCCGTGATACGAGACAGACCTATTTCCCATCGGGCGAGGCTATGTGGGAGTCGATGCTCCGCGATCTTGAGAGCGCCGAGAGCTTTATATTTATGGAGTACTTTATTATCGAGGAGGGCGTCTTCTGGAACTCCATTCTTGATATACTGAAGCGTAAGGCAAAGGCGGGAGTCGACGTCAGAGTAATGTACGATGATATCGGATGCATGAGCACTCTGCCCGGAGATTACAATAAAATTCTCGAAAAAGATGGAATTAAGTCGGTTATTTTCTCCAAGCTCCGCGGTAGCGCGGACAACGAGTTCAACAATCGCTCGCACCGCAAGATACTCGTTGTCGACGGTAAGATAGGATACACCGGAGGAGTCAATATTGCCGACGAATACGTCAACAAGACCGTCCGCTTCGGCCATTGGAAGGACACCGCTATCCGTATCGAGGGCGAGGGCGTCTATGAGCTGACAAAGCTGTTTCTCTCAAGCTTCGGACTTAACTCTAAGGACCTGCCGAGCATTCCCGAGAACGCCTATCCCGAGTGTGAGACGATGGGCGCGGGCGGATATCTGATCCCATTCGGCGACGGACCTAAGCCGATATACAAGCGTAACGTTGCCAAATGCGCGATACAGAATATGATAGCCACAGCCACCGACTACGTTTATATGACGACGCCTTATCTTATCATAGACAACGACCTCTGCGCCGACATCGAGCGTGCCGCCCTTCGCAGAGTTGACGTCAGGATAGTTGTGCCTCACGTGCCCGACAAGAAGCTTGTCTTTGCCATAACTCGCAGCTTCTACTCAAGGCTTATGGATGCGGGAGTGAAGATATATGAGTATGAGCCGGGCTTCATCCACGCCAAGAGCTACGTTGCCGACGGCAAATACGCTATGATCGGTACTGTCAATCTCGACTACCGCAGTCTTGTCCACCACTTTGAGAACGGCATCTGGATGTACAAGACAGAGTCCATAGCCGACATCAAGGCGGACATCGATGAAACGGTAGAGAAGTGTATAGAGATCACTCCCGAGGTACTTGCCAAGAGCATTAATTCGAGATTCCTCACACCCAAGGTCATCCACGCGATAGTAAGAATTTTTGCTCCGATGCTGTAAAATTTTGATTTTATAAACAAAATTTAAACATTTATATGCTATACTATATACGTCACGGTGGGAAAAAGCGCCCCTGTGGCGTATATTGCATTTTAACCCTTAGTAAGAGAGAATGATGCGGATCGACTCTGAAGCGTGAGCTTTCGGCGCTTTCGGCGCTTGTCTTTCTTGCAAGGTTACGGAGGAAATATGTTTAAGATTCTTGTAGTAGAGGACGACAGAGACCTCAATCGCTCGGTCTGTACCTTCCTTAATAACAGCGGCTACGAGGCTACCGGATGCCTTTCTGCCGACGAGGCATACGACGCAATGTATGAGACCGTTTTTGACCTCATTGTTTCGGATATTATGATGCCCGGCACGGACGGATACGAGTTTGCCCGCTCTGTAAGAGCCATAAACGAGACTATCCCTATGCTCTTTATGACCGCGCGCGACGATATCGCCTCAAAGCAGCGCAGCTTCCGCATAGGCGTTGACGACTATATGGTAAAGCCCATTGACTTTGACGAGCTCTTCCTTCGCATAGGAGCGCTTCTCAGGCGAGCAAAGATCTCCGCCTCGCGTAAGCTTGAGGTCGGCTCGTTCGTTATGGATATGGACGAGTTCTCCGCGACGCTTGACGGTGAGGAGATACCCATGACCACAAGGGAGTTCAACATACTCTATAAGCTCCTTTCTTACCCAAAAAAGACCTTTACCCGCACACAGCTTATGGACGAGTTCTGGGATGCAGACTCAGAGACCGCGCCCCGTGCCGTTGACGTATATATGACCAAGCTCCGCGCAAAGCTTGCGGAGTGCCGTGACTTTGAGATAGTGACCGTTCACGGTCTTGGCTATAAGGTGGTAATCAAATGAAGTACTCAGAAAGGTACAAGTCCGCCTTAAAGCTGCTTGGACGGTATTTACTTTTCCTTGCCGTTGTCGCATTTCCGATCACCTGCACGATCATGCTTTTCGTACAGACGATGGCGCGTACTCAGGACATCATACTCGATGCCGAAGGCATCGGTGCGGCCGCAAAGCTCGGACTTCTCAACGTAGTAGTCATCAGCATTCTTTTCTTCGTTGTGGATATTATACGCAAGAAGCTTACCACGGATAAAACCATAAAGCATATAGTTGACGCGTCAAAGAGAATATCCGAGGGTGATTTTACCACAAAGGTAGAGCCCCTGCCGCCATTCCTCTCCGACCCCAGATTTAACGAAATTATTGATTGTATCAATAAGCTTGCCGTTGAGCTCTCGGGAGTTGAGACTCTCAGGACCGACTTTATCGCCAACGTCTCGCACGAGATAAAGACGCCTCTTGCCGTGATACGCAACTACGCCTCACTCCTCGAGGACGAGAGTCTCAGCTATGAGAAGCGCCTTGAGTATGCGGGCGCTATCAAGGACTCGACAAGACGTCTTTCGGATATGATAACGAATATTCTGAAGCTCAACCGACTTGAGAATCAGCAGATATATCCTAAGCGTGAGTCCTACGACCTCTCCGAGCAGCTCTGCGAGTGTCTGCTCGTCTATGAGAACGTCTGGGAGAGAAAGAATATCGAGATCGAGACTGACATCGATGACTCGGTCACCGTCTCGCAGGATTCGGAGCTCCTTTCTCTCGTTTGGAATAACCTCCTCTCCAACGCGTTCAAGTTTACCGAGGAGGGCGGCGCGGTTTCCGTCAGCCTTAAGACAACCGACACTCACGCGAGTATCGTGATAAGAGATACCGGCGCGGGTATGTCGCGCGAGGTAGGCGAGCGCATCTTCGACAAATTCTATCAGGGCGACAGCTCGCACGCCACGGAGGGCAACGGTCTTGGTCTCGCTCTTGTAAAGCGTGTTATCGATATCGTTGACGGTGAAATATCCGTCGACAGCATACAAGGCAAGGGAACAGCCTTTACCGTCAGAATAGCGAGGTAAAAATGAATTCGGAAAAAGCAAAGAAAATACTAAAAGCGTTTCTTTATCCGCATATTGCGATAATGATAGTGCTGTTCATTGTCAGCATAGTGCTTCTTATTCTGTCCTTCCTTATTTTTGATACCGCATCGGTCGGCGCTATAATCTCCTACGTTGTCTCTGCATACACACTCACCGTCTGGTGCTTCCGTATTCCCGAGATAATTACCGCGGTAAAGAAATTCAAGGAAAATAACAGATTTATCTCAAGATGGCAAAGCGACGAGAGATTCAGGATAAACGTCTCTCTTTTCTCAACCTTTGCCTTGAATATCGTTTTCGCCGTATTCCAGCTTGTTCTCGGTATAGATCACGGCTCATTCTGGTATTATTCTCTGGCGGCATACTACGCTTGCCTTGCTTGCCTCAGGATATCCTTGTTCAAGTATACGGGCAGCCGTCTGGCGGGCGAGGATATGCGCACGGAGCTTATTAAGTACCGCATCTGCGGATGGGTATTTCTTTTTATGAACCTTGCGATAACCCTGATCATCTTCTTTATGATCTACTTCGGCAGGACCTTCGTTCATCACGAGATAACAACGATCGCGATAGCCGCGTACACCTTCATTGCCGTGCCGCTTGCCATTGTCAACGCGGTCAGATATAAAAAATACAACAGTCCCGTCTACTCTGCCGCGAGGGCAATATCTCTCGCCGCGGCGGCCGTATCGATACTCACTCTCGAGTCTACGATGCTTACAACGTTCGGCGGGGAAGACCTTACCGCGGAGGGCAGAAGATTAATGCTTGCGCTTACCGGAGCGGCAGTCTCTGCCTTTATCATAGGTATGGCAATATATATCATTTACACAAGCACAAAGAAATTAAGACAACTTAAGGGAAATATAAATAATGGATAATAATAACGAGCAGAATGGATTTGTTTACACATACTCCGCTAAGAATCAGGACGAGATAAAGGCTATCCGCGAGAAGTATGAGAAGCGCGAGGAGAGCAAAATGGAGCGCCTTCGCAGGCTCGACCGCACCGCCGAATCGAGAGCCACGGCACTCTCCTTGATATTCGGTATCGTAGGCGCGCTTATTCTCGGATTTGGTATGAGTCTTATGATGTCGGAGCTTCCGACTATCCTCGGTATGGGGCAGACCACCGCGATAATAATCGGCATCCTCACTGGAATCGTCGGCGGCGCAATAGCGGTCCTCGCATACCCCGCGTACAACTTCGTCTTAAAGCGTGAGAGAGCGCGCATCGCTCCCGAGATACTCAAGCTTACCGACGAGCTTTTGAAGTGATAGCCTTGCGTCTTTGTTATCTTGTACCGATTTTCGACCGGGTGCAAAATAGTTATTTTCACTAAATATTTTGATAAATAATTACAATTGAAATAGCCCTAAGTTTGTGCTATACTTAAGCTGTAAATAAAAAACAGGAGTGCTTATGTATAGAAAAACGTTAGGGCTATTTTGCCTTCTTATGGTAATATTCGCGCTTTCCGTCTCGCTTATCGCGTGTGATAACTTCGGCGAAACAAACGATAACGGAGGCACTGAGGGGGAGGAGAATCAGCCGCTTGATACCTCGCTTTACCTTCCCATCACAATGGGCGGTAAGCCCGAGATCACCGTTGTCAGCTCATATTCCAAGGCCTCGGAGTATGCCGCGGCTTATAAGAAGCTGATGGCGTATTTTACGAGCGCGGGCATCAAGCTCACCGTAAGATACGAGGTATCCGATGATCCGAATACCCCCGAGCTGATAATCGGCGACAGAGTAAATGCTAGCGGTGACTTGTATATCGATCCGCATTCCCTCGGTGACGAGGGCTACGCCATCCGCGTTGTCGGTGAGAAGATAATCATCGCGGGCGGCTCAACAGACTCGCTTGTTGATGCAATCGAGCTGTTTATTAGCTCTGTCCTTAAGATTGATGATAAAGATACCGACGTGAAAAATCTGTCGGTCGCACGTTCAACCGATATTTTCGTAAGACAGTATTATCCCATAACCTCTGTCAGCGTAGGCGGCAGAGACCTTTCGGGATACGATATAGTCTGCAATACCGAGAACGCTGAGGAGAAGGAGTGCGCGGATAAGCTCCATAACATACTTTACGACAATGCGGGCTATTGGCTCGACGTGAAGAAAGCGAGCAACAAGCCCTCGATCCGTATACAAAAGACAGAGACTGCGGGAGAATACAGCCTTAATGTCTACGTCAGCGGTACTGATCTTGTGATAGAGTACTCTTATCCCGTGCTGTTTACCGAGGCATTTGACGAGTTCGTCGAGGACTTCTTAGGCTCTTCAGAGGAAAGGATGCTTGCTCTTGTCGGCGAGGTACACGTAGCAAAGGTAGCGCCTATCCGTTATTCCGACTTCGGAGCGGTTGGCGACGGTGTGACCGATGACTATGAGGCTATCAAGGCGGCGCATGATCGGGCAAATAAGACGGGACAGACCGTAGTTGCCGAGAGCGGCAGGACCTACTACCTCGGTCAGCACGTGGCACCCATTACCGTTAAGACGGATACAGTTTGGTCGGGCGCGACCTTTATTATAGACGATAGTACTATTGCTCCCACGGATTCTATCAGGACTGCCGCAGTATTCCTTATTGAGCGCGACTCTTATGCAACGCCCGTTACAGGCATCACCTCGCTTTCCAAGGGGCAGACAAACGTTGGTATGACCTTTGACGGTCCTACGCTTCTTTATCTCGTATATGACGGACAGAAGCAGTATATACGCTACGGCTCCAACGCCGACTCGGGAGCAAGTCAGCAGGAGATAATCCTCGTTGACAAGGACGGTAACGTCGATCCCTCCACGCCCATTCTCTGGGAATATCCGCTCCTCAGCTCTGTTGTTGCATATCCCGCGGATGATAAGCCGATAACCCTTACAGGCGGCATTTTTATCACGATTGCCAATCAGGCGCCGAGAGAATATACCTACTACGCGCGTAATATCGCGATAAAGCGCTCCAATGTAACTGTGGACGGACTTGTCCATCTTATCGAGGGAGAGGGAGATACGGGAGCTCCGTACAACGGATTTATCAATATTTCCTACTGCAACAACACCCTTGTCAAGAATACCACTCTCACCGGACACAAGGTGTATAAGCTTTCCTCCGATGCGAACAATTCTATGGGTACCTACGATATCTCCATCGGCAACGCCAACAACGTTACCTTCAAGGATTGCCGTCAGACAAATTCCATTACCGACACGACCTATTGGGGCATTATGGGCAGTAACTACTGCAAGAACCTTACCTACGACGGCTGTGTATTCTCGCGCTTTGACGCGCACAAGGGCACTCACAACGCAACTATTATAAACAGCGAGATAGGTCACCAGAGGCTCAATATAATCGGCTCGGGACTTCTGATAGTGGAGAATACGATAGTACACTCCAACAATCTTATCAATTTGAGAAACGATTACGGCAGCACCTGGGAGGGTGACATAATTCTTCGCAACGTCACCTTGAACAATACCAATAACACTCCCACGCTTATCTATGCTAATTGGTATAATCACTATTTCGGCTATACCTGCTATCTTCCCGCGAATATCACCATTGACGGTGTTACTCTTGCCAAAGGCAATACCTTCTACGTTCTTCCGAATCTTGAGACGGGTATCGATCAGTCAACGGTAGACGGAAGTGAAAACAAGAACCCCGTTGTTTTGACAAAGAAGGTAATTATTAAGAGTAATCCGAATTCATATAACTATTACGTGTCCCCGAACAATATTCTGTTCGGTGACGTTGAGGTCGTTTAGGAATAAAAAGGAGAACGATATGTCAATGCTTACTTATTCAGCCTTCGGCGCGGTAGGCGACGGAGTGACTGATGATTTTGAAGCTATAAGGGCGGCGCACGAGCGCGCTAACGAGACGGGCGAGACGGTTTATGCCGATAAGGGCAAGACCTATTATCTCGGTCAGCACGAGAATGCAATTATTGTAAGAACGAGCACCGTGTGGACAGGCGCGACCTTCATCATAGACGACAGAAATATACTCCCCACGGATCCCGCGAGGACAAAGAGCGTGTTTTATTTGTCACCTGACGAGCCCTCATATGAGGTGATGGGACTTCCCGGTCTCAAAGCAGGACAGGGTAGCGTCGGCGTTAGCTTTGCCACTCCCGTTCTTCTGTATATCTCAAATGCAGACGAGCGTCAATATATCCGCTTTGGCCCTAACGCCAATGCGGGCTCTCCCAAGCAGGAGCTTATCCTCGTCGATAAGGACGGATGCGTTGATCCCTCGACTCCTATTATGTGGGACTACGAGAAGATCACCTCCGCGGTCGCGTATCCCGTAGGAGATACGCCCATCACCGTCACGGGCGGCACCTTTATCACACGCGCCAACGCGGCGCCTCGTGAGTACACCTACTATGCCCGCAATATCAACGTGAAGCGTTCGGGCGTGACGATAGACGGCATCACTCACCTCATCAGCGACGAGGGTGAAAACGGCGCGCCCTACGCGGGCTTCCTGACCGTTTCGCATTGTAATAACGTCACTATCGAGAACGCGGTATTCACCGGTCATAAGGTGTATAAGCTCTCCACCAATGTGAATAACTCTATGGGCACCTACGAGCTTTCCTTTAATTCCGCAAACTCGATAACGGTGAAGAATTCCCGACAGACCAACGATATTACCGATCCCTCCTTCTGGGGAGTAATGGGCAGTAACTTCTGTAAGAATATTACCTATGACGGATGCATTTTCTCGCGCTTTGACGCTCATCAGGGCACGTATAACGCGACTATTAAAAACAGTGAGATAGGCCATCAGAAGCTCAGCGTTATCGGAGAAGGAACTCTGTACGTTGAGAACACGGTCTTTCACTCGGATACCGTTGTTGCTCTCCGAGGTGACTACGGCTGCACCTGGCAGGGCGAGGTTATTCTCAAGAACATCACAATAAACAACACCGGCACACCTATCCTTATCAACGCGGGATGGCAGAATCACTACTTCGGCTACACCTGCTACCTCCCCGAGCGCATAGTCGTTGACGGCATTAAGCTTGCAAATAAGGACTACTTCTACGTTCTTCCAAAGCTTGCGCCCGATATTGATAAGCCAACCGTCGACGGAGCGGAAAATAAGAACCCCGTCGAGCTTACCAAGGAGATCGTTATCAAGAGTAATCCCGAGGGATACAAGCATTACGTTTCCGTAAACACCGAGCTGTTTAAAAATGTTAAGGTAATTATCGAATAAGTGTAACCTTTTCGCATCTTTTCTTGTCATATAGGATAAAGGAGGTAGTTATGAAAAGGATAAATCGATTAATTTTTTGTTTATTGCTTATTTTTGCAACCGTGATCAGCCTCTCTGCCTGCCGCGATCCATATATTGAGTCGGGAAAGGGAACTACGACCTATGACGGAGTATCCTTTATGGTAGAGAGCATTGACTATTCGGAGGAGCACGTCAAGCTTAACACCAAGCTTGTCAATAACACTCTCTATGAGGTCACCTACGGCGCGGCATATACCGTTGAACGCTATGTAGATGGTGATTGGATAAACTCTATGAGAGCGGACGTCTCATTTATCGAGATAGCCTACGTGCTCTCACCCCTCGGCACTAACGAGAAGAGCTACTCTATGCAGTTTGCCGATATATCTAAAGCGGGGCAGTACCGTATAAAAGTAATCTGTCACGTTCACGAAAATGACAAGCCCGTTTATACTACACTTACCGCTAACTTCACCGTGGATAACGAGCTCACCCTTGCAGGTTACCATAAACTCGACTATGAGCTGAACAGCTGGCTCTACGAGGATCTCCATCCGTATTACAAGGCGGGTGAAAAGGTGACCGTAAAGATAGGTAAGGCTTACGATATTGGCTTTAATCTGTACCTCGACGGTGAGGAGCTTGTGATGGAATCGTGGGACGGAGATTATTGGCAGTGTTCGTTCATTATGCCTGATCATCCCGCGAAGCTCACTTATGAGACTTATGACGGTATGCTTGGATGATCCGTAATTTAAAACCACATTTTAGTCAATAATTATTTACAAAAGAGCGTCTTTATGAGAAAATATCTTGAAGATTTTATGCAGGAGTGCGACTATAACAAGGACGATATTTACGAGCTCTTATCGGCTTACGATAAGCTTCATTTCTCCTGCTCTGACGAGCTATCCGCCCTTGTATCCGAGTATGATGCAGGGTATAATATCGACTATGAATCAGCACTTGAAGGTATGAAGGAGCTCTCCCGACTTGCGGGAATACACGAGTATACCGGCGCGCTTCTTCTGTTTCTTTGCTATACCGGAAGGCTTCGCGAGTACTACAAGGAGGCGGGAATTTCTGATGAGATCTTCCTCGTGTCAGTCCTTGACCTTAAGTATAAGCTTGACGAGTGCAAGTGCGTATACGGCATCAAAGGATCGTTTGTCGCAAAGTGGTTTTCAGGCTTCTTTAACCTCACTCGCTTTGCCTTGGGCAGACTCCAATTTGAGATAGTCGACTTTGGCGGAGAATACGAGAAGGGCGGGGTAAAGCTCACACCCGACACCAAGGTGATCAACGTTCATATCCCGAGGACAGGCACGCGCCTCGACCGTGAAAGCACCCTCGAGTCTTATAGACTCGCGAAGGACTTCTTCGCGCCAAAGTTCGCTGAGACTATCGCGTTTGTGTGTAGCTCCTGGCTTTTGTTCCCACGCCACAGACAGATGCTGAAGCCCGATTCCAATCTCTTAGCCTTTATGAATGACTATGATCTTGTAGCCTTGGGTGAGTATGAGAATTATAACGAGGTCTGGCGCCTCTTTGACACAAACTACGACGGCGATGTGTCACACCTTCCTGCCGATAGCTCCCTGCGCCGCGCATATATCGACCTTGTCTCCCGAGGTGAGAAAACCGGCTGGGGCAAGGGAGTATTTGTGTATATGCAATAATTTCTCTGTAAATAAAAAAGCTCGTAAGCTTGTTTCCTTAACAGAAAACTCGCTTACGGGCTTTTATATTCTTCTTATTTTGGTCTAATCAATAGTTTAATATTATGTTCGGGCATTGTGAAGGTATATTCCCAATACTCGTCTGTTATTGCGGTGCGCTGAATCTGTTTGCCGCCATCAATCCAAAGCTCAATGTCCTCACTCTGTGGCTTTATTCGTACCGTGACTTCCTTGCCGGGCAAAGAGAATGTGGGTTGATTCGGGAGTATATAATCAGCAAGGTCAACGTGCCAAACATTTTCTACATATTCAATGGTGTAAGTTGGATATTTGTAACCTTCCGAAACACTTTCACGATAAACGGAAATTATGGTGTTGTAAACGAACATTTTACCATCAATCACAGCTTTAGATTTTTCTACGTGCTTTATGTGAATTACACAGCACTCAATTTCGCCGTTTTCTTCGTTCATGGTGCTGTTGCTATAAGCGAAGTAATAATCATCGGGCGTTTCGTTACTGCTAAAATTTCTATAGCCTCCGTATAAGCCCTTGTCGTGCGGTAAAAATGCGTATGTTTTGGCTTCTCCCTCTGCGTAGATAACCTCGCCGCGTGTTCCGAGATACTTGAAGTTCCTACCAATTAAATAGTTATACACGCTTTCAAGGTACTCGTTAAACTCATACGTATCGGTGTCAAACAAAATCGTTTCACTGTTCAAATTGGTACAATCAATATCCGTCGGCGCGGGCAAGCCCACAGCCATAAATTCCGAAAGCCTTTCGGAAGAAAAGAATTTAGCCTTTTCAAAAGCATTTCTGCGTTTTTTACTTGCTATGCTTGCCGGCACAGCGATAGCTGTAATAACGATAGAAGCAATTACGATTACAATAATGATTCTCTTAATAAGCGTAGGATTATCTTTGAGCTTCTTGATCGTTTCTTCTGCCTTAATCTTTTTCACGAGCTTGATAATGGCGTAAGTCAGAATAGGTAAGCCAACCGAGATAGCCGCAATCAAGCACATTATGGGTGTATCAATACCGCCCGTGAAGCCTTGAATTATGAATAAAGCCACACCAAGTGCGATTATGCTTGCCCCTATGATAAGACCGTCTTTATTTAATAAGATCAAAAGTATTCCAAACGCCGCCGTAATAATTCCTATGCCAAACATAAAAGGCACAATCGCACCGAGTATGAGGGATAGACCGCCAAGAGTAATAAGTACAATGCCAATAATTTTGAATATGGGAAGATTCTTTTCCACATAGACGACCTTCGGAAGCGCTTCCTCTCCGTTTGCAAGATACTCAACGCTAACGCCAAAGACTCGTGCAAGTCCTATAAGGTTGCTCGTGTCCGGCTCTGTTTGGTTGGTTTCCCATTTTGATACAGCTTGTCTTGAAACGTCAAGCAGATCGGCTATATATTCTTGTGATAAGTTCTTTTCCTTACGGCATTTTGCAATACGCTCACCGATAGTCATAGTAATAAACCTCCGTTTTCCTTTGATAGAGGGGTGAATACGTAGAGTTATTCCTGCCGCAACTGTCGCCCTCGTGGTAGTATTTTACCATTTAGCCCCGGAAAACACCACCAACTATCGCGCAACTTTAGGTTGCACCGGGGTTTTTTCTGCAAAAATATTAAGTATTTTGGTAATTAAAGCCTGCGCGTAAAAGTGCGTCGCAGGCTTATTATATTACTTAAATTCAAGGTTGATAATGTCCATAGCAACGTCAAGGTTAGTCAGTACAACCACACAACCGTCACGTGCAATTCTCCAATTATTAGAGTTTTCGCCCTTTGCAAAATATTCAATGTTCAATTCAGCAAAATTAGTGGCCTGTTCTTCGGTAGCGAATGTAATAAATGTGCAAGACTTGGAATGGTCGCCGTTTTCAATCAAATCATACTGCTTAACGATTTCAACCGTAAAGTCGCCGCCCATAAACGCAATTTCGCTGTTTGTGAGCGAGGTTGCACGTTCACATTCTTCCTCTGTGATGTAGCACATACCTTCGGTCAAACCCTCACCTTTAAGCTTTTCGATACTCTTATCCATGTCAAATTTTCCGGCACAGCCAACAAGAAGCATAGCGAATACCGCCAATACGGCTGCAAGTGATACGATTTTTTTCATAGTGTTTTTTCTCCTTTGATATGTTTTTGCTTTTTTATTTCATAAGCTCCTTTAACGGCTTTATCATTTTGCGGTCAAAGGTTGAATAGGTCAAATCTCCGTAATATCCGGTATGAAGCCAACGCCACTCACCAAACACACCAAAGAACAGCCAAAGAATAGGGTTAAACTGCTGTTCCTCGTTTGCCGCCTGCGCCTCTTCCTCGGTAAAGTAGCGGTCCACATACATATAGTTGTCCTCGTTGTTTGGATCACGTATCTCAAACGAACAGTATATTCCAAGATCATTATACACCGTATCATTCTCATGCCCGTGGTACAAAACAGAGTAACCCGCATCCTTGTATGCGGCTATAATTTCCTCACAGGATATTTCCTTCGGCTCTGATTTACCGCAAGCCGTGAGAGATAAGGCAAACGAGAGCAATAAAATGATTGAAAATATCTTTTTCATATTTCCTGATACTTTTAGGACAAGAAGCCGTCACTTATTTCGTGTGTTATCACTACATCCTCGTCGGGCATTGTGAAAACATATTCCCAATAATCAGAATCCGCATGAGTTTGCGTGAGCTTTATGCCATTAGCATAGAAAGCAAGGTCTGCATCCATAATCGGATGTGTGCGAAGCACTACGGTGTCGCCGGGATTTGATTCTGTCGGTGCAAAACCTTCCATCAAAAACTCCTTAGTTATATCGCTTTGATAGCTTATAGAATGGCTCACTCCGCTTGGCGGAATAATCGTTATGGTTTCTCTTTCCTTGATACCACACAATAAGCAGGTATATTCCATAACATAACCACCCAAACCACCTTCGATTTCTATTCCGTCATCCCATTGATGGTTGCATTCATCGTATTCATATCCGCAAGCATCACAGATATAGTCACCATTTTCATCATAATGTGGCACTGCTCCGAGATCTTGGGAACATCCGCACGTATAGTTTTCAAAATGTCCTGCTTCGCCAGCGGAAACATAGGTAATAGTATGCTCGTGTTCCTCCTCGTTCAGAACATAGAAGCCTCCCATAGGTGCTTCTGATTTATAATCGAGTGTGATTAAGGTGTTATACGCAAAATTCTTTGTTCCGTATTCGAGATTTTTTGCTTCATAGTCATAAATCGAAAGAATGCAGAAAATCAAGTCGCCGTCCTCGTCAAGGGTGCCATCAGAATAAACAAATCTATAAGCGCTGTCAACGTAAAATTCAGAAAGCTCGGTTGCAGGCTTGAAGTAATAGGTGGTGAAAGTGCCAGCCAACGTGCCGACCTGTTCTCCGCGTGTGCCAAGATATTTATACGCTTGCGAACACAAATAGTCATATACCGACTTTACGTAAGCCTTAAATTCGCTATCGGTAAGCTCGGCGTAAATGTCCTCGTCGTTATGATTTACGTAATCTTTGGTGATAGTAGGCAAATCACCTACAAGACATTTTGTAAGTTTTTCTTCCGAAAACCATTCGTTTTCTTTGTGTGCGCTACTGCACGATGCAAGACCGCATAAGCATAAAACTGCTGTCAAGCATAAAGCTAATATTTTCTTCATTCGCTATACCTCATTTTATTTGGATAACTTATATCCACAAGCGGTACACCTGTTATTTTCGTCAAAAAAGTGAACTTCACTTCTGCATATAGAATCGACAAAGTAAGCATTAAGTTTAACTCTATCTTCTTCACTGACCGTCAGAGATTTATTGAAATCATAATCTATAAACGTTCCGCATTCGCTGTGGTAAAAAATCTCCCGATCATTCTTCATAATTACGGTATAATCACAATCGCATTTTGCAACGTCATTATGCCATTTGCTATTGTTAAGTAAATCAACCAACAGCGTTTTGTGTTCTCCATCGGGATAGGGGGCGTAATCGGAATTTTGATATTTTATAGAAATTGGTTTATAAGTGTTGATGCTGCAAGAAGTCAATAAGGACATTGATAACACAATCATCAAACATAAAGCCAATATCTTTTTCATTCGCTTTACCTGCCTTTCATTCAGCTCTACCTAATTGCATTTCAAGTGTTGCAATTTGCGTAAGGTTTTCTAGGGCGTCAAGATATACTACCTCGTCGCCCGATAGGTCAACGAGTATGACGCGGAAACAGTCGGTAAGTCCTTTTTGTTCGAGGATTCTTTTCATTTGAGGTATCGTTACAACCTGCAATGAACGTATTTCTTCATCGAACTTTTGTCTATTCGTTCCTACTGTGCCGCCGCATTCCCATTCGCCGCCGTCTTGCCAACAGTAAATCTCGATGCCTTTCATCGGATCTTCGCTTATATCGGGCAATCCGGGATATACGGGAGTGGAGCAAGCAGAGAGCGCAAACAAGGTCAGCATACACAACACTAATGCTATAAATTTCTTCATCTTCATTACCGCCTTACTCTTTTAACCAGGCAACTCTTACGTAAGTGTCTGTGAAATACTCAGCCACGGTTTCTGCGTCAGACATATCCTCGATGGGGAAGGGCCTATTAAATACGTCATCACTTGTACACCATCCCTCGGGATTTTCCAGAACGACTGATTTTAGCTGTGTGCAGTTTCTGAACGCGCCGCTGCCGATGAAGGTAACGCTCGCGGGAATTGTTATTTCCTGCAATTTCTCGCATCCTAAAAATGCCTGCATATCAATTAGTGTAATGCTGCTGCCAAGCGTAACCTTTTCCAGATTAGAACAGAGCATAAAGGCGTTGCCCTCAATGCACAGGACGTTGTTACCGACCACCAATTCTGTTATACTTTCCCAGCCGTAAAGGGCATTTCCGCGAATATAGCGTACGGGAAGTCCGTTATAAAGATCGGGGATTTCGACTACACCGTCATCATCACCTAAAAAGCCTACGACACTATAACTATCGTCTCCGTCTTTTTCATATACAAGACCGTTTTCCTGAATATCCGGCACTTCATTCATTACATATTTGCAATCGTCACATTTACCGTCACCATCACCATCTTCGTGCTCTCTAAAGTTTGGTGGCGTATCACAACCGCAGGTATATGCCCAACCGTGTCCCAACTCATCCTTGTAATTTTCCCACGTATGTACGTGTCCTGACATATTCCATCCGCAAGCATCACAAAATTCGTCGCCGTCATTGTTATAATGGGGCTCAAAGCCTTCGGATACGCATCCGCAAGTGAACACCTGCATATGCGAGTCCTCATTCGTATCAAAATAATAATCGTGATACTCGTGAGATATACCTACGTAATATTCGCACTCGTCGCATTTACCGTTGTTATCCTCGTCGTAATGGGGCTTAAAATCTCTTTTTTCAAGGTTGGTGCAATCGCAAGTATAGATTTTCTTATGAGCATCTTCTTTTGTTTCATAATAAAATTTATGCTCGTGGAGCTGCAATTCCTTGTGAACGGCTTTGAGCGCAGTTTCGGTAAAGGCTATAATGATTTCACCCTTTACGGGGCTTAGTGTTCCAAAGGATATTTCAATTTTATCGCCCTCGATATAACCGCCTGAGCCGCCAACCGGCATTTCATCATCTGCACAAAACTCTGCAAGCGTTTGTTCTTCGCCAAATAAACCTGAATCCTTGTAATTTACAGCTAATCGGCCGTGTTCAAGGTTTACTTGATAGTAGATTGCGCCCTCTCCAAGATCTGTGCGTGGAAGTTTAATAGAGTATGAGCCTTCAAAATAATCCAATGTGAAAACAGCGCAGTTTTCATATTGCTCACAAGTAACCTTTTCGTCTTTTTTAAACAAATCGCAAGCGGTAATACAAGCGAGCATTAAAACCGCCACTAAAACACAAGCTAATAACTTTTTCATCCTGATTACCTCATTAATTGCATATCAATTTACTCCGAGAGAATGTATCGCCAACGTTGTTTGACAGCTTCGGGCATAAGAGTGCCGAGGGTGTCACCGTCTCGCATCAGATGTTTGTTTTTTAAATGGAAGAAGAAAAATTCGCCTCGCCCCTCATTGAAACCGAGTTGAAACTCAAGCTCTCCTTTGTAGTAGGGGAATATAGGCTGTAGCTTTTGATCTATTTCAAAAACAAGGCGTCTTCCGTCGGTTTTATATCGTTTGATTATGGATTTTTCGTTCTCCTCAAACCATTGCCAAAAGTCCTTTGCGGCGTTCAGGTTCATTTCCTTCTTTTTAGTAAGTTGAAATCTGAATTTCATATATTTGTCTCATTTCCCAGTTTGCTTATGCCAAGTATATGGCATCATAAAATGATCAGGGTACTACAGTTGTTTACAGTCTTGAGAGCTTGCCGACTTTAGTCTTTTTTGGGATTTTCAAATTTAGCGCGGTGCATCATTTCGGTCAACTGCTTTGCTACCTCTTCGCAATCCTTGATGTATCCGTATTTGAATTTCTCAAGATGTGTTCTTATAGTTACCGAGCCCCATTTGTACTGAACGCCCTTCGCTGAGGCGCGTCTGTAGGATATATCCGTAATATCGCATAGGGGGATAACCTTGCTTTTGGGAAGGTGAAGATTTCCCTCGGTGTCAACTTTAATTACATCATAGGGCAGAGAAACGTACTCAAAGAATATGTATCCGGAAATAATGCTTAGCACCAGACCAAGCAAACCTATGACTATTATTCCATCCGAAATGCCCATTCCGAAAAAGATAAGTCCTAAAAATGTACAAGCTAAATACATAATTCCAACACCCGTTTTCTTCTGTGCGATTACATCCATAATTTTCTCCCTTTTTTTACGCTAAATATCTATTGTTGATTGGCCTTGTTTGAAAGGCCTGTCGTATATCCTGAATTCATTTTACCACATATTGCCTCCGTAGTCAAGTACGCCCCTCTGCGCGCATTATGAAATAATATTAATAAAATTAACTTTCCTTATTGCAATCCTTTTTGCAGAGTGCTATAATCTTCTTAAAGTGTTTTTTCGGAGGTGAAAAATGAAAAGATTTTTAAAATCAATACATCCCGATGACGATATGCATTATGAGAAAATGGGTCTTACCCGTGACAGAATAGAGATTTGGGAGGACGGTGCGCGCACCGAGGGCAAAAAGGGAGAGTACGAGTGGTGGTACTTCGACTCGCATTATGAAAACGGCACCAAGCTAGTTATCATATTCTTCTCAAAGTCACCCATAGAGGTAAACGGTCCGATAAAGCCGCAGGCTACTCTGGAGCTCACCTTGCCCGACGGCAGGAGCTACTACGATTTTGTCAGCGCGAGCATTGAGGAGAGCCTTTACGCTACGGACAAGTGCGACGTAAGAGTCGGCGACAGCCATATTACGGGCGACCTTAAGCACTATGACATAGTATTTAATGGAGAGAAGGTCAGGGCGAGAGTATCTCTTGACGGCACGATCCCCGCGTGGCGCTCGCAGACGGGCTCTATCTTCTTTGGTGACAAAGAGGAGAAGTACTTTGCCTGGCTTCCCGCAATTCCCGATGGCAAGGTCGTCGCCGACCTCAGCCTTGATTCGGGCGAGCTTCACCTTGAGGGCTCGGGCTACCACGATCACAACTGGGGCAACGCTGTTATGCTTGAGCTTATGCACCATTGGTATTGGGGCAGAGCAAAGATCGGTGATTACAAGGTCATCTCGTCCTGGATCACAGCAGAGAAGAAGTACGGCTATAAGGACCACGACGTCTTTATGATAGCCAAGGGCAGCGAGATCCTCGGAGATAACTCCAACCACACTCTTAAATTCCTTCCTACCGACGAGTACACCGACAAGACCACAGGCAAGCCGGTATACAATAAGGTGATCTACGAATACACCACCGAGGGTGGCGAGCTCTACCGCATCACCTACGACCGTAAGGGCGATATTTCCAAGCAGAACTTTATCAATCTGCTCTCGGGTGTTACCAAATTTGCCGCAAAGCTCATAGGCTTCTCGGGCTCATACCTTCGCTTTGAGGGAAGCGCTACAATTGAGAAGATCGAGAACGGCGAGGTAGTCGAATCGGTTACCGAGCCCTCCGCAGTCTGGGAGCTTATGTACTTCGGCAAGGCGTGCGCAGATAAGAAAAACAAGTAATTTTTCGCCGTTTTTCAAGAAAACAACCGTCGGTTGAGTGTTTTTTAAACAAACAGTTGTACAGGAACAACTAACCGTCGCTTCAAATATGCCGTGATAGGATGTAGAATAAATGTAGAGCGAGGGAGCAATGCCTCGCAAATTCTACATATCGAAAGGAACAGAAAAAATGAAACAGACTCTTGGAATGAGAATAGCGGAAAAGAGAAAGGAAAAGGGACTCAGGCAGGATGACGTTGCCGAGAGACTTGGCGTATCCTCTCAGGCGGTAAGCAAGTGGGAGAATGATCTCTCTTGCCCCGATATATCCGCGCTCCCCGACCTTGCCGAGCTTCTTGGTACAACGGTGGACGAGCTTCTCACGGGTAAGAAGGCGGAGCAAGCGGCAGTTTATGTTGAGGAAAAGGACAGAAAGCGCTTTGACGAGCTTATGCTCTTTATCCGCGTTAATTCGAGCGATGGAGATAAGGTTAAGGTCAATATTCCTATGCCTCTTATCCGCGCTTGCATTGATATGGGTGTTTCTATTGATACCGTGAGCGGTGGCAAGACCAAAGGAGTGAACATTGATTGGGCTCAGATAATGACTCTTATTGAAAGCGGTGTTATCGGCAGACTTGTCGAAGTTGAAAGCTCGGACGGAGACACAGTAATTATAGAGGTAGAGTAATGAGGATCAGTATTACCTCCGAAAACAAGAGCTTCAACCTGCGTTTTCCTACCCGTCTTGCGTTTACGAGGCTTGGCCTAAGCTTTTTAAAAAAAGCACACGTAGATCTTCCTGAGAATTTTAGCTCACGTGATCTGAAGAGACTTTATAGAGTGATAAAAGAATCAAGAAAAATACATAAGGATTGGTACGTCGTCGAGGTTGAGAGCTCGGACGGTGAGAATGTGAAGATCAAGCTTTGATAAAGGAGTTCCTTATGCAGGAAAAAATAATTGAGCGGCTCTTTGAGCTCCAAGACGGGAAATACCGCGATTTCACAGCATCGCTTATCCCGAATATTGATAAAGAACGCATTATAGGCGTAAGAGCTCCCGTCCTCAGAAAATATGCAAAGGAGCTTAGCAAGGGCGAGGGAAGAGAGGCTATTATGTCCTCGTTGCCTCATAGGTATCTCGAGGAGGACAGCCTCCACGTATTCTTTATAAATGAGATAAAGGACTTCGATACCTGCCTTGGCGAGCTTGAGCGCTTCTTACCCTATGTGGATAACTGGGCGACCTGCGACGGTCTCCGACCGCGAAGCTTTCCTAAGAATACCGAAAGGCTGATACCTCATATCGAAGGATGGCTGAAGTCGGAGCGCACCTATACAGTACGCTTTGCGATCGAGATGCTGATGGTATATTATCTTGGTGAGAATTTTGAACCAAGGCTTCTCGATATGGTAGCAGGTGTTGAGAGTGACGAATACTACGTCAATATGATGATAGCCTGGTATTTTGCTACGGCACTTGCCAAGAGATGGGACGACACCGCTCTAATCATAGATAACTCAAGACTCGCTCCTTGGGTTCATAATAAGACGATACAAAAGGCGTGTGAGAGCTACCGTATCACAGACGAGCAGAAGCAATATCTGCGGACTAAAAGGAGATAGCTCATCACTCGAATAAAGCATAAAATAATAACTAAAGTAGTCAAAAAACAACAATAAACGATTAAAACGCAAACAAGGACTTTTGAAAAATGACAAACACCAAGCGCATCAGATCTGCCTGCTACTGTATGAACGTAGCTATGGCGGTCATCGGCAATCTGCCTCCAATACTCTTTCTGACCTTCCACAACAAGTTCGGGATATCCTTCTCGCTTCTCGGCCTTTTGGTACTCTTGAACTTCTCGACACAGCTGCTTATAGACCTCGTCTTCAGCTTTTTCTCACATAAGTTTAATATACCCCTGACGGTAAAGCTGACGCCTCTTATCAGCGTGCTTGGTCTTGTCATTTTCGTTGCCTGGCCGACCTTCCTTCCGTCTAGCGCATATCTCGGACTTGTCATCGGCACTATCGTATTTTCAGCATCCTCAGGTCTTGCTGAGGTTCTTCTCAGCGCTGTTATCGCCGCGCTTCCGTCGGACAATCCCGACCGCGATATGAGTATGCTTCATTCCATCTACGCTTGGGGTGCGGTAGGCGTCATCTCTCTCGGCTCGCTCTTCCTTCTTATCTTCTCGAGCGATTCCTGGCAGATACTCACGCTCATCTTCACTCTCGTACCCCTTTTGTCCTTTGTGCTTTATCTCGGCGCAGAGCTTCCCGAGCTTAACGTCGGCGCAAAGGCGGATGCCTCGACTCCCATCTATAAGAGCAAGGTTATGTGGTTATCCGTTATCGCCATCTTCCTTGGCGGCGCTATCGAGTGCACCATGGCTCAGTGGGCATCGAGCTTTACCGAGGTTGCCTTAGGCATTCCCAAGATATACGGCGACGTCTTTGGCGCGGCGCTCTTTGCACTTACTCTCGGTCTCGGCAGAACACTCTACACAAAGTATGGCAAGAGGATAGAGGGAATACTTATCGCTGGCGTTATCGCCGCCGCAGTATGCTATCTCACCGCAGTATTTTCATCAAGCCCCATCATCGGTCTTATCGCTTGCGCGCTCACCGGCTTTGCCGCATCTATGCTTTGGCCCGGTAACCTCATAGCGGTTTCCGAGCGTATTCCCACAGGCGGTGTTGTTATGTTCGCGCTTATGGCGGCGGGCGGAGACCTCGGCGCGTCCGTTGGACCCGAGCTTGTCGGCATTATCACCGACGTAGTAGCCGCAAGCCCCCGTATGCTTGAAGTTGCCTCGGACCTTGGTATGTCGGGCGAGCAGCTCGGTATGAAGTGCGGACTCCTCGTCGGCGCGGTATTCGCAATCATCGCAATACCTCTTTATATCTCCATCTTCAGAAGCAAAAAAGAGAAGAAATAAACACAAAAAGAGCTCGTTTTGAGCTCTTTTTTTATGCAACCACTTGCAAATCACCTCGAAATATGCTAAAATAAACCGAACAAAAGAATAAACGCAACTCATCGGGCGCTCATGACGCCCGTTGTCGGGTACTTTTTCGTATTCGGGGATAAGGAAATCGAGGTGTAAATCCTCGGCAACAGCCATTACCGTAATTGAGCATAGCTCTTAAGTCGGAATGCTTATCGTTTTGCGACTCGTAAAAATCTCTTGGGCAAAGGAAGGGAGGAGTGCTATCAGGATACGGCAGGGTATCCTTTTTCGTCAGCTCTTCCCATAGGGAAGAGTTTTTTATTTTATCCTTTTGTATTTCATAAACGAAAGGAAAGAAAAAATGAAAAGAATCGTATCACTTACACTTGTTGTTCTTATGATCTGCGCGCTTCTCGTGTCCTGTAACACGGTAGAGAAGACGGGCGCGTGGGAGAATGCAACCTACCGCCGCGATATGGAGTTTGGCGAGGGCGCAAAGACAGTCGAGGTTGAGGTAAAGGCGGAGGATCAGTCGATCACCTTCACCATCCACACCGATAAGGAGACACTCGGCGCGGCTCTCCTTGAGCACGAGCTTATCGCAGGCGAGGAAAGCCAGTTTGGTCTTTACGTTAAGTTTGTTAACGGCATTGAGGCTGACTACGACAAGGACGGCACCTATTGGGGCTTCTATAAGAACGGTGAGATGATGATGGTAGGCGTTGACGGCGCGGTAATCGCAGACGGTGAGCACTACGAGCTGGTCAAGGAATAAATGACAAAAGAGAACGTCAGACACGGCTCGGTCAACGTGAGGGAAATGTGCATCTTTGCAATGCTTGGGGCGATAATGTTCGCGTCCAAGGTCATTATGGAGGCGCTCCCCAATATCCACCTGCTTGGAATGTTGACCGTGACTTATACCGTAGTCTATCGCAAAAAGGCGCTTATTCCCATATACGTTTACGTTATGCTTAACGGACTTTTTGCGGGCTTTAACCTCTGGTGGCTTCCGTACACCTACATCTGGACAATTCTCTGGGGCATTACGATGCTCCTGCCGAGAAATATGCCCAAAAAGGTCGCATACATCGTCTACTCGGTCATCTGCGCGCTTCACGGCTTTGCCTTTGGCACGCTCTATGCGCCGGCTCAGGCATTGATGTTTGGCCTGAATTTTGAGCAGACCGTGGCGTGGATAATCTCCGGAATTCCGTTTGACCTTATCCACGGATTCTCAAACCTCGGTCTCGGATTCCTGATAGTACCGCTTACGGAGCTACTGACCAGACTCTCTCGTAAAATAATCAACTAAATCAGAAAAGCAGAGAATAGATGGCAAAAACCATTTTTTCTCTGCTTTTTATATCAAATTTCAATCAATGTGCCAATAGGCACAATGCATGACACAAGGCGTCATGGGCTTTCCGTAGAAAAACACACGTCAATATCCCATTTCTCCGAGCTCATTTGCAAGACTGACGTAAAAATCAAGTATACGCCGTCTGTTCTTCCTCTTTGCCAGAAAGTCGACTATCTGCGTGTGAGATACTGAGTCGTCAAGACACTCTCCTCGATAATTCTCATACTTCGCCGACTCCTCTGAGACCATACCGTCGTTTTCGATCCCCTCGGTGTGGTTATAGAGCGTGAGCGGCACAGCCATAAGCACGCAGTCCTTACCGCTTTTCAGCTTGGTCGAGTAGCTCTGGCAATACACCTTGTCGGAGAAGCTCTCCTCCTCGACCTCACCCTCGGCCTTTTTCAACTGCTCGCACACCTTCATAGAGTCGGGATTTTTGTCTCCTATCAGCTTGTAGAAGCCATTTATGAAGAAGGTGAGCACCTTCTTCAGCCACATGGGCAGACTCCACAGCTGCGTTGCGATAGCCGAGCCGCGGTGCGGAGTGCAAAGTGTTGTGAGCGAGGCGACTTTATCCGCCATATCAAGCTCTCTTATCATATACTTTGAATCAAGTCCGCCCTTGGAGTGCCCTATGATGTTGACCTTATCAGCGCCCGTGCTATCTAACACCCCGAGGATTATCTCCTTGAGCTGCTCAGCGTTTGACTCGATAGTGCCAAAGCCGTCTGTACCCGCAGTATAGACGTCATATCCCGCCTCTTTCAGCGTGTATTCAATTTTACCGAAGGCACGGATAAACTTCGTCTCTTTCAGGGCGATTCCGTGCACCAGAATTATAGGATACTTTGTCATATTGCCGGTCCTTTAATGCTTTTTTCAGCGTGTATTATCAAGTTCATTATATATCCGCTTGCGAAAATAGTCAAGAGAATTTGCCGAAAGCCGCCGTTTATTAACGAATAGTTAAAAAACACTTGCCTTTTTCCTATGATTAGTGTATAATAAATTGACAATTACCATAAGAATGTACATCGCGAGGCAAAATGGACAATATAGAAGTAAATTATAAGAACCCGAAAAAGTATAAAACAGCGAAATATCCGATCCGTCAGCCGAGATACCTGACCTGGCTTATCCAGGTGCTCTCAAAGATAATGCTCATAGGCAAGGAGCATAAGGTAGAGAAGATCAACGTCGAGGGACTTAAGCCTCCGTATCTTCTTCTTTCCAACCATATGTCCTTCGTGGACTTTGAGATGGTATCTCTTTGCACCTATCCCCATAGAGTAAACAACGTCGTAAACATCGACGGATTTTATATGAGAGCCTGGCTTCTTGAGTGGATAGGCGCTATCTGCACAAGAAAGTTCACCACCGACCTCCACCTTATCAAGTCTATCCGCAAGGTGCTTGAGCGAGGTGACGTCCTCTGTATGTATCCCGAGGCGAGATATTCTCCCGCGGGCACAACGTCATATCTTCCCGAGTCACTCGGTATGCTCGTCAAGAAGAGCAAGGTGCCCGTAGTTATCGCGCTACATCACGGCAATTATCTCCATTCTCCCTTCTGGAACTTCCGCAAGAAGAGAAAGGTGCCGCTTTATACCACCTTCACCAAGCTCTGGGATCCCGAGGATATTGAGAAAATGTCGGTGGAGGAGATAAACGCAGGACTTAAGGAAGCTCTTACCTACGATGACTATAAGTACCAGAAGGACAACGGTATACTCATAACCGAGCCTTACCGCGCAGAGGGACTTAACAAGATACTCTATCAGTGTCCTAACTGTAAGACCGAGCACAAAATGTCCTCCGAGGGCGCGGAGCTCTTCTGTGAGGCGTGCGGCAAGAGATGGTATATGAATGAGGATAGCACACTCACCGCAAAGGAGGGCGAGACAGAGTTTTCGCATATCCCCGATTGGTTCGAGTGGGAGAGGGAGCAGGTCCGCGCCGAGATCGAGCGTGGCGAGTACTCCTTCGAAGATGACGTCGAGGTCTATTCCTTACCGAGATGCTATAAATACGAGCCTCTCGGCTTTGGAAAGCTTACTCACGACCCCGAGCATGGCTTTATTCTCACAGGTCACTACCGCGGCGAGGATTACCGCATCCAGCGTACACCCTTACAGACTAACAGCCTGCACGTAGAGTATGATTTCCTTCGTATCAAGCCCTTTGACCTTGTGGATATTTCCACCGAGAACGACTCCTTCTACTGCTATACCACAAAGCGTGACGTTATCACCAAGCTGTCCTTCGCAACCGAGGAGATATACAAAATAGAGCTTGAGAAAAAGAGAAATAGCAAATAAAAACAAAAAACGCTTGTGAACTCGCTCAAAGTTCGTACACAAGCGTTTTTTCATTCTTCAAAAAATATACTTTTGCTTGGATAAATGAATATAAAAATTAATTAATTGGCAGAGGAGGTATATGAGATACACCGAAAAATATGATCAGTGCGGTTAATATCGCAACTGCGATGACAGTTATTAAACGCGCTATCTGACGATCGAGAAGCTTTTGCGTTATACAAAGATACGTACATGTAAAAATCCAACCGAGTACTTCAAATAGCGTGCTTCTTCCTGAATAATACGCATAATATTGTTTAAGCATATATGATGCTGAAACTAATGCAGTATACAAAACACTGACAATTGATGTAATAATGATTTTTTTCTTTTTCATATTTCTGTTATCTATCAAAGTTATTCTCTAACGTAAGGCGATTTTGAAAAAATGGATCTAAGAGAAACAGCGCCTTTATATCCACACGTATTACAGATTCCAAGGATTTCATTATAGTTATCTGAATGGTATCCTGTTTTTGTAAATCCGCACAAACTGCATAGTCCAATATGTGAGTATGCATCTTGAGACTGCCAACTACACAAATGCCTCTCGTTTTTGGAATAGCCACAATCAGTACACACTACTTCGTGATACAACAGATTGATAGAAGCGGATGTTTGAAAATTATGAGTAAACACTTCTACATTATCGCATTTTTCACACGCTGATGCATGAGTGGTAGAATTTTGAGAAGTGAAATTTATGTAACTGTGTGTACAATCAGGATCACCGTATTCATATACAAAACTACCGTTAAGCCAAATATAGTCATAGTCTTCAGGGATATCGATATTTGATGAATTCCAAGGCTCGAAAACCTCATACTCCATATAGTACGGGTAGGAAATTGAATTAGTGTAATAGTAGTAAACTATTTTTATTTTTCCGGTCGTGCTATTTTCGATTGCATCTGTTAAATCCCATTCTTCTAGATTGTTTAAACAGTAAACAACGTATCCAATAGATAGGTCGGTAAGTACGGATGTTATAGTTGAAGAAATTCCTAAAAGTTTAGCTATCTCTTTTGTTATTGAATCGGTAATGAGTCTTGTGCCTATACCCATTAAATATGATATAGTATCATCTAATGCATTCCCGGAATTAATTGCATGTTGCAAAAAAACAACTTGCTCTGCAGGTAAATATATGACGCGTGTGTAAATAATATTGGAGATGTTACTAAGTTCTCCTGTATAATCAAGAAATAATGTTCCGCCTGAGCTGGAAGATATGGTTGTGGTGGAAGTCGATGTCATAGACAGCTCATCGATATGAGTTTCACCTTCAAAAATTAAAGAGTTGTTTTCGCTGAAATTGTCTTCAATGGTAGTATCAGAGTATGATTTATCATCTCTTTTTTGAGAGGCCGTAGGTTTTTTAGCAACTCTCAAGTTTTCGTTATAAGTATAAGGCGAGTTGTTGGAAATATCAGTTGAATTAGATAATGCAGATGCGGTGGTTACAGATAGGAAAGAAATAAATGTTAAAAAAATAAACAAAGAAATAAGTCTTTTAATCATTTTTTGTTCCTCCTTGCCACTATAATACCACGATATCCATAAAATGTCAATACTTTTATCGTATATTCCACTCATCGTATATCTTGTTGAGCTGATTTACGTATCCCTCGCGATCCTTGGGGAAGGCGAGACCGTGACCTGCATCGGGTACGGTTATGAGCAGCTTTTTCTCGGAGGCGCACGCCTCATAGAGTCTTACACTCATATCATACGGAACAAAATCGTCGGCATCTCCGTGTACGAATACAATCGGGACTGAGCATTTTTTCATCGCGTCGATAGCTGACGCCTCCTCAAGGTCAAATCCGCCGTATATTTTCGCGCCGAGCTTGATAAAGGGGTAGAGAAGCTTTACAGGGAGCTTCATATCCTCGACCACCTTGCAGATTATCTCCTTTGGAGACGTATATCCGCAGTCGGCGAGCACGCTGATAACGTTTTTCGGCAGCTTTTCGCCCGATGCCATCATTACCGTTGCCGCGCCCATCGAGATTCCTGTGATAACGATCTTGACGTCCTCACCGAATTTCTTGATTGCAAAATCTATCCATCCAAGGCAGTCGCGCCTTTCATTTATACCAAAGCTTATGACGTGTCCGTCGCTTGTGCCTGCCGCTCTGTGGTTGACTATAAGAGCGTTTCTTCCTACCTTGAAGGCTCTCTCGACAGCTCCGCACAGATCTCTCTCGGCATTGCCTCTGTAACCGTGGAAGAGTATTTCGACGGGCGCACCCGCAGTCTGCTCGTAATACTTGCCGCGCAAGGTAAGACCGTCGTGCGACTTGATCTCCACGTCCTCGTGGGGCATAGCTCGTATCTGCTTGGTCCAGCCTATCATATCGTCGCGGTAGACCTCGTATATCTCGCCGTCGGGTATCTCGTACTCGTCTGGACCGAGGGGCCTTCTCCTCGGTGAATAGAACACCTTAAGAAAGCAAATAAGTGAAGTTAAAAGTACTAAAACGGCAAGACCGCCGATGATAGAAAGACACCACCAAGCCCAGTGCATATTAAGCCTCCAAATAAAAAACTATATTAACAGTATATCACATCGAGTGTGCAATGTCAATGATGAAAACAGCGGTTAAAGTCATTTTTTACCTTCTGTTCATAATTTTGAAATCACTAAACTGCCCGATAATAACATTGGTAAAATAAGAAAAGCTTAAATCCAAACCTTACAAATATGCCCTCATATCAGTCGCGAGTCTGTCCTCGAGCTTTATCAGCTTTTTCGTTATATCCTTGGACTTTTCATCTGCCGCCTTGTACTGGTTGAGATATCCCGACAGAGACTTAACTCCCATATTGCAGCCGTCGGTCATCAGGTCTGCGATTATCGCGTCCGTAGCGTGGAGTCCGAGCTTCAGGCTTGTTTTCATCCACGACATTCCAACCGCTACGGGATTCGGGTCCTTGCCATCGTCCTTGTATTTTTCAAGCAGGGCGTCGATCTCCTCCTCGAGCCTTTCGTGCTCACTTTTACAGCTTGAGAGAATCTTTTTCATCTCACCCGACTTGACGTATTTCTCGACGTCCTCGATTGACTTTACTCCCATTTTTATTCCCGCGTCACATTCGCGAAGCAGCTTTATCGTATCTTGCTCAATCATTTTTTATAAACTCCTTTTAGGTGATACATTTATTTTCGCCGCGCAGCTCCGAAATATACGCCGATATTATTTGCGTATGTTGATTTTTTACTTAGCGTGTGATATAATTGTGGTAAATATATTTTCCGCTGATGAGAAAGGGTATTACTATGATAAGACAGCTTGATAAGGTATTTGTACTTGATACAAAGAATACGACCTACGCCTTCCGCGTGTTGGAGAGCGGTCATCTTGAGCATCTTTACTACGGAGAAAAAATTGAAATAAGAGAGGCGGGGGATGCCGCGCCGCTTATGGAGAAGCAGGCCTTCGCACCCGGTAACTCAAACGTGTATAATGAGAAATTCCCGAATCTCTCGCTCGAGAATATCCGTCTTGAGATGTCCTCCTACGGCAAGAGCGATATCCGTGAGCCCTTCGTAGAGATCACGCACGCCGACGGCAGCTATACTCAGGACTTTCTCTTTGATTCTGCCGTTATCCGCGAGGGCAAGACTCCTCTTGCGACTCTGCCTTCATCCTATGAGGAGGAGGGAACAGTCCACGAGCTCACAGTTACCCTGAAGGACAAAGGCTATGACCTGACCCTCGAGCTTGTCTACGCCGTATTTGAGGACCGCGACGTTATCACACGCTCATCAAGGCTCAGGAATACCTCCTCGGATAGCATCAGACTTAACAGACTTATGAGTACACAGCTCGACTTCGAGGACTCGTGCTACGTCCTTACTACCTTCAACGGTAGCTGGGCAAGGGAAATGTACCGCCACGATACAAGCGTGGTGGCAGGAAAGTGCATAAATTCCACCTACGCAGGCACCTCGTCAAGCAGAGCTAACCCCTTCGTTATGCTTTCCCGTCCCGAAACCACCGAGGATAAGGGACTTTGCTACGGTCTCAACCTCGTTTACAGCGGCAATCACTATGAGTGCGCGGAGGTAAACAGCCACGGCAAGACCAGATTTGTCAGCGGTATTAATCCCGCGAGCTTTACAATTCTCCTCAATCCCGGTGAGTATTTCGAAACCCCCGAGGCGGTTATGACGGTATCCGAGGACGGCTACAACGGTATGAGTCAGCGTATGCATGCCTTTGTAAGAAATTGTATAGTCAGAGGTGAGTGGAAGAAAAAGACGCGTCCCGTGCTCCTTAACAGCTGGGAGGCATCCTACTTTGATATCAACGAGCACAAGCTCTTAAAGCTTGCTAAGGAGGGCAGAGACGTCGGTGTTGAGCTCTTCGTTATGGATGACGGCTGGTTTGGTGAGAGAAAGGATGACAAGCGCTCTCTCGGTGACTGGTACGTCAATAAGAAGAAGCTCCCGGGAGGAATTTCCCGCCTTTGCGATAAGGTAAACGAGCTCGGACTCGATTTCGGCATATGGGTTGAGCCCGAGATGGTAAACGTGGACAGCGACCTCTACCGCGCTCACCCCGAGTGGGCTCTTGAGATTCCCGGCAAGCCTCATTCCGAGGGCAGAAATCAGCGCATACTCGACCTCACCAATCCCGCGGTCGTGGACTATCTTATCGAGCAGATGAGCTCAGTCTTTTCCTCTGCTAACATCTCCTACGTCAAGTGGGATATGAACAGAATATTCTCGGATTACTACTCGCAGTATCTCCCCGCCGAGAGGCAGGGCGAGGTATCGCACCGTTATATGATAGGTCTCTACCGACTTGTGCGCACCCTTACCGAGAGATTCCCGAAGATACTCTTTGAGGGCTGTGCCTCGGGCGGTAACCGCTTCGACCTCGGTATCCTCTCCTACTTCCCGCAGATTTGGGCGAGTGACGATACCGACGCTATCTACCGCGTAAAGGGGCAGACGGGTTATAGCTACGGCTATCCTATGTCCACAGTCGGCGCGCACGTCTCCGCGTGTCCCAATCATCAGACGCTACGTATGACTCCCTTGGCTACCAGATTTGACGTAGCGGCATTCGGAGTCCTCGGCTACGAATGTAACCTGTGTGATATGAGCGCCGAGGAGAAAAAGCAGATAAGAGAGCAGATCGCTCTTTACAAAAAATGGCGCGAGGTTCTTCAATTCGGGTACTTTTACCGAGGCAGAAGTGATAATTTCTATGAGTGGACCTGCGTCGGCGAGGACGGCACAAGGGCGGTCGGAATGCTCCTTCAGGTGCTCACCGAGCCCAATACCGCCTTCGCACAGTTCTCCCCGAGAGGGCTTGACAAGGACACGAAATATCACTTCTACAACATCGAGCGCAAGGTAAGGATCAAGCCCTTTGGCGACCTTGTGAATATGCTCTCGCCTATACATATCAAGTACGATTCTCTCGTTCACAACATCGTGGACAAGTTTGTTAAGATGCCCGGCGAGGTCGAGGATTACACCGCTTACGGCAGTACTCTTATGAGGGGCGTCAAGCTTAAAGCCTCCTTTGCGGGCACAGGCTTTGACGAGAATACCCGCTTCTTCAGTGACTTCTCCTCCCGTATGTACTTTATGGAGAAGGCGGACTCTGATACCTGAGTAAGAGTGTATTGTAAGCCGCAAAAACGTCAGTCTTGTATATCTTTTTACGTACGTTAAAAAAAGTGGGCGAATTATCTTGTTTCTTTAGTGAAATTATGTTATAATGTAAAATGGTCGGGTATGGTGTCATTGCGAGATTGGTCAAAAATTATGGCTCCGACTACGGCTGTCTGAGATAGTGATGTGAAAAGAGTCGGCATTACACCGACCTCGAAGCACATTTTTGTCACGTGGCTTTTGTTAAAAAATCCATACGCAATGTGTCTGAAAGGAGACAACAATGTTATCCCCTAGTGAAATTATGCAATTGATCCAAAGCCTTATCTGGTTGCTCGCGGGTGTCGGCGTCTTTATCGTCGGTATGAACTTTATGGGCGACGCTTTGGAAAAGAGCGCAGGCAAGGGAATGAAGAGCCTGCTTGAAAAGATAAGCAATAACCGTTTTTCAGGTGTTGGTATAGGCGCGGGTGTGACGGCAATTATCCAGAGCTCGTCTGCCACCTCCGTTATGGTCATAGGTCTTGTTAACGCAGGAGTTATGACTCTTATGCAGGCAACGCCTATCATAATGGGCGCTAATATCGGTACGACCATTACCGGTGTCCTTGTCGCGCTGAAGAACGATTACTTCAATATGGCAATGTACCTTCTCGCCTTCGCGGGCGTTATGATGGGCTTCTTCAAGAAGGAGAAGATAAAGATCATTGGCAGCCTCTTTAGCGGTCTCGGTCTTATTTTCGTCGGACTTGAGGTTATGAGCAGTGAGCAGGCATTTGGTAATCCCTTGGTTGAGAATATGTTCACCGAGGTGTTCAAGAAGATTGATTTCCCCCTTCTTCTGATCCTTGTGGGCGTTATATTCACCGCGCTTATCCAGAGCTCGTCTGCCTCCACCGGTGTCGTTATCACCATGGTTGGAGCAGGGGTGCTTCCTCTTGACCTTGCTCTGTTTATCATCCTCGGTGCAAACATCGGTACCTGTGTTACCGCGCTTCTTGCATCCGTAGGCGCTAACGCTAATTCCAAGCGCGTTGCTCTTATACATTTCACGTTTAACGTGATCGGTACTATACTGTTTACTGCAATCATCTGGATATTCAGAGAGCCTGTAGTAAACCTCCTCGTGTCTCTCTTCCCGGGCAGCGATCCTATGTCGCTCCAGATGAGAGTATCCGTTTTCCACGTTATATTCAACGTAACCACGACCTTGGTGCTTCTTCCGTTTGTTAAACAGCTTGTTAAGTATTCTTGTCTGGTTATTAAGGATAAAAACGAGGCAGAAACAAATCTTACACTTAAGTTTGTTGACGACAGACTTCTCAGCATGCCTCCCGTAGCACTTATGCAGGTTAAGAAGGAAATGGATTATATGCTCTCCTTGGTTGAGGAGAACTCGACTCTTTCCTTCGTAGCTATGGATACGGGCTCGCTTGAGCACGACGAGCGCATCAGAAGGAATGAGGAGATCATCGACTTTACCAACAGCGCTCTTACCAAGTTCCTTATTCAGCTTTCCTCCGGTGTAGATCAGAGCGATGAGAAAGTTATCGGCTCCTACTTCCACGTGCTTAACGACCTTGAGAGAATCGGTGACCACGCCGAGAACTTCCACGAGATCGGTACAGAGATGATCGCCAAGAAGATCAGCTTCTCCGAGAAGGCGAGAGGCGAGATCGCTTCTATGCGCGAGAGTGTCAATGAGATGTTCGCCATCTCCAAGGATGCCTTTGAGAATCTCAACAGAGATAAGCTCCCCGCGCTTGCGGATCTTGAGGAGAGCGTCGACGGTAAGAAGAAGAGCCTTATAGCAAGTCACTTCGCCCGTCTTGCCGAGGGCAACTGTAACGTTGACGTCAGCCCCTACTATTCATCTGTGGTCGTAGGACTCGAGAGAGTTGCGGACCACCTTGTAAACGTAGGATACAGTATCGTCAACCCCACCGGCTCTCAGGATGAATACGATTGATGTTTTATAGGAGATAAATTATGATTTGGGCAATTATCTTATTCGCAGTTACATACGTTCTGATGCTCGTTTTCAGCAAGTACAGACCGTACATAGCGCTTGGCTCGGCACTCATATTCGTAGTCACGGGTATGCTCCCGATAGAGAAGCTGCTTGGTACGATTGACTTTAACGTTATTATGATGATCGCGGGTACAATGGGACTTGTAGCGCTGTTCATCGAGAGCAAAATGCCTGAGCTTCTCGCCGACCTCATAATGGAGAAGGTTCCCAACGTACAGTGGGCGGCGATTGCAATGGCGCTTTTCGCAGGTGTTATTTCCGCATTTGTGGATAACGTTGCTACCGTTCTTATGATCGCTCCCGTTGCGCTTGAGATCTGTAAGAAGCTTAACACTAATCCCGTTCCGTTTATTATTGCGATTGCCGTATCCTCGAATCTTCAGGGAGCCGCAACGCTTGTTGGAGACACGACCGCAATTATGCTCGGCTCGGCTCTCGGAATGAGCTTTACCGATTTCTTCTGGTATAAGGGAAGACCCGGTATGTTCTTCGCGGTTGAGCTTGGCGCGATTCTCTCTGCTCTTATTATCGCCTTCCTCTTCAGAAAGGAAAAGGCCGCTATTCCCAAGACCGGTGAGCGTACAAAGGTTACCGATTACGTTCCCACCGTTCTTCTCGTCGGCACGATAGTGCTCCTTATCTGCGCATCCTTCATTCCCAACAAGCCCGATATAACAAACGGTCTTATCTGCTGTGTATTGCTCGTGATCGGCCTTGTATATAATTTCTGCAAGAAGAGAAATCTCTCGGCTATAACCGCTCCTCTCAAGGAGATAGATTTCCAGACCATCGGACTTCTTCTCGGTCTCTTTATTATGATTGGCGGTATTTCGGAGCAGGGCGTTATTGACGCGGCAGCAAACCTTCTTGCTAAGCTCGGAGGCGGCAACTTGTTCCTTCTTTATACCGTTATCGTATGGGCATCCGTGCTTATTTCCGCATTTATTGATAACATCCCCTACGTTGCAACTATGATCCCTGTTATCGCGGGACTTGCGGCCGCGCTTAAGGTTGATCCCACCGTCCTTTACTTCGGACTTCTCTCGGGCGCAACCCTCGGCGGTAACTGCACACCCATCGGTGCTTCTGCCAACATCACCGGTATCGGTATCCTCAGAAAAGAGGGCTACGAGGTTAAGAACTCCGACTTCTTCAAGATCGGTATCCCGTTCACCATCTCGGCAATTATCCCCGCGTATATCTACCTCTGGCTTGTTTTCGGTTAATAACCGCAGCCAAGAAGGCACAAATAACAAAAAACAGACCTTACTTAGCGTGTTATCCTTAACGGAGAACACGCAGCGATATAAATCCCTGATGGGATTTGTGATATTCCCTTCGGGAGCGATATTTGCCTTCGGCAAGCGATATGTTTTAACATACTCGCCGGCGGCGAGATATGCTAAAACGAGGGATTTATATCATATCGCACCGAGCATAGCGAGGTATATCGCTACCGAGTGAAACGAGGTTATATCGCATTCGCGTAGCGAATATATCGCCCGATAGAAAAAGAGAGAACATTTCGGCTATAAAATGATATAATCCCCTTAGAGTAGACACTTGAAAAAACAAAAAGGTTTTCAAGACTACACTAAGGGGGTTATTTTTATGTCTAAAATACGAAAGCAATACAAGAAGTACAGTAAAGAGTTGCGACTTATGGCAGCCGAAGA
>JAFTKM010000019.1 GCA_017453245.1 Clostridia bacterium
GCCGATACCAAAAGCGTCTTAATTGTATGACGCCTTGCGAGTATTTCTTCGCCACTGCCGCGTGACGAAAAATTTCCCCCTGCTGCGCAGCAGGGGGAAATGAAAGAATCTTATTCAATTAACAAATTCTTTTTGTTTTTTTAGTCTGTCTACTTGACAGGGGGCACATTATTTACAATTCTTCGTCCTTTTTTTGGTGGCTAAAGATTTTTATCAAAATTCAATAGCTTTCCTTAAAGCCCTTTTATTTAATGGCTCGGTTTTTTATGTTTTTGAGTTGATTATCAGCCCTCAGAACCCTCTGTTCCGTCGGGGATCTCGGTACCATCGGGGATCTCGGTTCCGTCGGGAATAACTACGTCATCGGGAAGTGTGGGCTCCTCGCCCTTAGCGAGAGAATCCGCATATGCCTTATAGTAGGAGAGAAGGGCGTCGTTGACTTCCTTGTCGGTTATATCACCCTCGTGGTCACCGTAGTTATCAGCGATGTAGTCTACCATGCTTTGCTTGGTCTCCTCATCAACGTTGAGGTTGTTGTTGGCAAGTGCCTGGTCAAGATCGGAGGAAACCTTCTCCTTGTACTCCTCTTCTGTTGCGAAGTCGGACTTGTTGTGGTTAAGGATAGTGGTCATATCCTCCTTGACGTTCTCGTAGACCTCGGTGGTATCCTCGTCAAAGCCGAGAGCCTCCTGCATCATCGAGAGTGAAAGCTTGGTAAGAGAGGTCACGATAACGTGAGCTCTGTCATACTCGTTGAGTCTGTCGAGAATTGCGTCTACGGTGGTCTTGCCGTCGTCGCCCTTTACGGTGAGCACGTCTCTTACCGCGTTGGGATCTCCCGATCTCAGGGTGTCTATAAGCTTATGGTCGCAGGCTATGAAGTATACGTCGACAATAAGGTCAAGGTCCTCGACGATGGTCTCCTTTGTGCTGGTGGAGAGCATAAGCATTGCGTCGTCAACAAGCACCTTAGCCGCGCCGGAAAGGCCGAGGTTAAGGTTACCGTTTCTGACCGATATAGCCATACCTCTTACCACGTCGGAGACAAGAGACGCGAGCAGCTCGCTCTCTCCAATGTCTACAACGGCGTTATTAAGAGCATCTCTCTGAGTCTGTCCGGGATGTACCCAGTCATATCCGGGCTTAGCGATAGGAAGAATATCGGTAACAACTCTTACAGCGTCAATGCACTCGCCTGCCATATCCTTCTTCTCGCCGTCGATCTTAACGGTTGTGAGATAATCGTAAAGCATTCTTCCGCCGTACTTGTCTACAAGATCGAACGTTGGGTTATCGGAGAGGTCGTTGATTACCGTGTTATATGCGAGCTCTATATATCCGTTGGGCTCCTCTCCGCTTCCCATAAGCGTATCCTTCGCTTCATCAGCAACGTTGCAGAGTCCGCTGACGGGAGCGATGACTACGGCTGCGATGAGCACGCCCTGAACGAGACCTACTACCGAGCCGAGAATTATGGAAAAGATACCTCTTCCGTAGCTGATAGCGCCCGCAAGACCTGCGAGAAGCTTGTAGAGCGGGAAGGTAAGGAATCTAAGAAGATAGAAGAGTGCGATGAAGAGGACGGGAGCGAGGATTATCGCTACGATCATCATCACGAAGATAGCCGCGGTCGATGCGTCGATCTCTGAGAGCATAGGCTTGACGAGCGCGGGCATAGAATCCACAAGGCCGGGGAAGTAAGAGTTAAGAAGAGCATCTACCTTCTGCTCACCTCCGCCTGCATTGTTGACGGTATATTTGATGATAAGTCGGGAAATTCCCATAACTCCGAGGAGTGCGCCCAATGCCGATGCGCCTACCGTGAAGAGTCTGATCACGGACTTGGAGAATCCGCGGGCGGCACCGTAGTAAACACCCAGGATAACGCATGCACCGATCAGAGCGAAGACGCCTACGGAAATGTAAGAGCCGATCGTACCCTTAGCAAGTGAGGCTTGCACGTAGTCGATGTATTTAGCAAAATTCATATTGTTGATCCTTTCTGTCGGGACGGACAAAATTCTTGTAAAATAATAATACTACTTTTTTAGGGCAAAGTCAAGACTTTGCGGGATTATTTATATCCGCGCGTGATGTTTTTAGAGTCAAGTAAGGCGGAAAAATAGAAAAAGATGGGCAAATCTCTTGCCCACCAAAATCAATTTTATCACAAAACAGAGCCCTTGTCAATACTTTTTTCCATCTTTGCCGTCTGCGGGCTTGAGATTTTACACTTTGTACATAACTTATAAAAAACTTTATGAAATTTTCTAAAAAGTGTTTACAATCCACAAAAGATGTGCTATACTAATAGTGCAAGAGGGGGAATACCCCGATATATCCAAATTCAATCTTTGATATCTTGGGACGGTGGAATTCCTCGTTTTGTATTCCACACGAAAGGAAGCTCTCGTTCGAGAGCGGGTACACGGTATGAAGATTACGATTTACGGAAAGCAAATGACGGTCCGTGATTCACTTAAGGCAGCGGTTGAGAAGAAGCTCCTCAAGTTCAACAAATTCTTTGGAGAAGATACGGAGGCCTTCGTAACCTGCAAGGTGCGTAAAGGAGTGAAGATAATCGAAATTACCGTTAATTACGGAGGTACGACCTTCAGATGTGAAGAGGAGAGCGATACCTTCATCACAGCTCTTGACAGAGCGGTCGAGGGCCTTGAGAGGCAGATAAGAAAGAACAAGACCAGACTTGAGAAGAAAGTTAAGGTAAATGCCTTCGTTATTACGGAGGATGATGACGACGAGTACGTTGAGGAGGGTGACTTTGAGATCAGAGTCAAGTCCTTCCCGTTCAAGCCTATGACTCCCGAGGAGGCTATTCTTCAGATGAACCTTATCGGTCACGCATTCTACGCATTTACTGATGCGGACAGCGGTGACGTTTGCGTTGTTTACAAGCGCAAGGAGGGTAGCTACGGTCTTATAGTCCCCGAGAGGTGACCCGACATTTCTTGACACACCGGGAATGATGCCCCGGAGAAAGGCGGAAAAAACCAATGTTCTGAACAATTCCCGTGATGAATTATTTTATCACTTGTTATTATTCACCACATAGGAAATTCTGAAAATTTAAAACACGATAACAGCGAAATATATTTTCCCCGCATTATATATATCGGTAAAACGGAGTTATTATGACAAACCGAAAATGATTCGTTGCCCACAGATGAGAGGGAAGTGACACGGCAAAAGCTTATACTAGCCGGTATAGCTTCCTTTAGTCTGACAATGGGCTAATCCGGTGCGGAAAAGTCGCGTGTGTATTTCAGTCAGGCAGACTATGGCAGCCCGCCCTTTGGACAATGGCCGGCGGTAGCGAGCAGAAAGGACTGTAATATAACCGCGGAAGAGGCGATAAGCAATTCGGAAATATTCGTATGAAGGAATATTATCCGTCGATTATTTTGGGTATAAGCCAATGAACAACTGAGGTATTACGTGTCAGAAGCAATAACTGAACGAATTGAACCTACAACTGAATAACAAAGTGAAACGTAATCTTTCTTAAGATTAGAAAAAAGGGTCGCCGACGGGCGACCCTTTGTGTTTTACTTTGTAAAAATTATAAGCGACGGTGTCGCAATTATAAACCGCCGATGGCGGTAATTATAAACTCGCGTGGCTCGTAATTATAAGCGACGGTGTCGCAATTATAAACCGCCGATGGCGGTAATTATAAACTCGCGTGGCTCGTAATTATAAGCGACTGCGTCGCAATGATAAACCGCCGATGGCGGTAATTATAAACTCGCGGAGCTCGTAATTATAAGCGACTGCGTCGCAGATATAAACTGCCGATGGCGGTAATTATAAACTCGCGTAGCTCGTAATTATAAGCGACGGTGTCGCAATTATAAGATGCGCTTTTTTACACCTTTGCCGCGGGCTTTTTGGTCTTTTTTGCGGGGCGCTTTTTCTGAGATTTTGCCTTTGCCGCGGTTGGATTTTTTGCTTTTGCGGCTTGTATCTTCGGGGCGGGAGCCTCTGCCTTTTTCACGTCGGGTGCAGGTGATGCGGGTTTTCTTTGCGCTTTTCTTTTGCCGATTCCTAGCTTTTCCGCAATCAGCTTGCACGCCGCCTCTCTAGCCTCAGGTCTTGAAGGGCCGACTCCGGTTGCGACCGCATCCATAAATGAGCACTCAACCGCGCACTCGGTCCTCTTGCCATTCCTTCTCTCTCCGAGATCACGAAAGACGGGGGAGGACTTTTTGTTCGAGGTGGCGTAGTTTTTTAAGAGCGTTGCGTAGCTTGCAACCATTTTTTCCTTGGGTGCCGTGACGTTATTTGCGGTAGCGCTTTCGACGGTAGTTTTTGCACTATTGGTGGCAACCGTCTCTTTCTTATCTTTTGCGCCGGCTTGAGATTTTTGCGCGGTTTTGTCAATTTTAGTTTGCATATCCTGCTCGTTTTGAGCCGTAAGCGCCTTGAGTGCGTCCTCCGCCGCTGCGGCGTCAGCGAGCTTGAAGTTCTTTCCTATGCCGCGTCCCATCAGCTTGTCTCCGATGTAGCAACCGCGCATATAGGTCTTCTTGTGATCGGGGCCGTCCTCGGACAGAGTCTCGTATCTCGGCGCGGGGAGCCTGCGCTTCTTATCCGCGCACCACTCCTGCAGGGCGTTCTTCGCGCTCTGTGATATTTTCTGTCTGTCCGTGTAGACCGACATATCCAGCATTCCCGATACCGCCTTGATGACCGACTGCATATTCATATCCGAGTCGATGAAGATAGCGCCGACGATACTCTCAAAGAGGTCCTCCATTACCGAGGGCTCATTCTGTATACCGAGCTTGAGGTCTCCCTCGCCCATTAAGAGATGCTTCTCGAGGCCGAGCGCCTTCATGCTTTTTGAGAGATTCTGCTTGTCTGACAGCTTGGATTTGATGTTGGAGAAGTCACCCTCGCCGAGCTCTGTTCTGATGCCGTGCTCGTATCTTTCGGTGCATTCCCTGAGTAGGAATGAGATGATGGACAGAGACAGTACTCCGTCACCGAAAAATTCGAGCACCTCGTTGGAGTGGTACTTCGTCTTGCTCGAGAGATTTACCTCGTTGCAGAAGCTCGTTCTTGTAAACGCCTGAGTCAAGAGCGACTTATCCTTAAAGGTATAGCCGATCTTTTTTTCGATCTCGGCTATATTGAGTTCGCTTGTCTTTTTCATATTGATCCTTTCTTTTTGGCTTAAATAGCCTACTCTTTATTATACATACGAGACGTGCGCATGTCAAGTCGGAGAATCGTAAAACCGTCGTGCAAAAATGATAAATTATGAAAGAAACACTATTTTGTTGACAAATTCTGCTTTTAATGATATTATATAATAGATTTAATATGCGCTAAAGTATTTTATAGCTTTAGCGGAATAGTCCTCGGCTTTGTTTTTACCAATCACCGTGCTAACACGTTTTTAGGAGAATATTATGCAGACTGTAACAACGGACCGCTCCGTCGCGCCTGAGAAATCTCTGATAGAAAAAATAAGGGATCCTCGCCTTGTGTCCTTCTTTATGGGACCCGCGTATCCCATCTGGATCGCCGCAAGCGTCCTTATAGGAAGAATGACCTGCCTTGAGGTGTATTTCGCCGCGTTTGATCTTTTGCTCATCGCGCTCGGATTTTTTGTGTGCGATTCCATTAAACCGATAATACCGATACTTACCTCGTTCCTTTACAGAATACCGCTTGAGCACTCGCCGGGAACCCCGTTCTATTCGGATTACTATTCCGGCGCTACATTCATCGTGCCGATCGTTTTCTTCTGTGTTGCGATCGCGTCGCTTGTTTATATGTTGATAAGAATGCGAGTCTTTACAAAGGATAATCTTAAGAGCCTGCCGATGCTTCTGCCTCTCGGTCTCTTATCTCTCGCCTTTCTTCTTGGCGGAGTATTCAATGATACCAAGGTTATCGGTGACTTCTGGTTCTCGCTTCTTGAGGTAGTTGTATTTGCTCTGGTCTTCTGGCTTCTTTACCTCGGACTTAAGAGGGAGGATCCTGAGGAGCTCTGTAAATACTTCGTGTACGTTGCGGGCGTGCTCGCGGCGATACTTATCCTTGAGGTCGCTCATCTCTACGCGGCATATGACGACGTGATAATAGACGGTGTCATCAACAAGAGCGCGATAGACTTCGGCTGGGGAATATCCAACACCTGCGGTAACTGTCTTACTGTCTTGGTCCCCATCTGCTTCCTCGGCGTTATCAAGAGCAAGTATCACTACGTGTATTTCTCTCTTGCGACTCTTTCCTACGTCGCGGCGGTGCTTACCCTTTGCCGTAACGCGGTGCTCTTTGGCAGCATCTTCTACGCAGCGTGCGTCCTTCTTTGCTGCTTCTTTGGAGATAGGAAGAAGGCATACCGCTTCGTCGCGCTTGGAATTCTTGTATTTCTTATCGTTCTTGAGGTCGTGTTCAGCGAGCAGGTGGAAACGCTCTTTGCCAATATGATCGCTCACGGTCTTGACGATAATGGTCGCTATCCTCTCTGGAAGGCTGCCTTCGACGGCTTCCTCGAGCATCCCATCTTCGGCAACGGCTTCCATTCGTTTGTTCCCGAGGTTACACGTTATGCAAGCTTTATCCCCTTCCTTGCGCACAATACCGTCTTTGAGCTCCTTTACGCGCTTGGCGGATTTGGTCTTATTGCGTACGGTGTATACAGAGTATATACCCTTATCCCCTTTGTCAAGAAGCTCTCGATAGAGAAGGTCTTCCTTTTCTTAAGCATCGCGACCTTAATCGTAGAAAGTCTTATTGATAACTACATTTTCTGGTTTGCGCCTACTTTTGTTTACAATATTGCCATTATTATCGCAATAAAATATAATGAGGGCGAAAAAGCTCCCTCGGTCAAAAACGTTAAAATAGAGGAATAATATATGTCTGAGTTAGTCTCACAAATAGAAAGAAGGCGTACCTTCGCCATTATATCTCACCCCGACGCGGGTAAGACCACCCTTACAGAGAAGTTCCTTCTCTACGGCGGCGCTATACAGTCCGCAGGCTCTGTAAAGGGTAAGCAGTCGGACAAGCATGCAGTCTCCGACTGGATGGATATCGAGAAGCAAAGAGGAATTTCGATAACCTCCTCCGTGCTTCAGTTTGAGTATGACGGATACTGCATCAATATTCTTGATACCCCCGGCCACCAGGATTTCTCCGAGGATACCTACCGTACCCTTATGGCGGCTGACAGCGCGGTAATGGTTATCGACGCCGCGAAGGGTATTGAGCCGCAGACGAGAAAGCTCTTCAAGGTCTGCGCTATGAGAGATATTCCGATCTTCACATTTATTAACAAGCTTGACCGTGAGGCGAGAGACCCCTTCGACCTTCTCGACGAGCTTGAGCGTGAGTTTGGTATCAATACCTATCCTATGAACTGGCCTATCGGCTGCGGACAGAAGTTCCGCGGAGTATACGACAGAGATAAGAGGCAGATACTCTTCTTTGACAACGCTCACAGAGGCCGCGAGCTTATTCACGGCGTTGAGTGTGAGATAACCGATACCGAGAAGCTCGACGAGCTTATCGGCCCGTATCAGAGAGAGGAGCTCGTTGAGCAGGTCGAGCTTATCGACGGAGCGAGCGCGGACTTTGACCTCGAGGCAATAAGACACGGCAAGCTTTCGCCCGTATTCTTCGGCTCGGCTCTTAACAACTTCGGTATCGAGCCCTTCCTTGAGCATTTCCTTAAGATGACCACCTCGCCTCTTCCGAGAGTTGCCGAGGGTAAGAAAATAGATCCCTTTGACGAGAACTTCACCGCCTTTGTATTCAAGATTCAGGCGAATATGAATAAGGCTCACCGTGACAGAATCGCGTTTATGCGTATCTGCTCGGGTAAGTTTGAGCGCGGCAAGGATTACTACCACGTTCAGGGCAACAAGTCCTTCAGACTCTCTCAGCCTCAGCAGATGATGGCGGACGAGAGAGCGGTTATCGACGAGGCTTACGCAGGCGATATTATCGGCGTATTCGATCCGGGTATTTTCTCCATCGGTGACACCATCTGCGAGAAGGGTGAGAAGGTCAGATTCGAGGGTATCCCCACCTTCGCTCCCGAGCACTTCGCTATGGTTGAGCAGGTCGATTCCATGAAGCGTAAGCAGTTTGCCAAGGGAATGAACCAGATAGCGCAAGAGGGCGCTATACAGATATTCTTTGAGCCCAACTCCGGTCTTGAAAGAGTTATCGTCGGCGTTGTCGGCGTCTTGCAGTTTGAGGTTCTTGAGCACAGACTCAAGAGTGAATACGGCTGTGACCTGAGACGTACCAACCTCGGCTACTCCCAGATACGCTGGATAGAGAACGAGGGCCTTGATCCCAAGACCTTGAAGCTCTCACACGATACAAAGTGCGTTACCGACTTCAGAGGCAAGAATCTCCTCCTCTTCACAAGTGAGTGGAGCATACGTTGGGTTCTTGAGGATAATCCTCACCTTAAGCTTGCCGAATTTAGCAAAAACGAAGTATAATGTAAATATTGATTGTCAAAATTCAATAATTTGACATCATTGGAGTTATATTATGAGAATGAGAAAAAAGAAGCACGGAGAGGAAAGACTTCTTCAGTGCTCCGAGTATTTATACAGTCACGAGGGCGCCCCTCTTACAAATCCTTCCGAGACCGTTTTCGGAAACACCTCTCCCGTTTATCTTGAGATAGGCGCGGGAAAGGGCGGCTTTGCCGTAGGTATGACCAAGGCGCACCCCGACGTCGCTTACTTCGCTATGGAGCGAGTTACCGATTGCGTTGTGCTTGCTGCGGAGAGAGCGAAGAACGAGGGCTCCGACCGTCTCAGATTTATCATCGACACGGCGGATAACCTTACCAGGATATTTGCTCCCGGCAGTGTCGACGCTATCTTCCTTAACTTCTCCGACCCCTGGAGCAAGAAGGGATACGCAAAGCGCAGACTCACTCACGCGAGATACCTTGCCGTATATATGAGCCTTCTTAAGGACGGCGGCATACTCCGCTTTAAGACCGACAACGTAGGTCTTTTCGACTTCTCGCTTGAGCAGATAGAGGAGGTTGGGCTCACCCTTAATAAGCTTACCCGTGACCTTCACGCATCCCGGTGGAATGAGGGTAACGTTGTTACGGAGTATGAGGCGGCTTTCTCCGCGCAGGGCGTTAAGATCAATATGCTTGAGGTGGTGAAGCCTGAGGGCTTCTCGCTCCCCGTGCCCGATGATCTTAAGGCGGACAGAATCTCTTACAGACCTACTCAAGAGGAATAAGATGTACATAGAAGACAAGGACATTCACAAGGGGCATCGCTCGAGAATGAGAGCTAAGCTTGAGTCGTACGGTCCGAGGATATTCGACACCTACGAGCTGCTTGAGATGCTGCTTTACTACGTGATACCTTACAGAGACACAAACCCGATAGCCAAGCGTCTTCTTTCGGCATTCGGCTCGCTTGATGGCGTTTTCTCCGCGCCGCCTGAGGAGCTTGCCAAGGTGGACGGCATCGGAGACAGATGCGCTGAGTTTTTATCGCTCGTCGGTAAGACTGTTGCTGAGGACACAGCATTGAAGTCCAGACGTCCCGTGCGCATTTTTGATAACTACCACGAGACGGGAAAATTTCTCGTCTCATATTTTGAGGAGAATGACGTCTCGATATGCATGATGATGCTAGACAGCGGTATGAGGCTGATAGGCATTGAGAATATCCCCGTGGAGAATTTTTCGTCCGCCGCGGTGAAGCCGAGATATTTTGTCGGCGCCGCGCTCACCTCGGGCGCGTCTGTTGCGATCATCGCTCATAAGCGGCACAGCCTGCTTTATTTCTCGGAGGGCTCTCTTGCGACGGATAAGCTTATCCGCTCCGAGCTTGCGAAGATAGGCATCACCGTCGCGGAGCACTATATCATAAGAGGCAGGGAATATTCGGGTATGAGACCGGAGTTTCATCTGGGCTCACCGACCGACACCCCTGAGCTCGAGCGGTTTTACAACAGCGTGCCGAGTGATATAGGAGGTGTGTATGAGTAAGCCTTCAGGACTCCCCGAGATGCTCACGATTGATGCGCGCACCTCGTTTGAGCGCACTCTCGCCATTTCGATCGGCGATGAGAAAAGCCGTGAATGTACTGCGCGTCTGCTGGAAAGATACGGCTCGCTTATGACCGTCTTCTCCGAGCGCGAGGAGGAGATATGCCGCGTCGGCGGAGTGAATATGAGCACGGCTCTTCTGATAAAGCTGATCGCTTACACTCACTCGCGCAGAGTTGTGGAAAAATTTGAATTCTGCAAGGAGCATACCGAGCTTGAAATCAGGGAATTTATTGCCGCGCTCTTTATCGGCACGTCGGTCGAGACCGTGTACGTTTTGCTCCTCGATGGCTCGGATAGGGTAGTATCCGCCGAGTATATCAGCGAGGGCACCGTTAACACCTCGGACGTTCTTCCGAGAAAGATACTTGAATGTGCAAACAAGAAAAAGTCAAGGAAAATTATCCTTGCTCACAACCATCCTAAGGGTACCAAAACGCCCTCCAAGGATGATATTATGACCACGGGCAGACTGTTCAATCTTTTTGCTACCGTGGGCGTGCGCCTCGTTTCCCACTATATCGTCGCAGACGGCGAGGTGGACAGAATAGAGGCGGAGATGCTTTATAATCCCGACTTTAGGGGTTGATCAAAGACTATTTTGAGAGGAGGAGGGGCCTATGCTGAAATTTCTCAGCCCATATATCGGCACGCTTGTGAATTTTGCGGTCGTGCTCATTATGGGTATTATAGGAAGCTTTATCAAAAAGGGAATACCTAAGCGGTTTTCCGAGGCTATAATGTCCGCAATGGCTATATGCGTTATATACATAGGCGTTGACGGAGTCCTGGAGGCTGCTCCGGACACGTCGGTAAACGCTCCGCTTCTTTCGCCCGGACTCTTTAAGATACTTGTGATGATACTTTCGATGGCGATCGGTACTGTTATCGGTGAGCTTATCGATTTTGAAAAATGGATGGACAAGCTCGGTGAGCTCGCCGCCTCAAAGCTCGGAAGATTCGGAGGTAAGGACAGCTTTGCCGAGGGCTTTGTTTCCTGCAGTATACTCTTCTGCGTCGGAGCGATGACCGTCAACGGCGCGATAGCGAGCGCAACGGGTGACCACCAGCTTCTGCTTACCAAGTCGGTTATTGACGGCGTTTCCGTGCTCGTTATGTCCTCGACTCTCGGCATAGGCTGTGCGTTTTCCGCATTTTTTGTCCTGATCTATCAGGGTATACTGACGCTTTTTGGTACAGCTCTTGTTGACGTGCTGTCGGCGTCGACTCTCACTTATATGTCTGTCACGGGTTCACTTATTGTAATTCTTCTCGGTACAAACGTGTTGGGAATCACCAAGGTTAAGACTGCAAATATGATACCTGCTATGTTTATTCCCATCGGCATAGAAGCACTTTTAAATTGGATTTTTTAACATAAATGCAAAGTATTATTTGCAAAAACGAGGTAAAACGAGTGAAAATTATTAAAGGCGGCGAATTCACAGGCGAGAGAGCCTTGTTCGGTTCGTCGGATCTCAGAATAGAAAATGCAAGATTCCATGACGGTGAGTCACCGCTCAAGGAGTCGCGCGATATTGATCTTCATGAATGTTCATTCGAATGGAAATATCCTCTCTGGTACTGTCACGGTGTAACAGCCCTGGATACCGTGCTTGAGGAGACTGCGAGATCGGGTATATGGTATACCGAGGATATTTCTATGACTGATTGCGTGATCTACGCTCCCAAAACCTTCAGACGCTCAAGGGGTATCACCCTCGAGAGCGTCAGGCATGAAAACGCTCAGGAGACACTCTGGAATTGCTCGGATATCAAGCTCCGGAGCGTATCGGTGAAGGGGGACTACTTCGGCTTTGGCTCGTCGGACGTCGAGGCTGACGATCTTTCGGTTGATGGCAATTATCTTTTCGACGGCGGTAAAAATATCACCGTGAGGAACTCGAGACTCATCTCCAAGGATGCCTTCTGGAATTGTGAAAACGTGTACGTTGAGAACTGCTACATAGAGGGTGAATATCTTGGCTGGAACTCGAAGAACGTGACCTTCGTCAACTGCACCATTGAGTCAAATCAGGGAATGTGCTATATGGAAAACGTAACGCTCCGTGACTGTAAGCTGGTGAATACCGATCTGTGCTTTGAGTACTGTACGGTCGACGCACAGATCCTCTCTCATATTGACAGCGTAAAGAATCCCATCTCGGGTAGAATTGTTGCCGATAGCATAGGCGAGATAATTCACGAGGCGGATAGGGTAGACGTTTCCGCTACCGAGATCATTGAGGTGAAGAAAAATGTTTGATTTTGATAAGCTTACCGATCGCTCTGACACGCTCTCATATAAGTGGGACGTGAAGGAGGGCGAGCTCCCGATGTGGGTTGCCGATATGGATTTTGAGGTGGCTCCCCCGATAAAGAGCGCTATCGTAAAAAGGGCAGAGCACGGTATCTTCGGATATACCGCAACGCCCGATGCCTACTTTGAGGCTATCTCCTCGTATTGGGAGAGAAGACACGGATATAAAATTCCCACAGAGCATATGATCTACTCAAACGGAGTGGTCGCGGCAATTTCCTCCATAGTGAGAAAGCTTACCACACCCGCAGAAAACGTGCTCATTCAGGCTCCCGTATACAACATCTTTTATAATTCCATTCTCAACAACGGAAGAAACGTTCTCTCAAGCGACCTTGTCTATGACGGCGCGGAGTATTCCATAGACTTTGCCGATCTTGAAGAGAAGCTTTCACGCCCGCAGACCTCGCTTATGATACTCTGCAATCCCCACAACCCCGTCGGACGTATATGGACACGCGAGGAGCTTGCGAGAATAGGCTCGCTCTGTCATAAATACGGAGTAACCGTCCTCTCCGATGAGATTCATTGCGATCTTACCGTGCCGGGCAAGGGTTACCTGCCCTTCGCGGCGGTCAACGAGGAGTGCAGAAGTATTTCCGTCAGCGCGGTTGCTTCATCCAAGACCTTCAATATCGCGGGACTTCAGTCCGCGTGCGTTTACGCCGCTGACCCTGTACTCAGACACAAGGTCTGGCGCGGTATCAATACCGACGAGGTGGGCGAGCCCAACGCTTTTGCGATGACTGCGAATATCGCTGCATTCACCGAATGTGACGGCTGGGTAGACAAGATGCTTGAGTACGTATTTGAGAATAAGAGCATTGCCTGCGATTTCATCAATTCGAATATTAATGGAATGAAGGCTAGCTTCTCCGAGGCTACCTACCTTCTCTGGATAGATATATCCGGTGTTGCTACCGACTCGGTGGACTTCTGTGAGAAGCTGAGGGAGAGTACGGGACTTTACCTCTGTGACGGCGCCGAATACGGCGAGTGCGGCAGGAGCTTTGTCAGAATGAATCTCGCGACTCAGAGGTCGAGAGTCCTTGACGGCCTTGAGCGTCTTAAGCGCGGAGCAGAGCAGTATACCAAAGACGAAAAATAAGAATATAACATTGTGATAAGAGCGAGAGCCTTCGGAGCCTCGCTCTTGTTTTTTGCTTAAAATGCAAATAAACATTGTCATATTATGCGTTTTAGCGACAAACAAGCGGAGGATTTGCTTGCTGTATGATCATTGCGGAAATTAGTCTTAATTGAAAAAGCCTTGCGATTAAGGCGCCCGAGCGACGTGGGATCCGTTCTTGATGACGGAGATTACCACTTTATTGTCGGGAAGGATAACTACCCTACCGACGTTGCCGTCTGCTCCTGGGGTGCCTCTTTGCCGATAGCCGTTGGACCGAGAGGAGAAGGGAACCGTTCCGTACCATGCGACTCTGACATGCTACCATGACTATCCGTTATGACGGCTCTGTGAGGGAAGCGGAGGTGAATACGACGCGGAATAGCTAAGGGCAATTTTCTTGATATGTAAAATTTGTATTCGTCTAATTTGAGGCAGAAATATTTTTTTCGTATAACAATTACAAAAAAATTACGGGAAAATATAATTTATTTTTTAAAAACCCCTTGACATTTGATTTTTTTGTGCTAAAATACTATAATGCAGTATAATTGCGATAACTATGGGGATATTATGCCTTTTTTTCGGGACGCCACTCGAAAAATCGGCAGAATTTACATATTTTTCGACAATTTTTTGTGGATTTTGCTACCTTAATATTTATAGTCGCAAAATTTTCTTTAAGAAAGTCAAAAATCCCAGATGCTCGCAAATTTTCAGGAATGGAGTGATTCTATTTATGATGCTTAAACCCCAAAAGCTTGGCACCAACGTAAGAATGAGTTTTTCCAAGATCGAAGCGGCAACCGAGATGCCCAACCTGATCGAAATTCAGAAGGACTCTTACGAATGGTTTCTGAAGGAAGGACTTAACGAGGTACTTCGTGACGTATCCCCCATCGTGGACTTCACCGGTAACCTCTCGATCGAGTTCACCGACTACACCTTGGATCCCACCCCGAGATACTCGGTAGAGGAGTGCAAGGACAGATCTGTTACCTACGACGCTCACATGAAGGTGGGTGTTCGTCTTACCAACAAACAGACCGGAGAGCTTAAGACCGCGCAGATCTTCCTCGGTGACTTCCCTCTCATGACGGATAACGGTACCTTCGTTATCAACGGTGCGGAGCGTGTTATCGTATCTCAGCTCGTTCGTTCTCCCGGTATGTACTACGCGGATACGGTTGATAAGCAGGGTAAGCACAACTACAGTGCTACGGTAATTCCTTACAGAGGCGCATGGCTCGAGTATGAGACCGATGCAGCCGGTGTATTTTACGTTAAGATAGATAAAAACCGCAAGATCCCCGTTACCGTTCTTATCAGAGCTCTTATGGAGAGCGGATACGATAAGGACGAGGACATCTTCGCTATGTTCGGTGACGAGGAGATCCTCCGTATAACGATGGCAAAGGACGAGTGCCGCACTCTCGCGGAGGAGAACAACACCTCTCTTCGTGACGAGGCGCTCAAGGAGATCTACAAGAAGATTCGTCCCGGCGAGCCTCCGCTCGTTGAGAGCGCAGAGATGCTTGTTAACAATATGTTCTTCGATCCCAAGAGATATGACCTTGCTCCTGTTGGAAGATATAAGTACAACAGAAAGGTTGCTCTCGCTTCTAGAATCAAGGACTTCACTCTTGCCAAGACCGTCGTTAACCCCCTTACGGGTGAAATCGTTGCAGAGGCAGACACCCTCATTACACGTGAGATAGCCGAGGCAATTGAGGACAGCCTTGTAAACGAGGTTGTTATTAAGACCCAGACCGGCAGAGAGGTAAAGGTATTCGGCAACAATACCGTACGTCCCGAGCTCGTTCTTGGTTATGACCTTTCCGACTGTGGCGTTAAGGTTGGAGAGAAGGTCAGATATTCCGTGCTTCAGGAGATCATCGATGCGGCTGACAGAGACGGCCTTGTCGGCGAAGCTCGCGAATACTATATCAAAAAGTGTGCAAAGGAGCAGAATGCTCTCCTTTGTCCCAAGCATATCACGAAGGAAGATATCTTCGCGTCCATCAACTACATGGTGGCTCTCGGCCACGGCGTAGGCACGGTTGACGATATCGACCATCTCGGCAACAGACGTCTTCGTTGCGTCGGTGAGCTTCTTCAGAACCAGCTCAGAATCGGTATGTCGAGAATGGACAAGAACATCAAGGAGAGAATGTCTACTCACGACAGTGACGACCTTCGCCCTGAGGCTCTTATCAATACACGTCCCGTAGCTACCGCTATCCGCGAGTTCTTCGGATCCTCGCCTCTTTCTCAGTTCATGGACCAGAACAACCCGCTTGCAGAGCTTACTCACAAGCGTCGTCTTTCCGCACTCGGTCCCGGCGGTCTTTCCCGTGACAGAGCGTCCTTCGAGGTTCGTGACGTTCACTATACCCACTACGGCAGAATCTGTCCCGTAGAGACTCCCGAAGGTCCTAACATCGGTCTTATCTCCTATCTTGCGTCCTACGCTAAGATCAGCGAGTACGGCTTCCTTAAGGCTCCTTACAGAGTTGTTGACAAGACAACGGGCAGAGTTACCGACACCGTTCTTTACCTCACCGCTGACGAGGAGGACAACAACATCGTTGCTCAGGCAAACGAGGTTCTTGACGAGAACGGCTACTTCGTAAACAAGAAGGTTATTGCAAGATACAAGACCGAGTTCATCGAGGTTGAGCCTACTCAGGTTGACCTTATGGACGCGTGCCCCCAGATGGCGGTTTCCGTTGCTGCAGGCTGTATCCCGTTCCTTGAGAACGACGATAACACCCGTGCGCTCATGGGCTCGAACATGCAGAAGCAGGCAGTTCCGCTTATGGTTACCGACTCTCCCATCGTTGCTACCGGTATGGAGTACAAGGCGGCAGTTGACTCGGGTACGGTCGTTGTAGCTAAGGAGGGCGGTATCGTTGAGCGTGCCGCAGGCGAGGAGATCGTTATCCTCACCGACTCCGGACGCAAGGATACCTATCATCTCATCAAGTTCAAGAGATCCAACCAGGGCACCTGTGTAAACCAGCGTCCCATCGTTGAGGAGGGCACAAGAGTCGTTACCGGTCAGGTAATCGCAGACGGTCCCGCTACCTCCAACGGTGAGATCTCGCTCGGTAAGAACGCTCTTATCGGATTTATGACTTGGGAGGGTTACAACTACGAGGACGCAGTCCTTCTTAACGAGAAGCTCGTCCGCGAGGATATGTACACCTCCATCCACATTGAAAAGTTCACCAAGGAAGCGCGTGATACCAAGCTCGGTGTTCAGGAGATCACCCGCGAGGTTCCCAACGTTTCCGAGGATGCTCTTAAGAATCTCGACGCAGACGGTATCATCAGAATCGGTACCGAGGTTCGTCCCGGCGACATTCTCGTAGGTATGGTTACACCCAAGGGTGAGACCGAGCTTACCCCCGAGGAAAGACTTCTTCGCGCAATCTTCGGTGAGAAGGCGCGTGAGGTTAAGGACTCCTCGCTCAAGATGCGTCACGGCGAGTACGGCGTTGTTGTAGACGTTAAGGTTTACGACCGCTCGAACTCCGACGAGCTCGCTCCCGGCGTTAACAAGGTAGTTCACGTTTACGTTGCTCAGAGACGTAAGATCTCTGTAGGTGACAAAATGGCGGGCCGCCACGGTAACAAGGGTGTCGTTTCGAGAATTCTTCCCCCCGAGGATATGCCGTTCCTTGCAGACGGTACTCCTCTTGATATCGTTCTTAACCCGCTGGGCGTTCCTTCGCGTATGAATATCGGTCAGGTGCTTGAGGTGCATCTCGGTATCGCGTGCAGAAAGCTCGGTATAAAGATTATGACTCCCGTATTTGACGGCGCTAAGGAGACCGACATTCTCGAGCTTCTTCGCCAAGCTAAATACACCCGTGACATTCGTCCCGGTGAGAGTGTGAGAGGTAAGGCTGTGTTCATGGAGGTTGTCCGTGAGGATGGCAAGATGGATCTTCAGAGAGTTGACCAGACCATCGTTGATGACGATGAGAAGCTTCGCAACCTTATGAAGACCGAGAGCCTCAAGGTAATTGACGGTAAGGTAACCCTTTACGACGGACGTACGGGCGATCCCTTCGACAACCCCGTAACCGTCGGTATCATGTACTACCTCAAGCTCCATCACCTCGTTGACGATAAGATCCACGCTCGTTCTATCGGCTCCTACTCGCTCGTAACTCAGCAGCCTCTCGGCGGTAAGGCTCAGTTCGGCGGTCAGAGATTCGGTGAGATGGAGGTTTGGGCGCTCGAGGCTTACGGCGCGGCGTACACCCTTCAGGAGATCCTTACCGTTAAGTCTGACGATATTACCGGACGTACCAAGACCTACGAGGCTATCGTTAAGGGCCAGAACATTCCTACTCCCGGCGTTCCCGAGTCCTTCAAGGTACTTGTTAAGGAGCTCCAGGCGCTTTGTCTTGACGTTCGCGTGCTTGACGAGGCGGGTGAGGACGTTGACATCTCCGGTCTTTACGATGACGATACTCCTCAGTTCAACTCCATCGAGGACGTGAACAGAAGTGTTGACGCCAAGGCCGAGGAGGCAGAGGACGACGAGGATGCGGACGACGAGGACGGCGAGTACTCCTACGATGACGAGGCTTTCGATTCCGAGGACTACGACGATGAGATAAGCGACGTTATCGATGACGAGACCTCCCGTGACGGCGACGACGTCTATGACGAAGGCTACGAAGATTAATTCTATAGAAGGGAATAAAGTTCTTTTTGGACTTGATAAATAAATGGAAAGAAATACGTTTGATTCGATAAAGATAGGCCTTGCCTCTCCCGAGATGATCCGTTCCTGGTCTCACGGTGAGGTAACTAAGGCTGAAACAATCAATTACCGTACTCTTAAAGCGGAAGCCGACGGTCTTTTCTGCGAAAGGATCTTTGGCCCGACTAAGGACTGGGAATGCCATTGCGGAAAGTATAAGAGAGTCCGCTTCAAGGGCAAGGTCTGCGAGAAGTGCGGAGTTGAGGTAACAACTAAAAAGGTACGCCGCGAGCGCATGGGTCACATCGAGCTCGCGACCCCCGTATCTCATATTTGGTATTTCAAGGCTCTTCCCTCGAGAATTGGTCTGATGCTTGATATCACACCCCGTCTTCTTGAGCGTGTCCTTTACTTCGCCAGATATATAGTTATTGATGCGGGCATGACTCCCCTTGAGCCCAAGCAGCTTCTCAACGACGCAGAGTACAGAAATGCGAGAGAGAAGTACGGCGACGACTTCAAGGCAGGCATGGGCGCTGAGGCTATCAAGGAGCTTCTCGCCAACATTAACCTTGACGAGCTTGCAGAGGAGCTTCGCCAGAAGCTCGCAGAGTCCGCAGGCCAGAAGAAGGTTAAGATCATTAAGAGACTTGAAGTGGTTGAGTCCTTCAGAAAGTCGGGCAACCGTCCCGAGTGGATGATTCTCGAGGCGCTTCCCGTTCTCCCTGCAGACATCCGTCCTATGGTACAGCTTGACGGCGGCCGCTTCGCAGCATCCGACATCAACGAGCTCTACCGTAGAGTTATAAACAGAAACAACCGTCTTAAGAACTTCATTAAGATGGGCGCTCCCGAGATCATTATCAGAAACGAGAAGAGAATGCTTCAGGAGTTTGTTGACGCACTTATCGATAACGGTAAGCGCGGTAAGCCCGTAACCGGCGCTTCCAACAGACCTCTCAAGTCCCTCTCCGAGATACTCCGCGGTAAGCAGGGCCGTTTCCGTCAGAACCTTCTCGGTAAGCGTGTTGACTATTCAGGCCGTTCGGTTATCGTTGTAGGTCCTAACCTTAAGATCTACCAGTGCGGTCTTCCCAAGGAGATGGCTCTCGAGCTCTTCAAGCCCTTCGTTATGAAGCGCCTTATCGAGACTCAGAAGGCTAACTCCATCAAGGACGCTAAGAAGAAGGCTGACAGAGCTACCGCTCCCGAGGTCTGGGACGCACTTGAGTACGTTATCAAGGAGCACCCCGTTCTTCTTAACCGTGCGCCCACACTTCACAGACTTTCTATTCAGGCGTTCGAGCCCGTCCTCGTAGAGGGTAGAGCGATCAAGCTCCATCCCCTTGTATGTCCTGCGTTCAACGCGGACTTCGACGGTGACCAGATGCCCGTTCACGTTCCGCTTTCCTCCGAGGCTCAGGCTGAGGCGAGATTCCTTATGCTCTCCGCAAACAACCTTCTTAAGCCCGTTTCCGGTAAGGCTGTAACCGTTCCTTCTCAGGATATGGTCCTCGGCTCTTACTACCTCACCATCGATCATCCCGGTGAGAAGGGCGAGGGTAAGATCTTCCGCGATTTCAACGAGGTTGAGATGGCGTACGAGAACAAGGAGATCGGTATTCACGCGGCAATCAAGGTAAGAGTTACCAAGGTTATCGACGGCGTGGAGAAGTCCGCGATCATCGACGCTACCTACGGTAGACTTATCTTCAACACCAAGATTCCTCAGGACCTCGGTTACGTTGACAGAAGCGTTGATCCCTTCTCGCTCGAGATCGGCTTCGCTGCTACCTCCAAGAAGCTCAAGGAGATAGTTGACCGTACCATCAGACTCCACGGCTTCGCTGAGGCTGCGGCAGTTCTTGATAATATCAAGGAGATGGGTTATAAGTATTCCACCAGATCCTCTCTCTCCATATCCGTTTACGATATGACCATTCCTCCCGCAAAGAAGCAGCTTCTTGCTGAGGCTACCGAAAAGGTTGAGGAGATCACCGAGAGATTCGAGTGGGGTGAGCTTTCCGACGAGGAAAGATACAAGCAGGTTATCGACGTTTGGGATAAGACGACCGACGCCGTTACCGACGCTCTTATCAAGAACCTTGATTCTTACAACTCACTTAATATGATTTGTACCTCCGGAGCCCGTGGTTCTATGAAGCAGATGAGACAGCTCGCAGGTATGCGTGGTCTTATGTTCGCTACCAACGGCAGAACCATCGAGATTCCGATTAAGTCTAACTTCCGTGAGGGTCTTACGATGCTCGAGTACTTTATGGGTGCTAAGGGCTCGCGTAAGTCGCTTTCGGATACCGCTCTCCGTACCGCAGACTCGGGTTACCTTACCCGTCGTCTCGTAGACGTATCGCAGGATATCATAGTTCGCGAGGAGGACTGCGGCGCTACCTCCGGTATCGTTGTTTCCGACATTATCTCCGGCCAGGTTCCCGTTGAGAAGCTCTTCGACAGACTTGTAGGCAGATATACCGTAAACGACGTTGTCAGCGAGGAGACCGGTGAGCTTATCGTTCCCGCCAACACTATGATCACCGAGGAGATGGCAAATGAGATCATCTCGGCAGGTATCACTCAGGTTGAGGTTCGTACCATTCTTCGCTGTCTTGCAAAGCGCGGCGTTTGCGTACACTGCTACGGCGCTGACCTTGCACACGGTACCCCCGTTGCGATCGGTGAGGCAGTAGGTGTTATCGCCGCTCAGTCTATCGGTGAGCCCGGTACTCAGCTTACGATGAGAACCTTCCACACCGGTGGTGTCGCAGGCTCGGATATTACTCAGGGTCTTCCCAGAGTAGAGGAGCTCTTCGAGGCTCGTAAGCCTAAGAAGACTGCTATCGTTACCGAGTACACCGGTACCGCACGCATCGAGTCTGATAAGAAGATGTCCAAGGTTCATATCAAGGATATCGTTGACGGCAACGGTGAGGACGTGGTTTACGAGATCCCCTTCGGTATGCGTCTTTCTATCGAGGACGGCCAGCAGGTTAAGCGCGGTCAGCCTCTCACTGAGGGCTTCCTTAACCCCGCAGACGTTCTTCGTATGTCCGGTATCGATGCAGTTTACGACTACATCATCCGTGAGGTACAGAAGGTGTACCGCGGTGAGGACGTTGAGATCAACGACAAGCACGTTGAGTGTATCACCAGACAGATGACCAGAAAGATCGAGATCGAGGACGCGGGTGACACCGACCTTCTCGTAGGCACTAAGGTTGATATCCTTGAGTTCCGCGAGGAGAACGAGAAGATCCAGGCAAGAATCGATGCAGGCGAGATCTCGCTTCGCAAGGCAGAGGGCGCACCTCTCCTTCTCGGTATTACCAAGGCCGCTCTTATGACCGTATCCTTCCTTTCCGCAGCATCCTTCCAGGAGACCACAAAGGTTCTTACCGAGGCTGCTATCAAGGGTAAGAAGGACCAGCTTCTCGGTCTTAAGGAGAACGTTATTATCGGTAAGCTTATCCCTGCAGGTACAGGTCTTGGAACCTACCGCGCGGTTGAGATCGAGCGCGAGGAAGAGGTAGAAGAAGCTCCCACGGGTATCACCGTCGACGCTGACGAGCCCGCTGAGGAATACAGCTTCCAGCCCGATCCCGTATACACCGAGTTCTCGGTTAACGAGTAAAAATCACGGCATAATTGCCGAGCAGAATTAAATATAGCAGGCAAACGCGAAAAGCAAATGAAAACGCGTTTGCCTGTTTTTTCGACATTTTAAGGCAAAAAAGTAGACAACTATTGACTTTTTAATAAATAAGTGGTAAAATGAACGTGTAATGTAAAATGCCATAGGTATGCGGTACGAAAAAACAGACTTGCGCTAAAACGCAATTTCCGGAGTATCCTTCGTCCGCAGTCTTCACCTTGTACATAGGAGAATTTTATGATAAACGCAGAAAATGTAAAGATATCTGTCGTAATGCCTATATATAACGCCGACGATTATCTGAAGCCCGCCATCGACGGCGTGCTCGGACAGACACTCGGAGATATTGAGCTTATTTGCGTGGACGATGGCTCCACGGATAAATCGCTCTCCATCATCAAGGAGTATCAGCAGGCTGATGAGAGAGTCAGAATTCTTACCGAGAACAACGCAGGCCCGTCCACCGCGAGAAACAAGGGACTTGCCAGAGCGAGAGGTAAGTACGTCATCTTCCTTGACGCCGACGATTTTTATGAGAGCACGCTTCTTGAGAAGCTCTATGATCTCGCTGAGGAAAAGAGCCTCGATATCGCAGTTTGTAAGTTTGATATTTACAACAATCGTAAGGCAAAATTCGAGGATAATATCCGCAGCGATCACGGCGAGATATTCAACGAGAGTGACGTGGTCTCCAAGAACGTTTATCCCGACGTTATTCTCTCCTGCACGACGGGATATATATGGAATAAGCTTTTCAGAAGAGAATTTCTCGTTGAGAAGGAGCTCACCTTCGATCCCGATCTGCGCGTGTTTGAGGATACCCATTTCGTGGTTACCGCGCTTTCTCTTGCCGACAGGGTGGGTAAGTGCTTCGAGAAGCTAATTCACCACAGAGTCTATACCAATCAGCCGAGAAACAAGCTGTTCAAGAAGTATTACGGCCAGGTGCCCGTGGTTTACGCAAAGATAAAGGAATTCCTGCGCGCACACGGCATGTACACGCCTCTTTCTCAGTCCTTCCTCAATCTTTCCGCCAGCCGCTGCTATAAGATATACAATCTTCTCTGGCACGATGCCAAGGGCGAGTTCTGGGATATGCTCCACGAGAGCTATGCCGAGGAGCTTGGCTGGACGAAGGCGGAGCCCGAGTATTTTGAGTCGAGCGAGGTCTGCGACTTTGTTGCCGCCGTCCTGATGTACAGCCATAAGCAGAATGTAAAGCGACAGGACAAGGGACTCAAGGTCAGACTTAAGAGAGTCGGCAGAGCGCTCAAGACCATTCAGCTTCGCAAGAGGACAAAGGCGTTCTTTGATAAGCTGCGCGGCAAGGGCAAGAATAACACCGAGCTTTGATAAAATAGATAAAAGTGTCCGTCTCCCCGGTAAGAAGGGAAGCGGACGCTTTTTATATTAAAAATGAGGATAAAACGGCTTTTCTTTTTATTATTTATCCAAAAAGGGTATATAATTATATTTACTATCTATTTAATATTACAATTTTTAACTTATTTTTGCGAAAATAATAAAAAAGTCTTGACAAACCCTTGTTTGAGTGCTAAAATAGGGTGTAATCTGCGTAAGTGGGGTATTTATGCCCTTTTTGCGCCGTTATAAAATTTTTGAAGAAGGAGGAAAATCATGCCAACCTTTAACCAGCTCGTAAAGAAAGGTCGTTCTGACAAAGTTGTAAAGTCTAAGAGCCCTGTGCTCCAGAGAGGCTTCAACGCTCTCAGAAATGAGGCGATCGACCAGTCTGCACCGCAGAGAAGAGGTGTTTGCACCAAGGTTACTACCACAACTCCCAAGAAGCCTAACTCGGCTCTTCGTAAGATTGCGAGAGTAAGACTTACCAACGGTATGGAGGCTACTTGCTACATCCCCGGTATCGGTCACAACCTTCAGGAGCACTCCGTTGTTCTTATCCGTGGTGGACGTGTTCGTGACCTTCCCGGTGTACGTTACCACATCATTCGTGGTACCCTTGATACTCAGGGTGTCGCTAACCGTAAGCAGAGCCGCTCCAAGTACGGAGCAAAGCGTCCGAAGAAATAAGGTACATTTGGACGTATGTGCGACGTGCTGTGATGTTAAAGCTGTTTAGATTTTCCCTAAACCCACATATATTACAAAACGAGCACTAACGAATGTAAAGATTCGAGTACCTATGATATCATAATTTAATGAAGGAGGGAAGTACAGTGCCTAGAAGAGGTCAAATTTCCAAAAGAGATGTATTGCCTGATCCGTTGTACGGTTCTAAGCTTGTAACTAAGCTTATCAATAACGTAATGTACGACGGTAAGAAGGGTGTTGCTCAGAAGATCGTTTACGATGCTTTCGCAACAATCGAGGCAAAGAGCGGTGAGAACGCACTTGATGTATTCGTAGCTGCTCTTGAGAACGTTATGCCCGTTCTCGAGGTTAAGGCTCGCCGTGTCGGCGGTTCTAACTACCAGGTACCTATGGAGGTTCGCGCAGAGCGCAGACAGACATTGGGTCTTCGTTGGATAATCAAGTATTCCAGAGCTCGTGGTGAGAAGACCATGGCTGACAGACTTGCAGCAGAGATCATGGATGCTAAGAATGGCATGGGTGGCGCTTTCAAGAAGAAGGAAGACACTCACAAGATGGCAGAAGCAAACAAGGCTTTTGCACATTACAGATTCTAATCGTTATAAAGAAGGAGAGAGATTCAAATGCCCAGAGAATATTCGCTTGAGCATACCAGAAATATCGGTATCATGGCTCACATCGATGCCGGTAAGACTACCACAACCGAAAGAATCCTTTTTTATACCGGTAAGACTCACCGTATGGGCGAGACCCACGACGGTGGCGCTACGATGGACTGGATGGCGCAGGAGCAGGAGAGAGGTATCACCATTACCTCCGCTGCAACTACCTGTTATTGGGTTCCCACTCAGTTCCAGAACAACCCTGAGGAAGCAAAGGCTAACAAGTATCGTATAAACATCATCGATACCCCCGGCCACGTTGACTTTACCGTTGAGGTTCAGAGATCTCTCAGAGTTCTTGACGGTTCCGTTACCGTTCTTTGCGCAAAGGGTGGCGTTGAGCCCCAGACCGAGACCGTTTGGAACCAGGCCAACGAGTATAAGGTACCCAGAATGTGCTACATCAACAAGATGGACATTATGGGTGCGGATTTCTTCCGCGTTGTTAAGATGATTAAGGATAGACTTCGCGCTAACGGTGTTCCCGTTCAGCTTCCTATCGGTAAGGAGTCGTCCTTCCGCGGTATTATCGACCTCATGGAGATGAAGGCTGACGTTTACTACGACGACCTTGGTAAGGACATGAGAGTTGAGGAGATCCCCGAGGATATGAGAGATCTTGCTGAGGAGTATCGTGCAAACATGGTCGAGGCAATTTGCGAGACCGATGACGAGCTCATGGACAAGTTCTTCAACGAGGAGGAGATCACCACTGAGGAGCTTAAGGCAGCGCTTCGTAAGGCTACTATCGACAACAAGATAGTTCCCGTTTGCTGCGGTACCTCTTACAAGAACAAGGGTGTACAGAAGCTTCTTGATAACGTAATCAGCTATATGCCCGCTCCCACTGATATTGAGGCAATCAAGGGTGTTAACCCTGAGACCGGTGAGGATGACTGCCGTCACGCAAGTGATGCAGAGCCCTTCTCCGCGCTTGCATTCAAGATCATGACCGACCCCTTCGTTGGTAAGCTCTGCTTCTTCAGAGTTTACTCGGGATCTGTTGCTAAGGGCACAGCGGTTTACAACTCTACTAAGGATGCGGACGAGAGATTCGGTCGTATTCTTCAGATGCACGCAAATGAGAGAGCAGATATCGACGTTTGCTACGCAGGTGATATCGCAGCGGTTGTTGGTGTAAAGAACACCACCACCGGTGATACCTTCTGTGATGAGAAGCACCCCATCATCCTTGAGTCGATGGTATTCCCCGAGCCCGTTATCCGTCAGGCTATCGAGCCCAAGACCAAGGCAGGTCAGGAGAAGATGGGTATCGCGCTCTCCAAGCTTGCTGAGGAAGACCCCACGTTCAGAACCTACACCGACGATGAGACCGGTCAGACCATCATCGCCGGTATGGGTGAGCTTCATCTTGAGATTATCGTTGACAGACTTCTTCGTGAGTTCAAGGTTGAGGCTAACATCGGTGCTCCTCAGGTAGCATATAAGGAAACCATTCGCAAGAAGGTTGACCAGGATACTAAGTATGCTCGTCAGTCCGGTGGTAAGGGTCAGTACGGTCACGTTAAGATCACTCTTGAGCCTAACGAAACCGGCAAGGGCTACGAGTTCATCAACGCAGTTACCGGTGGTGCTATTCCCAAGGAGTACATCCCCGCAGTAGACCAGGGTATTCAGGGCGCAATGCAGACCGGTGTACTCGCAGGCTACAACGTTGTTGACTGTAAGGTTACACTCTTCGACGGTTCTTACCACGAGGTTGACTCCTCTGAGATGGCGTTCAAGATTGCCGGCTCTATGGCATTCAAGGAGGCTATGAGAAGAGCAGATCCCGTTCTTACCGAGCCGATCATGAAGGTTTCCGTTACCACTCCCGACGACTACATGGGCGATATCATCGGTGATATCAACTCCCGCCGTGGTCAGATGGATTCTATGGAGCAGATCGCTCCCGGCGTGTCGAGAATTTACGCACACGTTCCGCTTGCTCAGATGTTCGGTTACGCAACCGCTCTTCGTTCCAGATCTCAGGGACGTGCGGTATACGTAATGGAGCCTGATGGATTCGCAGATGTTCCTAAGAACATTCAGGACGAGATCATCAAGAACAGAGCAAAGTAATTTTGTAAGCCAAACGACTTATAAAGCTTCTTAACCGAGGTAAATGATAACAATTGTTTACCTCGGAAGAAATAAAACCAAAAAACAAAAATAAAAAAATAAAATTTCAGGAGGATTTCAAAAATGGCAAAGGCTAAATTCGAAAGATCCAAACCCCACGTAAACATTGGTACTATCGGTCACGTTGACCACGGTAAGACCACCCTTACTGCTGCAATCACCAAGACTCTTTCCCTTCACAACGGTTCTGAGTTCCTTGATTACAGCCAGATCGACAACTGCCCCGAGGAGAGAGCTCGTGGTATCACAATCAACTCCAGACACGTTGAGTACGAGACTGACAACCGTCACTACGCTCACGTTGACTGCCCCGGCCA
>JAFTKM010000020.1 GCA_017453245.1 Clostridia bacterium
GTTGGTAGAGCAGGGGACTGAAAATCCCCGTGTCGTTGGTTCGATTCCGACCGGAGGCACCATATGCGGATTTAGCTCATTTGGTAGAGCGCCACCTTGCCAAGGTGGAGGTGGCGGGTTCGAGCCCCGTAATCCGCTCCAAAAAACCTCGTTCTTCGGAACGAGGTTTTTTTATCCATTGCGAAAGCAATGGTATATCATCAGACCACAGGTCTGGATATCATCCGCTTTGACGAGTATATGTCGACAAAGCGAGTATATCATCAGCCGCAGGCTGTATACTCTTTCGCAATGATGATATGCAACACTATGTGTTGGTGATATGCAATTTCTGCAAAATTGATGATATGCAATGGCTCTCGCCATTGATAAAACTCGAACGAGTTAGAGTTCCATTCGAGTTGTATAAAAAGACCGCAAAATTGCGGTCTTTTGCTATATTTGAAATGTTTTATACCCTTCTTTTCTTCTTTTTGGTAGCTTTTGCGCTGTCAGAGCCGCCGCAATCACATCCATCACAGCAGCTACCGTCGCAGTCGCAGCCTCCGCAATCGCAGTCGCAATCGCCGCTGCCCGAGGCGGCCATAAGCGCAAATACTGCAACGATCGCCGCGACAACAAAAACGGAGTACGTCGAGAGAGTAAGGTTTCTGATGAGCTCTTCGTTGTCATTTACCTCCATAGACATAGCAAATATAAAGGAAATTTCTATAAATGCGTAGAAGCCTGCGGTCGAGACAAAGCTCGTTTCTGTTTTCAGTACCAGAATTACATAGATCACAATTGAAATCAGAACGTACAACACGCTGACCGCAACCGTCACTCCCGCGCTTTCCTTAACCACCGGAATATGAATCAAGGCAAAATAAATCCAAAGATATACTACTGCGCCGAGAGAAATGAGAAGGGTAATAAAAATTGAATTATCTAGATCACGCAAAATATACCACGCACGCATGATAAAGCCCATTGCGACAGCACTCAAGGCAAAGCAAAACAGGTTAACTTTTGTTCGTTCGCGAACGATGAGTGCGATTATTCCGCTTATTGCGAGGATCACTATGCCGATAATAAGCGGCAAAGTGGCTTTATTTCCAATAAACAACCCCTTTGAAAGACGTGCCACAACCGAGCAAATCAATAGAAATAAGAACGATGCAGCAGAGACAACGGTGATTTTTTTCATACTCATTCTCCTTTCATTGTCTATTCATATAATAATATGAAGAAAAACGGTTGTCAAGCAAACATATGAATTGTTTATATTCTTTTTACAAAAAACTTAGAAAGACCTATTGACAAAAGGATTTTTATCTGCTATAATAGTCAAGCGAAAGACGGAAGGTTAGCTCAGTTGGGAGAGCATCTGCCTTACAAGCAGAGGGTCACAGGTTCGAGCCCTGTACTTTCCACCATAGGAAAAATATGAGGCACAATGTTCGCTGAGAACAATCGGGCTCGAAGTAGGAGCGGTAGTGAATGACAGTTAATAACTGTCAGAGCCGCGAATGACCGAGCGCGCAGTTCGCGCGAGAGTCGAGCCCTGTACTTTCCACCACGGGAGAAATCCCATACGAAAAATGGCTTGGTAGCTCAGTTGGTTAGAGCGCTAGCCTGTCACGCTAGAGGTCGTGGGTTCGAGCCCCATCCGAGTCGCCATTTTTCGATAAACTCAGATGGCTCGAAGTAGGAGCGGTACTGAATAACAGTCCGGTGGACTGTTAGAGCCGCGAATGACCGAGCGCGCAGTTCGCGCGAGAGTCGAGCCCCATCCGAGTCGCCATTCTCAAATTAATATGCCACGCGGATTTAGCTCATTTGGTAGAGCGCCACCTTGCCAAGGTGGAGGTGGCGGGTTCGAGCCCCGTAATCCGCTCCATAAAAGACACCCCGAGTTCACTCGGGGTTGTTTTTTATCTTCGATTTGGGGCTCGAACGAGTTTGAGTTCCATTCGAGTCGCATAGTCCTGAGTCTTCGTCTTCGCAAGTCTCCGACTTGCCTCACTCCTTGCTTTGTCGAACATCGCTCACAAAAGCAACACTCAGTTGTTTTTGTATCGCTAACCCGTAATCCGCTCCATAAAAGACACTCGACGAGGGTGTCTTTTTTCTTTTTTTCGGTAATAGCAACCTTTCAAACAAACGCGTTACCTGCCATATAACTTAACTATCCAGAGAGGAACTGTCGGATTGAATATATTTGACAACCGGTAGGGAAGTGTGCATGCAAATTTCGGATCAGGAGTCAAAAACGGGCGTAAATAACTTTTTCTTCCTATTATATCAATCGCGCGAGAGGGTGTAGAAAATCTGTCAAAGTTTTCAAGGTATGCATATAAAAGCGCATGAATGAATATTCTGCATAAAAAATGATAGAAAATATGGTAATTATAACTAAAATGCCAATGGATTTTTTGGCAATAATCACCTAAAATTCAATAGATTAATAAAACGAAGAAGGGTATTACAAACTCTCATACCCAAAACTCTTGACAAAAAGGTATTTATGGGTTATAATGTTGCTATCATTTTTATTTTATCAAATCGATGAATATTCGATGAATGAAATGAATTTTTATGCACTGCATATTTACAAATCAGATGCATAAGATAAGGAGCAAATGCTCCGAATTACTTAGTATATATTGGCGAGTGACGCTGTATATAAAATAATAACTCTTTGGAGGAAAAGAAAAATGAGTAAGAAAATAATAAGCTTACTTCTCGTTCTCATCATGCTCGTTGGATGCTTCGCTAGCTGCGGTATATTCAAGAAGCCTGATAACGGTGACAATGAGAACAACGAAAACAATGACAACAACGATGAGCTTGTTATCAAGGAAGGCGACTTTACTTATAAGTCTTGGGCGTCTGCGCTTGGTACGAACTGGAACCCTCACACGTGGGAGAACGACGCCGATAGCGCAATGATGGGCTACATCGAGTCTCCCCTTGTTGACCTATCCGTTCTTAATAGCGAAGAAGGCACATATCAGTGGGTTTATGAGATGGCTACTTCCATCACTGACGTAACTGCTGCAAATCAGGCAGACCTTACCAAGTACGGTTCTGTTCTTCCCGCGGGTAAGACTGCTGCTGACGTGACTGACAGTTACGTATATGAGATTAAGCTCAATCCTAATGCTAAGTGGCAGAATGGCGACCCCATCAATGCCGATACTTACATCTACTCTATGCAGATGCTTCTCGATTCCAGAATGAGAAACTACCGTGCAAACAACTATATTGACGGTTCTTCTGCTCTTGCAGGCGCTATGGGTTACTATAACTCTGAGGCTCCTATCTATTCGCCTACCATCAACTACAATGGTAATGAAAGAGTTCCAGTTGAGCTTCCTGAGGGCACGGACGTTTATCTTTCTCTTACTGCTGAGAACATGACTATGGCAAGCTATAGCTTCCAGTTCATGCTTGATTATTATGTTGACGAGGATCTTTACAACGCTCTCAAGGAGCAGGCTAACGGTTACGGCTACATCAAGGTTACCGAAGATAATCTTAGCGATATCATCACCATTTGTGATCAGTATCTTAGGGCGTTTGGCGCAGATATCTGGGTTTGGGACTTTATTGAGTCTGCAGAAGGCGAGTACGTTTGGTCTGAGGAAGACGGCGATTACGTTTCTGTAGAGGAAGGTCAGACCGGAACTCATACTTACGCACAGGTTCTTGTTGACGGCGAGCCCGTTGTTAACCAGGAGTATCTTGAAGAATTCTTCTTCTATATTTCCGGCTACGGTGAGAAGGTAGAGTGGGATGCAGTTGGTCTTTACAAGGTTGACGATTACACCATCCGTTACGTATGTAAGACCGCTTACGAGTACAATTACTTCCTTACCTCATGTACCTCTAACTGGATCGTTCACAAGAAGACCTACGAGGAAAACATGAAGGAAGAGGGCGGCATGCTCGTAACTACTTATGGTACTTCCAAGGATACCACTATGTCCTACGGTCCTTATAAGATGACCAACTTCGAGGACGACAAGCAGGTTGTTTACGTTCAGAACGAGAACTGGTACGGATATCAGAAGACTGAGTCCGGTTACCTCTACTCTGTTACCAACTTTGAGGTTGACGGCAAGAACGTTCAGCAGTATCAGACTACCAAGCTCATCATCGATGTTATGACTCAGGACGCCGCTTACTCCAGATTCCTTGCAGGTGAGCTTACAGATTACGCTCCTACCGCTGACGAGCTTACTGAGTATAACCTTTCTGACAGACTTTACAGAGTTGACGAAACCTACACGATGAGATGGTTCTTCAACTGTGCGGAGACTACTCTTAAGACTCTTGACACCCAGAACAACCAGAACTCCATCGTTCTTTCTAACTACAACTTCCGTAAGGCAATGAGCCTTGCAATCAACAGAGCTGATTTCGTAACCGCTACTGAGGGCTGGAAGCCTGCGTACTCCCTTATGAACCAGCTTTACTACTACGACGTTTACAACGATCCTACCTCCTCCTACAGAAACTCCGATGTTGCTATGCAGGCTATCTGTAACCTCTACGGTGTTAAGTACGGCGAAGGAACCATTTATCCTACTCTTGAGGACGCATACAAGTCCATTACAGGTTACAATCTCACCGAGGCTAAGGCTCTCATGAAGACCGCTTGTGAAGAGCTTGTTGCTGCAGGTCTTTACACCGCAGGCCAGAACATTAAGATCCAGATTGCTTGGAAGGCAGGCGCACTTGAGGATGCTGATAACGCTCAGCTCGCTAAGCTCAACCAGTACCTTAACGCAGCTCTTGAGGGCTCCGGATTCGGCACCATCGAGTTTGAGGCAGTCGGTAGCCTTTCCACGAGATATGACGACGTAATCGCTGGCAAGTATGCTATCGGTTGGGGCGCATGGGGCGGCGCAGCATTCTATCCCTTCGGTATGATGCAGTGCTACATGGATCCTGACTACACCAAGATTCACGAGAGCGGATGCTGGTCTCCTGCTACCGAGACTCTTACTCTTACCTTCGTTAACTCTAATGGCGAGACTGTTACTGATACTCTTACATGGCAGATTTGGTCTCAGTCCCTTGAGGGTACCGGTAAGTACGCTACCGAGGACAACGATGTTAAGCTCGCTATCCTTGCACTCCTTGAGGAGAAGTATCTTGGTCAGTACTACTGCATTCCTATGGCAGGAACTACCGTTTGTTCGCTTCTTTCCTACCAGGTAGACGAGTACACTCAGGACTACAACATTATGTATAGCTTCGGTGGTTTCCGTCTTATGACTTGGAACTACACTGACGCAGAGTGGACCACATATGTTCAGTCTCAGGGTGGCACCCTTAACTACAAGTAATTTTTCAATTAGATTAAGTTGAAAATTTGACTTTATTGCGAATAATGGGAGAATTCACATTCTCCCATTGTTTGCGTTTTTTAGCCGTGGAAAAATGACCGATATTTCAAGGTTTTTTAAGAAAACTTGCATTTGTTCAGGTTAACATCCCCTCGCCCAAGTTCCGTATTTGGACGCGGAGCTGTTAGTCTGTCCTAAAACGCGCGACACGTTCGCGTAGAGTCCGGACACTACGCAAAGAAAGGATGAAAAAATGATTAAGTATGTAATTAAAAGACTGATACTTATGTTGATAGCATTATTCTGTATCTCTACAATATGCTTCGTAATGATCAGACTTTTGCCTATGGTACCTCCGGAAGGAGTTAATGCGGCGCAGACAAAGGTTATTGAAGACATTTGGGAAGCGAGAGGCTATAACAAGCCCATTCTCGTTCAGTATGGTATTTATCTTAAGGATATCTTTACCGAGTTTGACTTCGGTACCTCCTGGAAGATAAAGTCAACCTATCCTGTAACCGAGGTATTCTTCCCCCGTTTGATTCCTACCATTCTTGTGAATCTCTATTCTCTTCTTCTTGCCATACCGCTTGGTATAGCCTTCGGTATATACGCGGCTATCAAGAAGAACAAGTGGCAGGACCATCTCATTAGCACTATGGTTATGCTCTTTGTATCCGTTCCCAGCTACGTATACGCGTTCCTTGTGCAGTATTTCTTGTACTTCAAGCTCAGATGGTTCCCTGATACCATCTATTCTCTTGCTGATGCTGGTGGATCTTATTTGACTTGGAAGATGTTCTACAGTATGATTCCTCCGATTCTCGCGCTTTCTTTCGGTACAGTTGCGGGACTTACAAGATTTACCAGGGCGGAGCTTACCGAGACCCTCACTCAGGATTATATGCTTCTTGCACGTACTAAAGGTTTGACTCGCAGCCAGGCTACCACGCGTCACGCGCTCAAGAACGCGATGGTGCCGATTCTTCCTATGATCATATCCAGCTTTATCGGAATTCTCTCCGGCTCTATGATCATTGAGCAGATATTCGCTATTCCCGGCATTGGACAGCTGTACGTCAGAGCGGTACAGCAGCTTGACTACGACGTATTTATGCTTGATAGTATCTTCTATACCTTCGTAGGACTTCTTGCGGGTATAGTGGTTGATATAAGTTATGGATTTATTGATCCTAGAATTAGAATGGGAGAAAGATAATATGGCAAAAGAATTGAATATTAACTTGATCCCTAAGGAAAAGCTTGTCTTTGCCAACACGGGCGAGAAGATAAGGGATCAGAAATTTGAAGATAAGCCGATTGGATATTTCCATGATGCTTGGAATCGTTTTTGCAAAAACAAGGCGTCTATTGTAGCCGCTTTAATCATTATTTGTATAATTTTGTTTGCAATTATAGTGCCTTTCTTCAATGCGAGCGGCAGCGGTACCAGCGCAGACACTAGATACATGAAGAAAACTCCACGTAATCTTCTTCTTTCTAAAATCGGAATTGCCACAGGCTATGAGACTAGCGAGTACCGTGATACCGCACTTATCCAGTTTGCAGCTATCGGTATTGGTTCAAGAGAGGATCTTCTGAACATTCCTACCATTGGAGATGCTCTTGCGGAGGACGACTTCCTTCAGCCTGTTAAAAAGATCAACGACTCTTACTCCGTACAACAGGGTAAGAATAAGACTCTCTTCTACGATGCGACCGTAGATACTTATCTTCAGGTAGGATTCACGTATGAGTACGTTGAGCAGAGCGAGTATGCAAAGATTCTCGCTTGGCAGGAAGAGACAGGCATTCAGGTTCTCTATCCTATGATTGCGGAGAATGAATATAACTTCTATTATTCTACCAGCGGCGTATCCGATCCGAACTGGTGGTATAAGACCAACAACAAGGGTCAGCCTGTTCGTATCAATCAGTCCGGAAACGCGACCACTATCAAGTACAATGATATTTCCGAGGTCAAACTCGTTGACAACTATATGCGCGACTCTGAGGGTAATCTTAAGTATTGGACCTACTCGGGTGGTGGAGATGACACCACTGCTATGTATAAGGTGAGAGTTCTTTACTACAACTACTATCGTTACAACCACGACGGCAGAGAGCCTCAGTTTATTTTCGGTACTGACAGCGTAGGTTATGATCTTGCTTATCGTATGGCTATCGGTATTCGTCTAAGCCTTATCCTCTCCGTTTGTATATTCGCTATTAACTTCATTCTCGGCGCTATTTACGGCTCTATCGAGGGTTACTACGGCGGTGCTGCCGATCTTACGATGGAGTTTATCAGCTATATTCTTTCGGGTATCCCCTTCATCGTTGTATCCACCTTGTTCCAAATGCATCTGGCCGCCAAGGTCGGACCGATACCAAGCTTACTGTTCGCATTCGTTCTGACCGGATGGATAGGTACGGCGAGCCTTGTAAGAACTCAGTTCTACAGATTTAAGAATCAGGAATACGTTATGGCGGCGAGAACTCTTGGCGCACGTGACAGAAGAATTATTCTTAAGCATATATTCCCGAACACGCTCGGTACGATCATTACCTCGTCCGTTCTTGCTATTCCGGGTGTTATCTTCTCCGAATCTATGCTCTCATACCTCGGTATAGTTAACCTCGGTGGAACAAAGACTACCTCTCTCGGTACGCTCCTTTCTGATGCGTCCACTATCTGGAAGTCTGTTCCTCACCTTATGCTATTCCCGGCAGCGGTTATATCGTTGCTTATGATATGCTTCAACCTGTTCGGCAACGGTCTTCGTGACGCATTCAATCCATCGCTAAGAGGAGTGGAGGAGTAATAAATGAGCAATATTCTTGAAGTTAAAAATTTAAAAATTTCCTTCCGCACCAATAACGGTACCGTAAAGGCTGTAAGAAATATATCCTTCAATCTCGAAAAGGGCGAGACCCTCGCTATCGTAGGTGAGTCCGGATCGGGTAAGTCGGTTACTTCCAAGGCTATACTTGGTATACTTGCTGGAAATTCGATTGTTGAGAGTGGAGAAATATTCTATGACGGTATGGATCTTCTTAAGATATCCGAGGAGGATATGTGCAAGATCCGCGGAGATAAGATATCAATGATTTTCCAGGATCCGCTTTCGTCCCTAGATCCCATAGTTAAGATCGGTAAGCAGATTACTGAGGCGATGCTTCTAAAGAACAAGCTTAGCAGAAAAATGGGCAGAATCGAATTTAACGATATGCTCAAGATCCTTAAGGAAAATATGGTAGAGGCTACCGGCAATAAGGACGATATCAATGCCGAGATTGAGGAGATTATCACCACATTTGATAAGTTCAATATTGAGGCTATAACGCTTGAACACGCTTATAACAGCGCTTTGACTCGCTCGGAGGAGTTGCTTGGATATATAGCAGACAAGCGATTCCTCGTCAGCAAAAATCAGAAGGTTGACGTAAAGGCAATGCTTGCATATATTGCCTCTCAGCTTAAGGATATCAGGAATCCCTTCCTTACTTCTGAGTATGATGAGGTCATTACCGCCTTCATTGAAGAAATCGGTAACGTTAAGTCAAGTTACGTTGCACCAAAGTTTGAAGGGGCCTCTGTAGATACTCCCGAGAATGTTGTTGAGCTTCTTGAAAGACTCGATAAGTTCCTTGCGGGAGTTAACTCTGGCATTCGTCCCAATTTCTTCCGTATCGGTTACTTTAAGTATAAGAAGCCCGAGGCAGTGCTTGATGGCAAGGATATCAACGCTCTTAACGATGATGCGCTTAAGTTCCTCATGGACAACTTTATGGTCAGATTCCTTGAGCTTGAAAAGCTTGCGGTTATCAACAGCTTCAACAGATCTCTTGAAGGCAAGAAGAAGATCATACCTATGCTTCAGGAGGCGAAGAAGTTCTTCCTCGAGAATGATTTTAACAAGGCAGATGCAATAGGCAAGATTGATGAGCTTTCAAATGTTCTTGACGAGTCTATTGATTTGCTTCAGTTCAACAAGGACAGCATCGCGTATACCTTTAAGAGTAGTATTAACGCTGCTGTAAACAAGTACTTCACTTCCATTGTTCACAATGAGAAGGAGGAGAAACGATTTGCAAGACAATCCGCAAGACGAGAAGCGCTAATTTCCAAAGGCAAGACTGTGGATTGGAAGGTAGTTCCCAAGACGGTTTACGAGATCGACGATCTCAGAAATAATATCGCGCTCGTTATAGATCGACTTTACGACAAGTATGTAGTTGATGTTAATGCGGCTGACCTCGTAGACTTTGACGCTATGTCGGTTGCGCTTGTTGACTTCTTTAAGGACAAGGCTTCTCAGGTCGTATATCGCGTTACCAAGAGAACCGCTAAAGAAAGAGCGATCAAGCTGATGGAAGAGGTAGGTATTCCCGAGCCTCGTATCCGTTATAATCAGTATCCTTTCGAGTTCTCCGGCGGAATGAGACAGAGAATCGTTATCGCGATAGCTCTGGCGGCTAACCCCGATATTCTGATTTGCGACGAGCCTACCACGGCACTTGACGTGACGATTCAGGCTCAGATCCTTGAACTTATCAACAAGCTTAAGAAGGAGAGGAATCTCTCGGTTATCTTTATTACCCACGACCTTGGTGTAGTTGCTAATATGGCGGATAAGATTGCCGTTATGTATGCAGGTAAAATAGTGGAGCAAGGTACTAGCGAGGATGTATTCTATGATCCCCGTCATCCCTATACTTGGGCACTTCTTTCCTCCATGCCTGACTTGGATACTAACGAAAAGCTTGATGCTATACCGGGTACTCCTCCCAATATGATCTATCCTCCTGTTGGCGATGCTTTTGCGGCGCGTAATAAGTATGCTCTTAAGATAGATTTTGAGGAACAGCCTCCTATGTTTGAGGTTTCGGAAACTCACTCCGCTGCAACATGGCTTCTTCATCCCGATGCACCCAAGGTAGAGCTTCCCAAGATTATCACACAGCGCATAGAAAAAATGAAAAAAGGAGGTCAAAGCAATGAGTGAAAAGATTAATTCGAATCAAGAGCCACTGCTCAGAGTAGAAGACCTCTGTCAGTATTTCCCTATGGGAAAGAAGGAACTTCATGCGGTAGACCATGTTTCTTTTGATATTAAAAAAGGCGAGGTTTTTGGCCTTGTTGGTGAGTCCGGATGCGGAAAAACTACCACTGGTCGTTCAATAATCAAGATTTACGATATTACCGGGGGTAATATCTACTTTAAGGGGCAGCGTATTTGTGCGGGAAGCAGAACATACATTGACGCCATAAAAGAAGCTAAAAAGCAAGCTAAGGCCGAAATTTCTTCTTTGAGTGCTGATACTAAGGTTAACCCCGGTAATAAGGCTATCAATGATGAAAAGATTGACAAAATAAAGGCAACTCTTGCCGTAGCAGTGTCTGAAAACAAGAGTGAGATCAAGAAGGCTCGTCATGATCAAAAGAATGTTGATAGTGAATATGCTGCAAAGCTTGTAAAGGAATTAGAGGAGAAATATTTTCCTCTCATTTCCGCGGCTGAAGAGCAGGGCGATAAAGAAAAACTCGCTTCTCTCAAAAAGGAATTCAGAAAAAAGAAGCATATCGCTAAGAATACAAGACTCGTGACTCAGATTCAGATGATTTTCCAGGATCCGGTAGCATCTCTTAACCCTCGTATGACGGTAAGAGAGATAATTGCTGAAGGCCTTGTTATTAACGGAATCAAGGATCAGGCCTATATCGATGAAAAGGTATACGAGATTCTTGAGCTTGTAGGCCTTGTAAGAGAACACGCGGGAAGATACCCTCATGAGTTCTCCGGTGGACAGAAGCAGCGTATCGGTATTGCTAGATCTGTTATTATGAATCCTGAGATGATAATTGCAGACGAGCCTGTATCTGCCCTTGATGTGTCTATTCAGGCACAGGTAATCAACCTTCTTAACGATCTTAAGGAGAAGCTTGGTCTTACCATTCTGTTTATTGCGCATGACCTTTCCGTTGTTAAGTATTTCTCGGATAGAATCGGTGTTATGTACTTTGGAAAGATGGTTGAGCTTGCTTCCTCTGACGAGCTCTTTGCTCATCCTCTGCATCCTTACACCAGATCTCTTCTCTCTGCTATTCCGTTACCCGATCCTATTTCTGAAAAGAAGCGTACCAGAATGGTCTATAATGCTATAGCAGAGCACGACTACTCTGTTGATAAGCCGTCCATGCGTGAGGTTGCTCCCGGGCATTTTGTTTATTGTAATGATGCCGAAGAAATTAGGTACAAGGAACAATTAAAAAATGAGTGAAAAATGTAAAAAAATGTTGGCTAAATATGTCGTTACAGTCGCCATATGCGTTGTGATGATTGTATTTATTTTGGATACTCGAGGCTTTTTTACCGCTGTGGACAAAGCGGCGAGGATTTTATATTTAGCAGACGCTTTTACAATTCCGGGAGTGCTCATCCTGATGATTGGAGTTATGTTGTGGATTGCTACAACTGGTATATTTGATGGCTTAACGTATGCTCTAGGCAGAGCCGCGCGTTCTCTCGTACCTTTTAGCAAGATTCCGGATGAGAGGTTTTACGATTATAAGAAACGAAAGTCCGAGAGCAGAAACTTTAACTATGGTTTTTTTCTTATTGTAGGTGGAGTCGCTCTTGCCGTTGCTATCGTGCTTACGATAGTTCATTCTTTTATATCATAAAATGTGCAGATCCCGCATAGAGAACAAAAAGGCGAGTACGAAGTGAACTTGTTTGGTTGGCTTCGTTCTCGCCGCTTTTTATTTTTTTAGTAGTTTGGTTATAATATTTCTGTTTATCAAATCTATTTGCTATATCTATTTGAAAAATAATTGACTTTAGTATTTATATATGTTAAAATGTAAAGTAATAATATGTTATGTGAAAGTGTGTCAATTAACACACGGAAAGAGGGAATTATGCTTAAGGTTGAGAGAATTTCGGTGATGAATATGGAGAACGCGATAAGAGGCGCGAGAAATCCTATGAATAGCTGGGCGAAGATGGATTCTTACTATGATGAGAGTGGCAACTTCGTGCTTGGCGAGAATGATCTTTCCCTGGCTCACCGCCTTGCGGTTGCCGGAAGCGACCACAGAAAGTATCTTCGTCAGATCATCGTGTCTATGGACATTACCGCCCCCTTCTATTGGTGGAAGGAGTTTGACACCTACAAGGTAGGCACCGTGGCAAATTCCTGCTCGACTATGCATAAGATACACGCAAATCCCATCACTCGTGAGGACTTCTCGTGTGACCGTATGACAGACGAGGCACTTGCGTGTCTTGATTCGCTCATTTCCTTCCTCGAGGGGGAGCGTGTTAAATATAATGAGACTAAGGACAAGGCCGCGTGGCACAATATAATACAGCTCCTTCCTACGTCCTACAACCAGATGAGGACCGTAACGCTTAACTACGAGGTGCTCATCAACATCTACTACGCGCGCCGTCATCACAAGCTTGCCGAGTGGCACGTGCTCTGTGAGGCGATCGAAAATCTCCCCTACGCAAAGGAGCTTATTCTCATAAAGGAGAACTGAAATGAAGGGTAAGGAAAATAAAACAGTAAAGGTCGGCGCGGTCTCGCCAAGGATAAGACTTGCCGACGTGTCCTATAACGTTAAAGAGTGCATCAAGGAGGCAAAAAGAGCCGCCGAGATGGGCGTATCTCTGCTCGTCTTTCCCGAGCTCGCCCTGACGGGTGCTACATGCGGAGATCTCTTTACGCACTCATCGCTTCTTGATGCCGCCGAGCGCGGACTCAGAGAATTCGTTGATGCGACTTGCGAGCTTGATATGATAAGCTTCATTGGTCTGCCCGCAGACATTGAGAGCGACTATCACGCTTGCGTCGCAGCAGTATATCGCGGCGAGCTTCTTGCGCTCATCCCCAAGGCCGACCTCTCGGTCGAGGAGAAGAGATATTTTGACACGCCCCATATCCAAAACGCGAAAATCGAGTTTGCGGGCGGAGTTGTCTCCTTCTCTTTAAAGCCGATAGTCAAGGCTCCGTTTGATTCGAGTCTGAAGATACACGTCGGCATTCCTCTCACCGCTAAGAACGTGGCGGGAGTTATCGTATGCCCCGTAGCGGAGCCGATGCAGATAGGCACTCCCGAGGTAGAGCTTACTGCTGCGGCAAGCCTCAGTCTTTCCGACGGTGCAACCTACGTGATAGCCAATGCCGGTATAGGCGAGAGCACTACCGATGCCGTTTATGCTGCGCATAATATTATAGCCGATAACGGTGAAATTCTTGCCGAGGCTAAGCCCTTCAATGCGGATAATCTTATCACTGCTGACGTTTCTACTGTTCCTCACGGTGAAAAGGACTCGGATAAGGCGGAGTATGACGAGGAGTCGGAATATGACGGACCCGCGATCCCCGCTAACCCGTACCTTCCTCTCGATAAGGACGGACAGATAAGAGAGTGCCTTGATGCCCTTGAAATTCAGTCGCAGGCGCTTGCGGCAAGAGTTGAGCGCTCCTATTCCAAGGCTATGGTCATCGGCGTCTCGGGCGGTCTTGACTCGACTCTCGCACTTCTTGTATGCGCAAGAGCAGCAGATATTTTAGGTATATCGAGAAAGAGCGTTATAGGCGTAACTATGCCTTGCTTCGGCACTACCAAGAGAACTAAATCCAATGCTGAAAAGCTCTCCGAGGCACTCGGAATTAGCTTCCGCACGGTTGATATAAAGGCGAGCGTAACTCAGCATCTTACTGACATCGGTCACGACGGCGTGACACCCGACGTTACCTACGAGAACGCTCAGGCACGTGAAAGAACACAGGTCCTTATGGACATCGCAAATATGACCGGCGGACTTGTCGTCGGCACGGGAGACCTCTCCGAGCTCGTTCTCGGTTGGGCAACCTACAACGGCGACCATATGTCGATGTATGCGGTCAACGCGTCTGTCCCCAAGACTATGGTAAGACGTATCGTTGAGGTGTACTCCGCGGAGCACAGAGCCGAAAATGGCGTGATCTCCGACGTTCTTGACGATATCCTCGCAACCCCCGTTTCTCCCGAGCTCCTTCCTCCCAAGGACGGTGAGATAGCACAATGCACCGAGGAGCTTGTCGGCCCCTATGAGCTTCACGATTACTTCATATACTGTGTCCTCGGATGCGGTATGTCGGTCAGCGAGACCTACGCCTACGCCAAGGAGACCTTCGGGGGCGTGTACGATAATAAGACGATTTCAGGCTGGCTCCGTGTGTTTGTGCTCAGATTCTTCAGCCAGCAGTTCAAGCGCTCATGTATGCCCGACGGACCTAAGGTCAGTTGTATCTCGGTGTCCCCGAGAGGCGGACTCCGTATGCCCTCGGATTCATCTGCGGCAGTGTGGCTCAGTGAGCTTGACGAAATAGAAAGACAAGAAAAATGAGTAATATTTTCGACCTATTCAAGAAGATAGAAAAGAAGGCGGACACAACGCCCGTGAGCTTTATTATTGCAGGCCTCGGTAATCCCGGGGCTCAGTATGAAAAGACGCGTCATAACGTAGGCTTCGTTGCCATAGACTATATTGCCGAGAAGCTCGGTGTGAGGATCGATCGCGCGAAGTTCCACGCCCTCACCTCCGAGGCAAAAATAGGTGAGGTCAGAGTCCTTCTTATGAAGCCCCAGACCTTTATGAATAACTCCGGTGTCGCGATAGGCGAGGCGGCCTCGTTTTACAAGATACCCCCGGAGCGTGTATTGATCTTGCACGATGAGATCAGCTTTGAGCCGGGAATGATACGCATACGCCGTAAGGGCTCTGCGGGCGGTCACAACGGACTTAAGAGCATTATTGCTCACCTTGCATCCGAGGAATTCCCGAGAGTGAAGATAGGTGTAGGCAAGAAGCCGAGCCCCGAGTATGACCTTGCCGATTGGGTACTTGGTAAGCTGCCTAAGGACCATAGCGATACTATTGATGCAAAGCGTGAGGATATCCTCGATGCGACAAGGCTTATCGCAGAGGGTAAGATCGACGACGCGATGCAGAGATACTCGAAGTAATATATTTATTCGATATTCCTTTCTCAAACGGAGAAAAAATGAACATATCAAAAATCATACGTCAGGACAGGGAATTCACCGCATTCACCGAATGTCTTGCATCCGACCTTAAGGCGAAATCGCCGTTGCCGATAGTGATCAACGGACTTTCAGGCGGAGCAGAGGATGCGTTTATCACCGAGACGGTAAGAGAGATCTCCGCACTCGGCAGAGGCCCTGCGCTTATCCTGACGGCGGATGACGGCGAGAGAAGTGAACTTTGCGCTCTGCTTCAGCGCTCGGGCATCCGCGCCGCGGAGTATAAGCCGCGCGACCTTGTTTTTCATAACATTTCAGCCTCCCACGACGTTGACCGTGAGAGGCTACTCGTGTTGTCCGAGGTAGGGAGCGGCTCGCTTGATGCCGTTGTCACAACACCCGCGGCGGCGCTTGGATATACTATGCCTCGTGATATACTCGACTCGCTTTCACTCACTTTGGGGCTCGGTGACGAGATATCACCCGAGAACCTCGCGCATAAGCTTGTTTCAATGGGCTTTGCCTCTGTCGACTCGGTTGAGAGCAGAGGACAGTTTGCGCGTCGCGGAGGCATCGTTGACTTCTGGGGCGCGGATACGGATGCTCCGTGCCGAGTCGAATTCTTCGGTGATGAGGTAGACCGACTCGCGTCATTTGATCCCACCTCGCAAAGAGCGCTTTCTCAGCTTAAGGACATAACCCTGCTTCCCGCTCGCGAGGTGGTGGTAGATACTGCCGCAAGAGAGAGGATAGCCTCCGAGGTTGAGAAGCTCTTAAAGAACAAAGCTATATCCGATGAGGTCAGAGTAAAGCTTGAACGTGAGCTTTCACTCTCTAAGGCTGGAGTCGAGCTTGACTTTAGGGATAAATACTTAGGTCTCATATATGAAAACAATAGTTGTCTTTTTGACTACTTTATAAATGAAAAAACTCCGGCGATCCTCGTAGTTGGTACTAACGGATGCCGTGAAAATGCGGAGAAAAGACTTTCTAAGCTCACCTCGGATACGGAGGGGATGGTCTCCCTCGGCTCTGTTAGTGCGAAGGCGGCAAAGTACTCAGCGGATATGAATTACTACCGCGAAATGCTCGGTAAGGGAGCTACGGTCCACGTCAACTCCTTTGCGGGCGGTGTAGGCTCGGAGAAGCTCGCGGGACTCTTTGGCTTCCGCTCGAGACGTACCGTCTCCTACGGCGGTCAGGGTAACGCGAGTATGCTCGTTGAGGACCTTCAAAGCCTTAAGAAGGGTATGTACCGCACTCTTATTCTCTCGGAAAACGCGCAGGGCGCTGAGTCGCTTGTCGATGCGCTCCGCTCCTCGGATATTTTTGCGCACAATATTGCCAAGGTAGAGGACTTTGATATAGGCTCGGCCTCTGGCGGTGAGATATTCGTCGGTGTTGGATCTTACGAGGGCTTCGACCTGCTTGGACCGAAGATTGCCGTGCTTTCAATGTCTGTTGACAAGGGCAAGGCAATAATGCAGCACAGAAGACGCCAGAGGATACTCAAGCGCGTCGGCGGCGCGGGTAAGAAGATAATGAGCCACGCCGATCTCTCCGTCGGTGACTACGTTGTGCACGCCAATTACGGTATAGGCCTCTTTGAGGGCATCGAGACCGTGACGGTCGACGGCGTTACCAAGGATTACATTACGATAAAATACGCGGGTACGGATAAGCTGTTCGTCCCCTGTGATCGCCTTGAAATGATAGGCAAATATATCGGAGACCGCGCCAAGGACGGCACAGTAAAGCTCTCCGAGATGGGCGGCGGAAGCTGGCAGAGAACCAAGTCACGCGCTAAGGCGGCGGTCAAGGATATTGCCAAGCAGCTGATTACTCTTTACGCCGAGAGGCAGAGGACACCGGGCTTTGCCTTCCCGAAGGATTCCGAGCTTGAGGCTGAGTTTGACGCCGAGTTCCAGTATGAGGAGACCGACTCCCAGCTCATCGCGATAAACGAGATAAAGGCCGATATGATGAGGAGTGTGCCGATGAACAGACTCCTCTGCGGAGACGTAGGCTTCGGCAAGACCGAGGTCGCTCTGCGCGCGGCATTCAAGGCTATTCTCGGCGGCAAGCAGGTGGCCCTTCTCGTTCCCACGACCATACTCGCGCTCCAGCACTATCAGACCGCCATATCGCGTATGAGAGGCTACGGAGTCTCGGTGGAGATGCTCTCCCGCTTCAAGAAGCCAAAGGAGAGAGCGGATATTATAGCCCGTACGGCAAAGGGCTCGGTCGACCTCCTTATCGGCACGCACGCCATTCTCTCAAAGAACGTGACCTTCCGTGACCTCGGTCTTTTGATCATCGACGAGGAGCAGCGCTTTGGCGTAGTACAGAAGGAGCGCCTTCGCGAGATGGCGAAGAACGTCGACACGCTAATGCTCTCGGCGACTCCCATTCCGAGAACGCTCAATATGTCTATGAGCGGAATAAACGATATATCCGTGCTTGACGAGGCACCGGGTGAAAGACGTCCCGTGCAGACCTACGTGCTTGAGCACGATGATGAGATAATATTCGATGCTCTAAGGCGCGAGCTTGAGCGCGGCGGACAGACCTTGTACCTTTACAACAAAATAGAAGATATAGATCTCGTTGCGGGTAAGATCACCGAGGCTCTCCCCGAGGCGCGTGTGACATATGCACACGGAAAAATGGAGAAGGAGGAGCTCGAGGACATCTGGCAGATGCTCGTCAGGGGCGAGATAGATATCCTCGTTTGCACTACCATTATCGAGACGGGCGTTGACCTCCCGAATGCGAATACGCTCGTTATAGAGAATGCCGAGCGCTTCGGACTTTCTCAGCTACATCAGATACGCGGACGAGTCGGCAGAAGTGAAAGACAGGCATACGCCTACTTCACCTACCGCAGAGGCAAGCACTTAAACGAGGTTGCGGAAAAGCGCCTTGAGGCGATCAAGGAGTTTGCGGAATTTGGCGCGGGCTTCAAGATAGCGCTGCGTGACCTTGAGATACGCGGAGCGGGAAATCTGCTCGGAGCGGAGCAGCACGGCTACATTGAGAGCGTCGGCTACGACCTCTACGTTAAGCTCTTAAACGAGGCAGTCCTTGAGGAGCGCCGTGACCCCGCGGCAGAGCGCTTTGAGTCGCAGATAGTCATATCCGTCTCGGCTCATATACCCGAGTATTACATCAAGTCCTCCGCGGCGAGAATGGAGATGTACAAGAAGATCTCCTTTATCGAAACAAAGGAGGAGAGGGACGACCTCTACGATGAGTTTGCAGACCGCTTCGGTGACGTGCCAAAGACGGTTGAGAGGCTTATGGACGTTGCTCTTGCCAAGGCTCTTGCCGAGCGCGCAAGGATAAAGAAGATAGAGCACTCGGGACTTAAGCTCACCTTCGTTACCGAGCGTCCCGACCTTGCGGTGTGGTCTGAGCTCTTTGCCGCCAACCGCTCGCTCTCCTTCGTCGGTCTTGGCTCACCCCTCATAGTTTACCGTCTCAGGAAGGATGAGGACCCGACCGCCGTCGCGGCTAAGATCATGACCGAATACGTCGGTATTATGGAGAGCAATAACGAGGACGAAAAGGCCTGAAAGCTCACACGCCTATGGGGTAAACACAGCAATACTAGCCTTACTTAAGGCGTGTAGGGGGTAAGCCTGCATTGGCAAAACGCCAAAAATAGATAAAAATCAAAGGAAAACAGTATGAAAAAGAATAAGAAGACCAATAGGGCATTATCAAGCTCCGAGAGGTCTAAAAAGGTATTCTTGATATTCACCGCCGCCTTCCTTGGATGCATACTGCTTGTAGGTATCATCTTCGGCGCGATAGGCATTGCGAAAAACGCGGGTGCGGTTATGAAATATAAAAGCGTGTATCTTAACGACGGAGCGGCAAGCTACCTTGCCACCTCGTATAAGTACGATTTTATGAAGGCGCTGAGAAGAAGCGGTATAGATTGCTATGACTCGGAATTCTTCTGGGAGCGCGAGGCAGAGGAGGGGAAAACCTACGGTGATCTGCTTGTCGAGGGCACCGAGAAATATCTCTGCCGCGTTATCGTCGGAAGCTACCTCTTTGATAGAAATACGCGTCTTACAAAGGATGATAAGGCGGTTATAGAGAAGGCTGTCGACGAGGTGCTTGAATACAGAGCGGGCGGTGACACAGATACCTTCAACGAGATGGCGAAGGAGATGGGCTTCACCTACCGCGACTTCAAGAGGGCGGCTGAAATGCTCTATAAGTACGAGATGGCAGAGTCGGTTATCTTCGGCTATGACGGCGCATCTCTTGAGTCGGGCGAATTCTCTCTCGAATGCGAGGCATACTTTGAGAGCGCATACTCAAGGGTAAAGCTGATGTTTATCCGCACCGAGGGTGAGTATGCCACCGACCCCGAGACGGGCGAGCAGGTATATTCCGAGTTTGACGATGCCACAAAGGCTAAGATACAGGAAAAGATCGAGTATATACGCACTCTGATTTATAACACCGAGAATGATCTTGCCGCAGAGGGAATGAATGAGGAAGCCTTTGATCAGTTTGTGAAAAACGATTATCCTACCGGTAGCATAAACGATACCGAGGGCTACTACTTCTCGGCCGACTCATCCTACACCCAGGAGTTTGCCGTAGATGCCCCCGAGGTGGTAAGGCTTGCGCTCTCCACGGAGGTCGGTCACTATGCCGAGTGCGAGGTGGATATAGGCGTTTGCTTTATCTATAAGTGTGAGCTCGAGGCGGGCGCGTATGGACGTATAGGCCTTGCGCACTTCTTCGGTGACTTCTACGAGAATGCGTCAAGCTACGTTTATTCCGTATCGCTTGATACCTATCTTGATGACGTGACGGTGAAGGATAAGTACAATGCATATGCGATAGTATCTAAGCCGTACAATCAGGAGCTGACTGTGAAATTCGGCTAATATGTAAATAATAATGGGCAAATCCGTGCTGAAATGCGGACTTGCCCGTTTTTGTTTGGCTTATATGTGTAGTGGAGAGCTTTGCGAATTTAATGAATAATGAATGATGAATAGTGAATAATGAATAATTTGTGGAAAGGAGCGATAAGGGGTTGACAAATACCCCTAGGGGGTATATAATATAAGAGTAAAATCTTATTTATGGAGAAAATATGGAAAAGAATATGAATACCGCTTCTTGTCCTATGTGCCACGCGAATAAGTGCCGTGCGGATGAGGAGAGAAAGACGCTTATCAACAGACTCCGCCGCATTGAAGGGCAGGTCAGGGGAATAGAGGGAATGATAGAGCGCGATGCCTACTGCGTTGACGTGCTCACTCAGGTGCAGGCAATATCGTCCGCTCTTACCTCTTTTTCAAAGGCTCTCCTTGAGAGTCACGTAAAGACCTGCGTCAAGGATGACGTGCTGGAGGGAAAGGATGAGGTGCTCGACGAGCTCGTCGACGTCATCTCGAGGTTTATGAAATGATGGGAAAATATAAGGTTACGGGTATGAGCTGTGCCGCTTGCTCTGCGAGGGTTGAGAAGGCGGTCAGGGGCGTGCAGGGAGTAAAGAGCTGCTCGGTCAACCTCCTGACAGGTGATATGTCTGTCGAGGGCGAAGCCTCGCGCGAGGCGGTGATCGGCGCTGTCACGGCGGCAGGCTATGGCGCTACGTCAGAGAGCGCAGGCGAGTCTCCCAAGATGGAGAAGGAGTCTGACACCGCCACACGTGCGCTTCTTGTAAGACTGTTTTCTTCGCTCGGACTTGTGCTTATCCTGATGTACTTCTCGATGGGACATATGATCGGACTTCCGAGCCCATTCGGACACAACGCTATGGCAAACGGACTTATCCAGATGCTTATCGCGGCGGTGGTTATGGTTATCAATCAGCGCTTCTTCATAAGCGGCTTTAAGGGGCTTATTCACAGAGCTCCGAATATGGATACGCTCGTATCCCTCGGCTCGCTTGCATCGTTTGGCTACAGCTTCGCTATGCTTATCGCGATGAGCTACGATATGCTCGCAGGAGGCGACGGCAGTAAGTATCTTCACGAGCTCTACTTTGAGTCCGCGGCGATGATACTCGCGCTCATCACCCTCGGCAAGATGCTCGAGTCACGCGCCAAGGGAAAGACCACCGACGCCCTGAAGGGGCTTATCAGTCTCAAGGGAAAATATGCGACTCTCCTCGTCGATGGCGCGGAGAAGGTCGTCTCGGTCGATGACGTAAAGGTCGGCGACGTATTCATCGTCCGCCCCGGCGAGAGTATACCCACCGACGGTGAGATCATCTCGGGCTCCTCCGCTATCGATGAGTCTATGCTCACGGGCGAGAGCATACCCCGTGACGTTTTACCCTGCGATTCGGTATATGGCGGAAGCATAAACAAATCCGGCTTTATCACGGTCCGCGCCACCAAGGTAGGCGAGGGCACCGTGCTCGCAAATATAATCAAAATGGTCAAGGATGCCTCGAGCTCCAAGGCACCTATCGCAAAGCTCGCGGATAAGGTCTCCGCGGTATTTGTGCCGACGGTTATGGCTATCTCGCTCGTTACTCTCATCGGCTGGCTTATAGCTAAGGCTGACTTCGGCTACGCGATAGCACGCGCCATCTCCGTCCTCGTTATCAGCTGTCCCTGCGCCCTCGGTCTTGCCACCCCCGTGGCTATTATGGTCGGCTCGGGTGTCGGCGCGCGCCGCGGCGTGCTCTTCAAGACCGCCGCAGCTCTTGAGGAGGCGGGCAGGGTAAGGACGGTCGTCCTTGATAAGACGGGCACACTCACCCTCGGTGAGCCGCGTGTTACCGACGTTATCCCCGCTTCGGGAGTAACCGAGGCGGAGCTTCTCTCTGTCGCTCTCTCGCTTGAGAAAAAGAGCGAGCATCCCTTAGCTCGCGCGGTAGTCTCTTACGCCGAGAAAAGGGGCACAGAGGCTCCCGAGCTTTCCGACTTCAAATCCGAGACGGGTAGGGGCGTGTTAGGAAAAATAGATGAAAAAGAGGCGCGTGGCCTCAGCTTTACCGCCGCAGATGAGCTCTGCGAGGGTATACCCACAGCCCTTGGCGAGAAGCTCTCGGGCGAGGGCAAGACACCTCTTGCCTTTATACTTGACGGAAAATATATTGGCGCGATAGCGCTCTCTGATACGCTTAAGGCAGACGCTAGCGAGAGTGTAGAACACCTTAAGGATATGGGCATCCGCGTGGTGATGCTCTCGGGTGACAACGACCGCACCGCAAGGGCGGTAGCCTCCGTAGCGGGTATAGACGAGGTTATCGCGGGAGTCCTTCCCGACGGCAAGGAGGCGGTCATCCGCAAGCTCTCGGAGGAGGGCAAGGTATGTATGGTCGGCGACGGCATCAACGACGCACCCGCCCTGACTCGCGCCGACGTCGGTATGGCAATAGGCCGCGGCACGGATATAGCGATAGATTCCGCAGACGTCGTACTTATGGGCAAGGGCACTCTTGAGGTAGCATACGCTATCGGCATAGGCAGAGCAACGCTCAGCAATATCAGACAGAATCTCTTCTGGGCGTTTGCCTACAACTGCATCGGCATACCCCTCGCGGCAGGTCTTTTCGGCCTTTCCTTAAGTCCCATGATAGGCGCGGCAATGATGAGTCTATCCAGCTTCTCGGTCGTGACTAACGCCTTGAGGCTCAATCTCTGGAAGCCAAAGAAACTGACCGTTACCCCCATACCGTGTGAAGAAAACGGGGATAATTCCGTAGAAACGAGCGTAAATACAACAGAAGAAAATACAGAAAACAAGGAGAATAATGAAATGAACGTGACGATAAAGGTAGAAGGAATGATGTGCCCCCACTGTGAGGCGAGAGTAAAGAAGGCTTGCGAGGCTATCGCGGGCGTCGTATCTGCAACCCCCAGCCACGAGAAGGGCACAGTTGAGCTTGTACTCACCGCAGACGTTACCGCCGAGTGCAAGTCTGCGATAACCGATGCAGGCTATGACGTTGTAGAATAAATATACTTGACATTGTTCTTTACTGATGATATAATAGACAGGATAATAATTTTTGGAGGACTTTATGTCAAAAAACGTACAGGATATAATTGCTCTTATCAAAGAGCATAACGTAAAAATGGTCGACTTCAAGATGGTTGACATCAACGGTCAGTACCGTCACGTGACCATCCCCGCGGAAAACTTCTCCGAGGAGACTATGAAGTACGGCATCGGCTTCGACGCTTCCAACTACGGCTACGCGGTTGTAGAGAAGAGCGATATGGTATTCATTCCCGATCCCGATACCGCAATGCTCGACCCCTTCTGCACCATTCCCACCCTCACTATGACGGGTAACGCGATGATCATCGACACCCCCGAGAACAGACCTCTTCCTCAGTATCCGAGAAACATCGTTCTTGCCGCTGAGAAGTATATGCAGGACCTCGGCATCGCGGATACTATGCTCATTCTCCCCGAGTTTGAGTTCTACCTCTTCGACAACGTTGCCTGGCAGGTGAGCGGCAGTGAGATCGGCCACACCATCGACGCGAAGCAGTCCTACTGGAACAGCGCGACCGAGGGTCTCGGCGTTGTAGTTCCCAAGCAGAAGAACTACCATATCGCAAAGCCCTTTGATACCTCTTACGAGTGCCGCAGCGAGATGGTAATGCATATGCTCGACGCAGGCATTGAGATCAACTACCATCACCCCGAGGTTGCCGCATCCGGTCAGTATGAGATCGAGCCTCAGCTCGGCAAGATGTCCACGATGGCAGACAACACCATGATGATCAAGTACATCATCCACAACACAGCACTCAAGTATGGCAAGAGCGCAACCTTTATGCCTAAGCCCGTATATGGCGAGGCGGGTAGCGGTATGCACGTGCATATGCTCCTTCTCAAGGACGGCGTGCCCGTATTCTCCGACGATAACGGCTACGCGCACCTCTCCGAGACCGCGCACTACTTTATGGGCGGACTTCTTAAGCATATTGACTCGCTCTGCGCTATCACCAACCCCTCGACCAACTCCTTCAAGCGCCTTGTACCCGGCTTTGAGGCTCCCGTTACCGTTGGCTACGCAACGTCCAACAGAAGCGCGGTAATCCGTATCCCCGCATACGCAAAGAGCCCCGACAAGCGCCGCTTCGAGCTCCGTAACCCCGACGCTACCTGCAACCCCTACTTCTGCTACGCGGCAATCCTTATGGCAGGTCTCGACGGTATCAAGAACAAGATTGATCCCCACGCAAACGGCTGGGGACCCTACGATATGAACCTCTACCACCTCTCGGATGAGGAGAAGGCAAAGCTCAGCCACCTTCCCACAAGACTCGAGGATGCTCTCGACGCACTCGAGGCTGACCACGACTACCTCACCGCGGGCGGCGTATTCCCCGAGGAGCTTATCAAGAATCTTATCAAGACCAAGAGAGCAGAGTGCAGCGAGATGTCCAAGATCCCTCACCCCGCAGAGTTTGATAAGTACTATAATTTGTAAGCGCGTTGTTACGCGCAATGAATTGCAACAGGTTGCATTAATTGACACTCCGTGTCATGAATTGCCTATGACATGAATTGCGCTGATGCGCGTTTGAAGGTTGCAATTCAATTCATGGAGCGCTAAGCGCGAGAAATCATGACGGCTTGCCGTCAAATCATGAAACTTTGTTTCAATTCATGGTGCTCATAGTGCAACTTCACTGTGCACAGCACAACTTCACATAAAAAACACGATGAACCCTTCCGCCAAAAACGGACGTTCACCGTGTTTTTTATTATTTATTCTTCAATCTTTATTCCTTCAATGATCTTCACCATCTCATCCCACTCGACGCCGGTGGCAGAGAGGGTATATACCATCTTTTCATCGGTCCATGTGGCACTTATATCACCGTACTTTTCTGCTTTGAATACGGTAAGATCACCCACTTCTATCGTGGTGTAGTTTGAATTTTCGGTGTCAACAGCTTGGGAACCGTCAGAGAATATTCTGAATTGTAGTGTTATAATTTTCTCGCTGTTTTTCCATTCATAAAGTGCGCTTGCAATGCCTATATTTTTTCTTGTCTCGTTATAATCCTCGGGCAGATAAGTAATCGATACGTCGGAGGGGCTATAGTTGTTTTCGTTATTATTTTCTGAAGTAAGCTCCGCATATTTCTCAAAGAAATCTACAAAAAATCCGCCTATCTTATCTCTTGCGGCATAGGCAACCACAGCAAATAAAGAAATAATCAAGGTTGCGGCTATAAGAACGGTCAGTAATTTTCTTGCCGGCAGACTCTTTTTTTGCTCATCGATTATTTCTTTTGCCTTCTCATCGCATCTTCGATAAATTCTTTCAGATGGTACGGGAGAGGATGCTATAACCTTGTCGGTGGCTTTATTTTCTTCGGTTAAGACTAATTTGAAGGCGTCTTTTATTAGTTTTAATTCGTCCTTAGTCATTTTTTCTTACCATCTCTTCCAGCATGATCCTTCCTCGTCTTACTCTTGCTCTTACGGTATTGATATTTGTATCAAGAGCTTCGGATATTTCTTTACAATTTAACTCGTGGAAGAAATATAAAGCAAGAGTATCGTGATATTCTTGGGGGAGCTTTGTTATGCAGTTAGCGATCGTCTTCATTCTATCCTCTGCCAGCACTTTGTTGGAAGGAGAGGATGTATCGGCAAGCCGAGATACTTCTACGTTATAATCGATACTAACAGTTCTTTGTATTTTTTTCAGCTCGTTGATTGACGCGTTTTTTACCACTATGTAAATGTATGATTTTTCGCCATCCTCATCCGTTTCATCGGGGAGAGATTTGATATTCTTTGCAATTGAGAACAGCGCCGCATGAACAGCATCAATTGCTGCATCCTCATTATCCAAGATGGTGATTGCATACCTGATCAGAGAATCTCGATATTTATAATATATTCTTTCAAATCGCGTTTTCTCGTCTTTTGTATCGATCATAGCGAGATATAACGATAACAATTTTTATCATCTCCATTCTTTTTGGTGATCTCATTGTATAGATTATATAGTATTTATTTATTAAAATCAATGCTTTTGCTAAATATTAAATTTTATTAAATTTTCATTTTTCGGCACAATTTTCGACAATTTTGTTGTTACTAAATATATATAATATAAGCGAAAGGAGGTGAAAATATGAAGAAAATTTCTTTTGTCCTTGTGCTTTGTCTTCTTCTGGGCTTTGGAATGAATATCGTTGTTTCTGCTGAAGAATATGCGGTTGAACCCCGCCTCAATAATGCGAGTAATATTGATTGTTCTTTTGTTATACAGAATGATTTGGCCATTGCCTTAATATATGTTACTGGACATACCAATGTCACTTCCAAGATAACAGTGAAGGTAACGCTTGAGAAAAAAGGTTTGTTTGGCCTTTGGTGGAGTGATGTAGATGAGTGGAGTGCTTCTTCTACTAATGCTACGGAAACTTTCGAATTCACAAAGGACGTTGGCAGCGGTACATACCGTTGCACCTTTGAGGTTACCGTAGAAGGCAGCGGCGGAAGCGCAGACGTATATACCAAGGAATTAACAGCAACAAACTAAGAAAAAACAGCGAAAGCACCTTCTTCGGAGGGTGCTTTTGTTAACTTTCTGTAAACATAATGCTCTTTCGGCACAATTTTTGCTATTTTTATTGTTTTTATATATAGAAGAACTTTTACGGGAGGTATACGCCAATGCAGAATTTAGTTTGAAGTCGTCTCTTTAAGATCTAAAACCAAAATAGGAGGAAATTAAAATGAAACAACGTTTGCAATCACTTTTTAGATTTATGCGGCGCAACCGCGCTTTGACCAAGATCATTTCCTTCGCCCTTTCATTAATCTTGGTATTCTACGTGATACCATCAACCATATACACCAAAGCCGCGGAGCTTTTGGATGGCTCGGATGAGCCTATCTCCGAGGTTGATGCCTCGTCGAGCTCTGCAGGCTCTACAAATACTTCACAACCGACCGGCGTGCTCTTTGAGGACATATCCCTAAGAGAAGAAAGCGTAAAGCACTTCCACCTAGAGGACGGAACATACCTCGCCGCTCAGTACAATTACCCCGTACATACCCTCGACAGTGATGGTGCGTGGCAGGATATAGATAACGCACTCTCAGAGTCGGGCAGTGAGTTCATCAACAGTAACGCTCGAATCAAGTTCGCTAAGAAGATAAACGGCTCGAGCGAGCTCTTTGCCCTCCACGACGGAAATACTAAGCTCACCCTCACGCTTATCGACGCCATAAAAGGCGTAGTAGGCGAGGTAACGAATAACAGCGACGCAGAAGCGGATACGAAGCTCCAGAAGATGATGAATCTCGAGAAGCTCTCCGCAAGCGTTATATACCGAGATATCCTCGACGGAGTAGACCTCGAGTACGTAGCCTACTCAATGAACGTCAAGGAGAATATTATAGTCAAGGAGAAAAAAGACTCCTACACCTACTCCTTTGAGCTCAAGCTCAACGGTCTCACTCCCACCCTCACCGAAAATGGAGATATTGAGATCAGAGAGGATGGCGCGGATGAGATAAAGTACCTTATCCCCGCACCCGTGGTGTTTGACGCAAACGGTGAGCACGCACCGAGCACCGCATCCGCATATACCCTCACGCACAAGAACGGTAAGAAATATATCCTTACTGTCACCGTAGACAGCGCGTGGATGAATGATGAAACGAGAGCCTTTCCCGTGACGGTGGATCCGACGGTAGAGGATGCTAATACGCAAATAACGGATACATATATAGATTTTCAGAATAGCACCTTTAGAGGAAATACAAGTACGCTTCTTTATGTTGATAGCAGGAAAAATGCCTATTGGTCAAGTGAAAACCTTCCCACTATTCCAAGATCAGCAAATATCGTTGATGCTACGTTTAAGATCACTGTAGCAGGATTAGGTATGAACAGTTATATCGGTGTATACGATCTTGTGACAGGATGGGATAGCAGCTTATGTGCAGACTACTACTCTAATTACGGGGACGGAATACTGAATAGCCTTGCAACGGATTACTGCTACGTAACTGGAGTAGGAAATTACACCTTTGATATAACGAGAATAGTTAAGTCTTGGTATGACGGTAATGAAGGAGGAAATATTCTCTTTCAGTATGGAATAGGCTTTGCACCTCTTAGCGGTTATTCCGCAAGCGTTTGGTTTCATTCTAATGAAGCAAGCGATAGCAGCGTTAGACCTACCCTTACTATTACCTACAAGGATATGAAGGGAGTAGAGTCATATTGGCCCATCACTTCTCATGGCGCGGGCACGGCAGGCTCCGGAAGCGTAAACCTTGCAAACGGTAATCTTGTGTTTACAATTCCTACGCTTACTGCAACGGATAGCATCTTCTCATTTACACCTACTCTGGTGTATGATGCTTCTATGTCCGGTAAGGCTTATTACGATCAGACCTCCGGGATAGGCGTAACGACCCCGTTTCTCGGATACGGTTTTAAGCTGAATATGAATGAGACACTCAGATGCCAATCTGACGATGACGTAACCGTATACTACGTATATTCGGATGCAGATGGAACTGAGCACCGTTTATTGGAAGATGGAACCACAAATACACACAAGGATGAGGACGGTCTCGGACTCACTCTTACCACGGATTCAAGCGGAAACGTTATTATATCGAGCGAATCAGGTGGTATTAGATTCTTCGAGAAGGTATCTCATGCAGATTTTGGTACCAGATGGAGACTCTCGTATTATCAGGATGTCTACGGCAACAGACTTGTGTATTCGTATATGCAAATTTATTATGATCTCTTTAAGCCGACTAAGGTATCCTTACTTCCAAACGGTCATACAACAGCGATTGATCTTTTAGAGCTCCGTTATCATTCAACTACCGGCAAGCTTATAATGGTATATAATCCCGCGACGGAGGCTGCCGCAGTGCTGAGATACTCGAGCACGTATAACGGAGACATAGTGTCCGGCGGATATATGTACTTAAGACAGATAGATTATGCTTACGGAAATTCTTCTGTTACAAGCGATAATTGGGATGCCTTTGCTCTTGATGTAAACTCAGCTACCAACATCTCCGTATACAGTACAGCTAAGTATAACTATGACTCTGCGGGCAGACTTATTGAAGCGCAGGACGTAACAAATGGAACTTCGATTAAGTATACTTGGCAGAATTATAATTTAACCGGAGTAAAAGAATACGCGGGAACAACTCTCGGTCAGCAGCTTGGCTTCAGCTACGACGTAGGCTTTGCCGAAGTGCGAGCTACAGGAAACGACGAGATACTTGACACATCTGACGATATCCTCACACGTTATACTATGGATATCTACGGCAGAGCGGTAAGCGTTTACTCCTGCTCGTCCGACGGAAGCGAGATGTACGGAGCGACCTCGGGTGTGTATGATGATGCAAGCCGTGAGAATAATCTTAAGAACAAGGCTGTAGTCGGCGGCTCAGCGGTCAATTTTCTTCTCAACGGAGATTTTGAGGAGTTTGATGCAAACGGTAATTTCTTGCATTGGACCCACGATAGCTTAGTACTCGATTATGAATCTTATCCACAGAGCGACTTTGGTTATAATATGGCAGGATTCACCCCGACAACCACTCAGGATGCGACCTTATCTCAGACGGTATTCCTCCCAGCGGGTGAGTACAATTTGTCTATGATCTACGTTTCAAGATCATGTCTTAATTATGAGGCTGAGGTAAGCGTTACATCTACGGTAGGCTCGGGACTAAGTCTTACAGAGAGCTTGTTTCTCAACAAGGAGTCTGTAACTCTTAAAAAGTCTTCGTTCTCCACGTCCTTTGAGATTGCATCTTACCAAAGCGGAGGAGATTACGTTGAGATAAAAATTACTGTGGGAAGAAACGCGGCAGGTAGTAACTCTAGAATTTTCAAGATCGACAACGTGATGCTCTCCAATACCGTTGGCGCTGCAGATTACTCGTTTGTAAGATATGGAAACTTTGAAGCAAATTCGCTTGGTTCGGGCAGCACTATAGTACCTGTGAGTCGACATTTAGCATACATTAATGAATATTCCATAGATACCGCGTATATTAACGGCACTATTTATGATTCCTTAAGGATAGAACATGGCTTAGAAGACTGCTTTGTGCGGCAACGTATATACGAGGTCAATGAGGATGATCTTTTATATTACGGTACACAAGACTTTCAGAGCAACGCTACCGGGGATTATATAATATCCGGTTTTGCCTATGCGCCCAATGCTATCTGTACAGACGATTCCGACGTAAAGATCAGCGTATACGTTCATTACTATCAGGGCGAGGGAAAGGTTGACGAGTTGGTAATTCACGAATTTGAATTCCTTCCCGGAATAGATAACTGGCAGTTTCTTAGTGGCTCGTTCAGCACGAAAATTATACCGGAATCCGAGAGTGAAAGAAATAAGTATGTTTGCGTTAGCGCTATAGATATTTATTATGAATATAATAATCAGCCTTACGGGTATGCGCTCTTTGATAATATATCTATCATCAGAGCAGACGTAGATAATTACGTGGAATATGCGTATTACACCGAGGGAGACAAAAAAGGCTTGCTCTCTATGAAGCGCACTTCGGACTATACGGAATACTACGATTACGATGAGAATAAGAACCTTAGTGCCGTAGCAACGAGTGACGGTGATATGACGTTCTACTACTATAATTCAAGTAATCCTCATCAGCTCTCGTATATTGTGCAGAGCAGATATGCATATAATGCAGAAAACTACTATCCCGTGACGAATGCATTACCCTTCTCGTCGAGTAATATATATTACAAAACCAAGACGGAGTATAGTTATGACAATTATGGAAACGTAGAGGGAATTTTAGTTTCGTCTATGAATGAGGATACAGAAGTAAAGACGACTCGCACTTCGTTTACTTATGAGGTTACAGCAGGCTCTGTAATATTTGGAGCACTACTATCCGAAACAGATGAAACAGGAACGACTATTCGCTACTATTACGACCCCGACACGTGTATGCTTGATGCCACGGTGAACGAGACCTCGGGCAACGGTCTTGTGTATAACTACGATAGCCTGCGCAGACTTGTCTCAGTAACTCCCGGGCAGTACGTATCGAGCTCGTCCTATACCGAAACAACCAATGCTGAAAAGGTAGAATATACCTACGGTACCGACCATATGTTGGAGGAGATATCCACCGTTTCTACCAACTATACCTTCTCTTACGATGAGTTCGGTAACAGAGTATGGGTAAAGGCGGGAGATAACACTCTTGCATCCTATGAGTACGCAGAAAAGAACGGAAAGCTCAAGAAAACTACCTATGGAAACGGATTTGTCGTAGAATATGTGTATAATGACCTTGAAAATCTTTCCGAGATATGGTATACTGAAGGTGAAGGCGCGAGTGTTAAAGCGTACGAGTACGAGTATACCACAGACGGACAGATACACAGAGTCAAGGATAACATAAACGGAAGGCAGACAGTTTACACTTACGATAGCCGTAACAGAGTAGCAAATATCTCAAGCAGTTCTACGGACGACTCGTATAATGATCTGTTTACGTACGTAGAGTATGACGATATTGGTAGAGTAACTTATAATTCTACTTATGTAAACATACTTGGAAGTACAACGTATGATGATGGCGCGGTTGCTTATATGTACTCCTATAATGGAGAAAATAATCAGCTGAGTCAAATGTTAATAAATACTACAGGTGCAAACGGCGGTATCGACTATACCTACGATGAACTGTTTAGGTTGAGTACGGAAGATGTGACTCTGGGATCATTTGACGTATCTTACACCTACAACTACAAGAATTACGGTGATTATACCTCCGGTCAGATTGGAAGCGTAACGACAACGGTTAATGAAACCACGACCAAGAGTGCAACATACTCATATAGTCCTGATGGTAATATTACCAAGATAACTTATAGTGACGGCACTTACGTAACATATACGTATGACGACCTTGGCCAGCTGACAAGAGAGTGTAATACAGCGCTGGGTTATAGCTACACGTACACCTATGATAACGCGGGTAATATTACTCAGACTACTAAAGAGTTGATCGATGCCGATGACGATGATGGACCTATCGCAATATATGAAATTGGTTCCGAGTCGGAAACCTTAGCCGTTAATCCGAATTTATCGTTATTACCGCTGACCAGAACTTATAGCTATACGAACTCTCAGTGGGGAGATCTTTTAACTGCATATAACGGAACGGCTATAACCTATGATGATATAGGAAATCCACTCAGCTATTACAATGGCTCAAGTTACATCTTCACGTGGGATGGACGCAGACTTGCTACCGCTGTTAAGGGCTCCAATTCTATGTCCTTTACATATAATGATGACGGGCTTAGAGTGACTAAAACCGTTAACGGCGTTGTAACCACTTACTATTACCAGGGCTCACTTCTTATAGCGGAAGAAACAAATTCGCAAATCTTAGTTTACATATATGATACTAACGGTTCACCTGTGGGCTTTAAGTACAGGGGCGCGGATTACGAAAGTGGCGTTTGGGATGCTTATGCTTATGAGAAAAACATTCAAGGTGATATAGTTGCGGTATATGATGTCGCAACCGGTAATAAATTGATAGCATATAAGTACAATGCTTGGGGTGTTTGCTCTACAAGCTACTACAACAGCGGTTCTACCACTACTGCAACAAAGAATTCGTTTAAGTACAGAGGATATTACTACGATTCCAACCTCGGATTGTATTATTTGCAGAGTAGATACTATGATCCGAATACTTGTAGATTCATAAATGCGGATGGATATGTATCAACAGGGCAAGGATTGCTTGATTATAATATGTTCATGTATTGCAATAACAATCCTGTAGTGTTTAGTGACGAATCCGGATATGCTCCTAAATGGATAGAAACGATGATAGATATTGCTTTATATTTTGTTTCGGCAGTAATATCCGTGGCAACTGCAACCATAGAAACTACTCATAATGTGATTGAAGGAGAAGGAATTATTGATTCAATGGCCGCGGGGGTTGAAACAGGAATAGCCACCTTTGGAACAATCAATAATAAGGTAAATGAAATTTACTACAACAACTATTCTACCGGAAATAGTGAATTGACATCGAGTAGTTATCAAGGTGGATATATTAACCGATGGGATCGCCTAGATTATACTAAGCAACAGACTGAGCAGAGCACATATAATGCTACTGCATGGTTATATTTTAGCGAATATAATCTGCATATGTATGCATGGTATGCGTGCGGATGGGCGTATGATACAAAGATTCCTGTTTTTTCGGACATAGCACATAGTGCATATTCCGCAGAAGTTGAGGTCGGGAAAATGGATGAGAGACCGTTTGTAATGTTCGGAACTCTTGTCATAGGTTATCTGGGATTATAAGGAGGAAATGTTATGAAAAAAGCAATTAGTATTATTCTACTTTTTTCGTGTTGTTTCGCTCTATATTCTTGTAATTACACCTATCATGATCTGGAAAAATCATCTATTAATGAGTATATAGATCTCGTTAATAAAAGTCATATAGGTCATTCCGATGTAGAGATAGATCATCCGGATTTTTTCTTGCCCAGTAATGCATTTTTAACGGATTATGCTTATTCTGAAGGAATGTACTTTTGGCGTGAAGATGATATGCTTAGAGGATTATCGACTACGAGTGTTCGTCCGGACATCTCTTTTATATACTTAAGGTATGAAGATGAAACCTATACCGAGGCGAAGGCATTTATGTTAGAGAAAATCAAGTCTTACGGAGATAAGCGTTATTTATATGGCGATTATGTATTTTATGAAAACGCAAACTTTATTGAATTTAAAAAAACTAGAAGATTTCCGGAACAGTTCACTATGGCTTGCTACAATGATAGCAACAATACATTAATATTCATCGGTATGTATTCAGGTACGCTTAGGGGAGGATCGTGCCTAGAAAAGCGCTACTTGGATGATATCGATGGTAATTGGATATCATTTTTAGATACTTATTATGGCGAGGTTTACGATTTTAGCAAATGAAATTCTTTTGCACTGCAAAAAAAGCTTTATGATAAACAGTAAGCCAAGATAACTGAAGAATGATTTACTAAGTAACCACTTCCGAGAGCCCGATTTGTCGGGCTCTCGGATGAACCGACTTTTGTCGTATTGCTATAACCTATGATGCTATAGGAAATCCTCTTAGTTATTACAACGGTTCCAGCTACACCTTCACGTGGGATGGACGTAGGCTTGCTACCGCTGTTAAGGGCTCCAATTCTATGTCCTTTACATACAATGTAGACAAGCAAAAACAATTGAGTATTGTTTTTGTGAAGTTGAAACCGCCCAAAGCAAGGAGCGGGCAGAGCCGTAGACTTGCGAAGGCGATAGTACGCGACTATGCGACGGTGGCGTAAAGGACTTAGAGTGACTAAAACCGTTAATGACGTTGCAACTACTTACTATTACCAAGGCTCGCTTCTTATAGCGGAAGAAACGAATTCGCAAATATTAGTTTACATATATGGTACTAACGGTTCACCTGTGGGCTTTAAGTACAGAGGCGCGGATTACGAAAGTGGCGTTTGGGATGCTTATGCTTATGAGAAAAACATTCAGGGAGATATTGTTGCGGTATATGATGCATCTACAGGTACAAAGCTGATATCCTATAGATATAACGCTTGGGGCGTATGCAGCCCTACGTATCATAACAGTGGCTCTACCACTACAGCAACCAAGAACCCGTTTAAGTACAGAGGATATTACTATGACTCCGATCTCGGATTGTATTATCTGCAGAGTAGGTACTACGATCAGAACACCGGTAGGTTTATCTCTCCCGACTCCTTAATGTCCGGTGTAAACGGAAGTCTCCACGGCTTTAACCTTTACGCATATTGCTTCAATAATCCTATTTCGTTTATAGACTCCGAAGGCAATTGGCCTACGAAGGAAGAAGTTTACAAGTGGATTGAGAATAAGAGAGATGAAGCTGAAGAAGTATGGAATGATGTAACTGAATGGGTAGAAAATAAAGTTTCAGAAATAGGAGCAGGCTCTGCAGGCGTAAGTCTTAGTTTTACATATGATCATGTGCTTGTAAACGTACAGGTTGGAATAGCAAAAGATCGGCAAGGCAATAAAGATCTTCAAATATCGATTTCCTCGGGTTCGACCAGCGCGGCATATGGTTTATTCATCGGAGGGTATTCTACAATAACAAATGCCCCGAGTGTTGACAAACTTACTGGTGGCTATAGTCAGGTAGGTGGTTCATATGGTTCTTTGGCATATGGATTGCCTGTGGCTGGAGGTGTAGATGTAATAAAAATGAATGATGCAGATACGAATGACATTTATCACGGATTATCTTTTTCAGGAGGATTTGGAACGCCTGGAGTAGAAGCTCATTTTGGAACTGGAACTACGTTTTCATATACTGGTGTTGTTGATACTTATAATCAAGTAATTAATTTTTTTGATGATCTACGTTAACGAGGAGTCTGGTGCATGAAAAAAGTATTCTTAATTATTGGTTTTGTGGTTTTCTTAGTTGTTTTGTTTACATCAATTTTAAATGCATTCGTTAAGACGGATTCAAGTAAGGAGCAAATTCCAAATTTGGTTTTGACTGAAATTACAGATCAAGAGAGGCTTAATCGTTTTTATGAAAATGTTAGCGTTAAGATTTCAACAATTCAGCCTGTAAAATCTGTGATAGAAAGTTTTGATGTTAATGAAAACGGGATGATTGCACTTCTGCACCCTTCTTATTTGGGTGTACGATATATACGAATTATTTCCAGCGATGGTACATTTCAAAAGGCCTTCACATATAAAAACAACACGTCTGTTGCAGTAAGGTGGGTAGGAGACGATTTGCAGATATTCAACGTTCGTGGAGGACACGCGTTTACCATTGATATGGATGCAAACATTCTGGGCGTTTATGATATCAAAGAAGATGAGGGCTGGAACGCATATTTGCATGATGTTTTGAAGACAGACGAGAAAAAGATTGGTGATACCACTTATTCTGTTAGGAAGGATCACGGTAAGATAAGTTCCTTTGCTCAAAATTCGTCTAAGTTGGTGGTTACTACTGATGCTGATGAAAAGGTAATATATGATGTTAGCGTGAAAGGATATGCAAATGCTGTTTTTGGAATAGGCTTTTTTGTACTATTTTTTGTGCTTGCGATTGTTGTTGCTATTATAATATTCAGGAAATATTCAAAGTATTAACCATTACTTAAAACATTGCAGAAAAACAATCAAAAATTTAAACTTACAGGAGAGCCCGATTCGTCGGGCTCTCTTTTTTGCTTTGAGTTTTTAATATAAAAAGTGCTCACCGCTTAGGTGAGCACTTTTGCTTATCTTTATTTACATTTTACTTATAAAACAGCTTGTAGATCACGGATCTACCTTTTGTGTCTCTGTAGAACATAAGGCCTACGAGCATGATCAGTGTGAAGACAAAGAGATAGTAGAACGCCTGGAGCTTATACGCGTAGAACGCGGAGAAGATCATAAACAGACACGCGCCGATGGAGAGGGCGGGGAAGACAAATCTCTTCACAGGATGGAGATCCTTCGACTTTATCATCATATTGATAAAGATCGGGATATACATAGCGTAGAGGGTGATGATAGGAAGCTCGTCATTCTCGAAGGAGATGATTGCAGGGAGCATACCGCGGATGAGGCCGAATTCCCACTGGAGCATCCAGAGCAGGGTGATCGCGAAGGTGATAAGCGCCGCCTTTATCGGCATATTGGTTTTTTCGCCAAGCTTTGCGAGTACCTTTGGCGCGGGTCCTTGGTTTCTTACTGCGAGGGCATAGAGACCGCGGCAGTTGCCGATCATAACGCCGTTCATCGTGCCGAGGCAGGAGATGATAATAAAGACGTAGGCGATAGTGCCGAAGACTACGTTGCCGCCAAAGAGTTTAGTGAAGGCGATCTTAGGAAGGTTGTCTCCCGCAGCCATAATCTCCTCTGTGGGAAGAACGGATGCGATACCGATGAAGTAGGCGATATACACCGAGATAACCACGAGCGTTCCGATGACCAGAGCCTTCGGGAGAGTTTTCTTTGCGTCGTGGAGCTCTGCGTTGATGCAGGTGGCGATTATCCAACCCTCGTAAGCGAATGCAAAGGCAACGGTAGCGCCGAAGAAGCCGCCGGATGTGCCTGCGGCGCCCGACATTCCTGCTGTGAGATTCTCAACGGTCTGACCGTTCACAAGGCCTACGATCGTTCCCGCTATTGCCATTATAGCGAGGGGGATAAGCTTGATCACGGTGGTGGATATCTGGAACTTACCCGAGATCTTGGGAGCAAATATATTCAGAAGGAAGGACGCTGTAAGATAGGATGCAGTGATAAGAAGTCTTATATTTGCGTCGGAGATATTGAAGAGCGAGCAGGTGTAGTTTGCGGATACCCAGGCAAGGGTTGATGCGATAACGGGGTAGTAGATCACGGAGATAAACCAGCCGAGCATGTAGGCGAGTCTGTCACCAACCTCTGCCTCGGCGTAGTCAACAATGCCGTTTACTTTCGCGTGCTTGCCCGCGAGAATAGAGAAGGTGTACGCACACACGGTCATAAGCACACCCACGACGAAAACGGTCAGAATGCTCTTTACCACGCTTCCGCCGTTGTTGGTGAATACGGGTGTCGCCTTAAAGAATACACCCGAGCCGATTACGATACCTACAACCATGCATATAGCGGTTATCAGACCGTACTTTTTCTTGAGTTCGTTGTTCATAGTGACTCCTTTAGTTATTTCTTCCAAGTGGAAGGAGTGAAAAGTATAAGCATCGGGAAGAGCTCAAGTCTACCCGCAAGCATATCAAATGAGAGTATGAGTTTGCTGAAAACGGAGAAGTCAGCGAAATTCTGCGTGGGTCCAACAAAGTCAAGACCCGGACCGATGTTGTTGAAGCAGGCGGTTACCGCCGTGAAGTTTGTCATAAAGGTGTTTTCCGTCGGATTGAATATCCTCTGATCTATCGACAGAAGCAATAGCGAGCAGACAAAAATAAAGATGTATGTAGCAAGGTACGTCATGACCGAGTGTACCGCCTCGTTCTCGAGCGGTTTATCGTCTATGGAAATTTTCTTTACACGGTTGGGGTGTACGAGGTTTCCAAATTCGCGGAGCATAGCCTTGAATAGGATAACTACTCTCGATACCTTGAAGCCGCCGCCCGTTGAGCCTGCGCACGCGCCGATGAACATAAGAGCTATGAGCAAGAAGTGCGAGAGCGCCGACCAGGCTTGGAAATCTACCGTGCCGAAACCCGTGGTGGAAACTAAGCTGGCTACCGTGAATGCTACGTGCTTAAGCGCGCCGCCGAAGGTAGTCTCCATAGCTTCGCCCGTCGGTGTTACAAGCGAATCGCTGAAATATACGTCAAGTGTAATTATTCCGATTGCCGCCGCCACTATAACAAGGAATACGATGACTTCGGTGTTGAAGGCCTCTCTTATTTTTCCCTTGAGTACAAGGTAATAAGAGTTGAAGTTGATGGAGAACAGCAGCATAAACACGGTGACTACTATCTGAACGTAGGAGGAGAAGGAGAACAATGAATCGTTCTTAAAGCCAAAGCCTCCCGTGCCCGCAGTTGCGAGTGCTGTATTTAATGCTTCAAATGCGTTAATATCCGGAGCAACAACGAGAGATATAAACATGATAAGGGTCAGCGCTATGTATATAAGATAAAGTATGGATGCAGTTTTCTTTATTCTTGGGACAAGCTTTGACACCTGAGGACCGGGAGACTCGGCTCTCATTATGTGCATGTTTTGAGCGCCGGAGAGAGGGAGGATCGCCATGATAAAAACTAATACTCCCATTCCGCCGACCCAGTGGGTGAAGGAGCGCCACATAAGCATCGCTCGCGGCAGATCCTCAACCGAGGTAACGATCGTTGAACCCGTTGTCGTGAAGCCGGATGCGGTTTCGAAGAGCGCGTCGATATAATTCGGGATGGCTCCCGAGATAACGAAGGGGAGAGCGCCAAATACGGAGAGTAATACCCAGGAGAGGGAGACTATGACGAAGCCATCCTTGGCAAATAGCTCGGTATTACTAGGTTTTTTAATCACGAACGGCATGGCGATAACGATGCAGATAAGGGCACTGATCGCTGATGCGGTGAGTGACTGCCATTCGCTGTAATAAAGTGCTGTCAATATAGGTACGAGAAAGAATAACGCTTCAAACATTAGGATTACTCCTAAAGTGTACCTCACCATTTTATAGTTCATAGGACAATACCTTTCGGTGGTAAATGTATACTTTGATTGGCAAAAACCTTACTCAAGAATGTCGGTTACATCCTGAAGGCCGGTGACCTTGGATACGATGATAACGGCGTCTCCGACCTCGATGGTGTCATATCCTCTGGGGATGATAACCTCTCCGTCACGCAGGATCGCCGCTACAAGAACGTTTTTCTTGAACTTCAGCTTGGAGATAGGCACGTTGACGATGGGGGACACCTGTCTTATGATAAACTCTGATGCCTCGACCTCGCCCTTGATGACGTTGTAGAGCGTCTCCATATTACTGCCGCGAGTGTTCTCGGCGCTTCTGACGTATCTGATTATTCTGTCGGAAACAATGGTCTTAGGATAGATTACCGTATCGAGGTCGAGCTTATCTATCACGCTGTCGTAGTCCATTCTTGTTACCTTAGTGACGATCTTGCCCTTGGTCTTCTCCTTGGCGTGGAGGGAAAGGATCATATTTTCCTCATCCGAGTCGGACAGAGCGAGGAATGCGCCAACGCGTCCGATGCCCTCCTCGGCCATAATCTCCTGATTGGTCGTATCGCCTTGAACGACCGTAACGTGGGGAAAGGTCGTACTGATCTCGTCACACTTGTCGTAATCCTTCTCAATGACCTTTATGTTCATCTTGCTTTTTTTGAGTATAGAGCAAAGGTAGTGAGTTATCTCGCCCGAGCCGACGATCATCGCGCTCTTTACGCTCTGAGTCTTTGAGCCGATCTTCTTGAAGAAGTCCTGCGCGCCCTCGGGGGAGGAGATGATTGACACTACGTCACGCGCGCCGAAGATAAAGTCGCCCTTTGCGATGTACGCCTTGTCACCGCGCTCGATGGTAGCAAAGAGAATGTCGCTCTTATACTTCATCATAACGTCCTTGACAGACATACCGAGTATTGCGCTGTCCTCGGGCAGACGGTACTTGAGCAGCTCCACCTTGCCCTTGCCGAAGGTCTCAATGCTTATTGCGGAGGGGCAACGCAAAACGCGCGCTATCTCCTCAGCCGCTACGTACTCGGGGTTGATGACCATAGCCAGACCGAGCTCGTTCTTAAGGAAGGCGGACTCGTTATTGTATACGTGGCTTCTGACTCTCGCGATAACCTTACAGTTGCTGGCCTTTTTCGCAATGGTACAGCAAAGCAGGTTGAGCTCGTCCGAGTTTGTGACCGCGATGAGCAGGTCCGCATTCTCGATATCTGCCTCTGCGAGAGTGACGTGAGAGGCGCCGTTGCCGACGATACCCATCGCATCCACTCTGTCCGTGAGAGTCTTTACGTTTTCATAAACTCTGTCTATAACTGTCACGTTGTTACCGTCGTTAATAAGATGCTCGGCGAGGTTTTGTCCCACCTGGCCGCAGCCTACGATTATAATATTCATAATTCCTCCGTGGAAGATAATTATTCACCAAAATGATGAGGCGTATAATACACCATATTATATTTTAACATATTTTAGGCGTTTGTCAAGTCGCAATACCTCGTTTTAGTCAGTTTGGGGCATTTTTTCTCATTGCGAGCGGAGTGACACCGTACCGAGCCTTGAACTCGCGGTGGAAGTAGGATTCGTTCTCGTAGCCGACACTGCGTATCACGTCGCCGATAGGGAGGCTCGTAGCCTCGATTGCCGCCCTTGCTCTCTCCATTCTCTCGTCCACGACCAGCTCCTTGAAGCTCTTGCCGAAAAGCTCCTTCGTAAGCTTTGAGAGATAGGGGACGGTGAGATAGAGCCTCTCGGACAGCTCACCAAGGCTCGCCGTGCGGTAGCTCGATTTTACGTAGGAGAGTATCTCAAGACGGCGTGTCTCCTCCTTGTCTGCCCTGACGTTTCCGCGTATCAGGAGCTCATCGTTTTCCAGCGACAAATACCTCAGAAGAAGTGACACGGTACCCGACATAACGCCCACGTCACGGCCCCTGACCGTCAATTCAAAGAGCAGATTTTCAATGGCGTTTTCAAGGTACTTGCGCCCACCCGTGCGAAATGCGAGGTATATCGGCGCGCCTCCCTCCTTCGAGTTTTCCTTGATAAGGGAAGAGAAGACCGTACCCGCAAGCTCACCCGCAACACCGTCGATAAAGCGGTCGGACATTATGATGTTTACACCGATGTCGTCCTTGCCCGAGCGCTCCACCGAGTGAGAGACGTGCTTGTTCATTATCAAGACCTCTCCGCGCCCGAGAGTGAAGGGCTCGCCGTCTATCTCGTGAGTGATACTGCCCGAGAGGACTATCATCATCTCCACGTAATTGTGTCTGTGTGTAGGGAAGTCGACGTAGCGCGTATGCGTCCTCGCGCTTATACCGCGCCCCGCGCCAAAAAGTCGCGCTTCGTTTACGACGAAGTCCTCGCCCCCCGCGTATATCTTGCGATTGAGGACCTCACCGCCGAGTATCCCTGCCTCCTCCTCGCTCTCGCGGGAGAGTATATCAAGTATGTATTTTTCCATATGCAGTCTCCTTTGTGAATAGAGTGATATTGTTCTCACTCATTAGGGAATACAATATTTATGCTCTAATTTTAACATATCCGCGCCGACAAATCAATAGATAATCTTAAATTAAGACAGTTTTTATAATAATTTTGTGCCTTGTGCAATATTTATATATATGTTATCATAAAAGTAGCGTGTAATTATCTAAAATAATTAATCAAAAGAAAGGACTTAAGATATGAAATACTATCTTGCCATTGACATCGGCGCGTCGAGCGGCAGACATATTGTCGGCTGGCTTGAGGACGGCGAGCTTAAGACCGACGAGCTTTACCGTTTCCCCAACGGTATGGATACGGTTGACGGACATCTCGTCTGGGATAGCCAAAGACTCCTTCGCGAGGTTGAGGCGGGTATCGCCGAGTGCTTCAAGAAGTACCCTAAGATCGAATCGCTCTCCATTGACACCTGGGGCGTTGACTACGTGCTCCTTAAGGGCGACGAGGAGGTTTATCCCACCTACGCTTACCGTGACTCCAGAGTTGACGGACCTATCGAGGAGGTACACTCCATTATCCCCTTTGCCGAGCTTTATGAGAGAACAGGTATTCAGTTCAATAAGTTCAACACCATATATCAGCTTTACGCAGATAAGCTTGCAAACAGACTCGAGGGCGTTACCGACTTCCTTATGATCCCCGAGTACCTTATGTACAAGCTCACAGGCAACAAGGTCAAGGAGTTTACCAACGCGACTACCGCGGGCCTTATCAACGCCGACACACTTGCATTTGACGGTTACATATTCGAAAGACTCGGACTTCCCGCATCTCTCATCTCCCCCGTACATCAGCCCGGCACTCTCGTCGGCAGGCTCACCCCCGAGGTAGAGGCTAGAGTCGGCGGCAACCTTGACGTTGTGCTTTGCGCGACTCACGACACCGGCTCCGCGGTTGAGGCTATCGAGATGCAGACCGACGCACCTTATATCTCCAGCGGAACATGGTCGCTCCTCGGTGTAAAGACTCCGAGAGCTCTTACCGATGCTAAGAGCCGTGAGAGCGGATACTCCAACGAGGGCGGTGTAGGCTACAACAGATATCAGAAAAACATCACGGGTATGTGGATAATCCAGAGCCTTCGCAAGGAGATGTGTCCCGAGACCTCCTATGGTGAGATCGCGGATATGGCGGCATCGAGCACTTATGCCGAGATCTTTGACGTAAACGATGACGCCTTTATGGCACCCGAGTCGATGAAGGATGCTATCCGCGACTATCTTGTAGCTCGCGGCAAGCCCGCTCCCCAGACTATGGCGGACTATTTCAACGCATCCTACGTCAGCCTTGCACACGGCTACAAGGAGGCGATTGCCGACCTTGAAAATAACACGGGTAGGACCTATACCGAGCTTTACATAGTCGGAGGCGGCGCAAAGAACGGCTACCTCAACGACCTCACAGAGAAGGCTACGGGCAAGAAGGTAGTGGCGCTTCCCATCGAGGCGACCGCTATCGGTAATATGATGATTCAAATTAAAAGGAGTATATAATTATGGCAAACTACGAGTACGCAAAATCAGTATATGCTAAGTACGGCATTGACACCGACAAGGCTATCGAGACTCTTAAGAGCATTCCCGTTTCCATTCACTGCTGGCAGGGTGACGACGTTGTAGGCTTTGACAGCAAGGAGGCTCTCTCCGGCGGTATCCAGACTACCGGTAACTATCCCGGCAAGGCTACCACTCCCCGAGAGCTTATGGCTGACTATGAGAAGGCAATGTCTCTTGTTCCCGGCGCAAAGAAGCTTAATCTCCACGCATGCTACGCTATCTTCGAGGATGGCAACATCGTAGGCAGAGACGCGATCGAGCCCAAGCACTTTGCTAAGTGGGTAGAGTTTGCAAAGGCACACGGTATGGGCCTTGACTTCAACCCCACCTTCTTTGCTCATCCTATGGTAAAGGATAATCTCACTCTCTCCTCTCCCGATGAAGAGACTCGCGCATACTGGGTAAGACACGGTCAGGCGTGTGTAAAGATCGCTGAGTATTTCGCAAACGAGACCGGCATCCCCTGCGTTATGAACATCTGGATCCCCGACGGATACAAGGATATCCCCACCGACAGACTCGCACCCCGTGCAAGATTCAAGAAGTCTCTTGACGAGATCCTTGCTATTCCTTACGATAAGTCCAAGGTTTACATCACCCTCGAGTCCAAGGTATTCGGCATCGGCCTTGAGTCCTACACCGTAGGCTCTGCTGAGTTCTGCCTCTCCTACTCCGACTACAAGGGCATCACTCCTCTTATGGACAACGGTCACTACCATCCCACCGAGGTAGTATCCGACAAGATCTCCTCTCTCCTCCTCTTCAACGAGAAGATCGCTCTCCACGTTACCCGTGCGGTTCGTTGGGACTCCGACCACGTTGTTATCTTTGATGACGAGACCAAGGAGATTGCAAAGGAGATCGTCAGAAACGACGCTCTCGACAGAGTATTCATCGCTCTTGACTACTTCGACGCTTCCATCAACCGTGTTGCCGCTTGGGTAGTTGGCGCAAGAAATATGCAGAAGGCGCTCCTCAACGCACTCCTTCTTCCCAACGAGCTTCTTAAGAAGTATCAGGACGAGGCAAACTACACCAAGATGCTTGCAATTCAGGAAGAGTTCAAGACTCTCCCCTTCGGTGAGGTTTGGGACGAGTACTGTAAGGCTTGCGGCGCTCCCGTAGGTATGGATTGGATTGCAGAGGTTGACGCCTACGAATCCGAGGTTCTTTCTAAGAGATAAAATTTTGGTATAAATCCCCGTTTTCGACCAAGCTCGACGTAGATAGCTACGCCTTCGGGTCGAAAGCGGGGATTTCTCCTCAAAATTACATTTTGGATATTTTCGCCGTTTGTCGGCAAACTCGCAATAGGTAACTATTGCTTCGGCCTCCAAGCAACAAAACTATCTCAAAATTACATTTTGGATATTTCCCCCGTATTCTACCAAATTCGGCGTATGTCGTATACGCCGTCTATTCAAAAAATACACTTAGACTTCAGTCAAACAAAAAAATGCTCAGCGCCTGCTGAGCATTTTTTTGTTATCTCTTAGAAAAACGTTATAAAGCCCCGGGGGATTATAACATATCGAATTGCCGACGGCAATCGGCAATATATCGAATTTGCATTTGCCAAAATGCAAATATATCGAGTTCGCAACTGCGAGCATATCGACAGCGATGCGATGCGCGCATTTTAATTTTTAGTCCAGCACCGCGCCGGTGAACTGTCTAATACAGTAAAATGTAAATTATAATTAACAATTTTAGCGGATTTGCCTCGGCAAGTCCGCTTTTGCTTTACACTTGCGCCACGGAAAATACGCGCGTTTGCGTGTGGTAGTCGAGTGATTTAAAAAATGTCTAAATTATTAAAAAAGTGAAAATTTCTTTAATACTCGCGCAAATTATTGACATTAATTAAAGCCAATGGTATAATTTTATAAAAACTAAAATATTAAAGGAGATATGCTATGAACAGAACAAAGAATACCATTCGCATACTGATGTGTCTCGTTCTTATTCTGATCTTCACGGTTGCTCTTGCATCCTGTGAAAAAATAGAGCAAATATTTAATAAGCACGAGCATACTTATACTCGCGTTGTTACACCTCCTACCTGCGAGGAGCAGGGTTATACCACTCACACCTGCGAGTGCGGAGATTCCTACGTTGACGGATACGTGCCGGTAAGCCACGAGCTTGTTATCCACGACGCCAAGGAGCCTACCTGCACCGAGGTTGGATATGCCGAGTACTTCACCTGCCGTAAGTGCAGCTACACTACATATGAGGAGATAGCTGTTCTCGGTCACAAGTATGAGGAGAAGGTCACAAGATTCCCGACCACTCTTCACACCGGAATTCTTTCTAACATATGCTCCGAGTGCGGAGACACTCACGATGAGGAGATAGAGGCAGTCAGCGTGACGCTTCCTCGCGTTGCCGAGTTTATCAAGTCCTTTGTTGGCATGAACGAGGTATCCATTAACGCCGCTAACACCGAGATAATCTTCATTGACGAGATAGAGAGCGAGGACGGCACCGCCAAGAGATTTATCGCGATAGATCTTACCCGCTTTGAGCTTAGCGGCAAGGAAGAGGAGCTTTCCGCCCGCATAACCTTTGAGCTTGGAATTGCGACACTTGACGCATCCTCCGAGGAGACCGAGCCCGTCTTCTCCACAGAGATGCTTGTAGACATCTTCGCAAACGGTGATGACGTATCCGTTTCTATTACCGAGGGCGATGATCTTGAGAGTAGTGATATCGATCTCACCGAGGCATTCTACGGATACATTGCCGAGCAGCTCGGCATGACCTATGAGGAGCTTGCGGAGACCTACTACCTTCTTGAGAAGGTTACCGAATATCTTCCCGTTCTTGAGAGCCTTCTTGATTGGCTGACTAGCGTTCAGCTCCCCGAGGGCGCAGAAGGATTTGACACGGTTACCGCTCTTATCTATGATGCCGTTGTTACGGTTGATGACGACGGATATTATCATCTTGACGTTTCGGGCCTTATCGAGGTCGTAGAAATACTTCAGGATAAGACCGTTGCCGAGGTTATCGATTACTACTTCGGTAAGGGCACTATGGTAAAGGTTGAGACGTTTATGCTCGCTCTTCCCATGACCAAGGTCAAGACGCTTGCTAAGGCTGCCGAGACGTTTGCCGAGAGCAACGATATATCCGTGGATGACGTTTACGCGCTTATCAACTACGTTGTTTACACATCTACCGGTGAGGACTTCAATTTAGAGCATGAGATAAAGATCAGATATAACAAGACCGTTGCGGAGGTTATTATTGAGCTCTCCAGTCAGGGCGAGGACTTCACAGAAAGTGATATCAACGCAATGGCCCTTGCGATGGTTACCGAAATTAAAAACACTCTCGATCTTCTTAACAAGTATAACGTAGATCAGCTTTACAACCTCTACACCTATGAGGATGCGAGCTTCGATTATTCGTTCACCGACGAGATCATCTCCACGCTTGAGACTGTTGACGGTATGATTGACGCAAGCTGGCATTACTCGGAGGACGGAACTCTTGACGCTCTTGAGATTGGTATCGGCGGTATGCTCAGCGTCGGATACGACGTTGTAGACGGCAACGCAGCTGTTTTAGTTGAGCTGACGCTTGAAGACGGCAAGACGATCACTCTTAATGCGACTATAACCGAAACAACCGCTTCGACCGTTATTCTTTCCGACGAATATGAGATCGTTGTCTTTACAGCCGAGTATAACGAGCTTGAGCTCCTTTGTGCTCAGTTTAAGCTTAACGCGCTCTACATTGGCGCGCTCGAGGGATATACAGGCGAGGAGAATCTTGTAAATATAATCACCTACTCCTATGCAAAGGGAGAGGGAGAGGATTACGAGGCAAGCTTTGTTCTTAACCTGATTTCGACCAAGGAGGGCGAGACCCCTGAGGAGCAGATAGGCGTAGTTGAAAAGGCGGTCGATATGACAGTCGAATTTGACGGTGTTAATACCACCGTATACGTTGTAAACGGAAAGGTTATCACTGTTATTGCGAATGAGACGGACGGCGGCGCAGAGTTTGACGTTACCGTTAAGGAGGGCGAGACCGTGCTTGCAGATTACACCGCGAGCATAGTAACCGAGCTCGACGATTACGGTATGGTCAGTGAGGCCTCTGTTACCGTTGTTGGCACCATTGAGGGCTCCGCGGTTGATATTAAGGCTGAATACGTTAATAATTCTCTCAGCCTCGTTTACAAGCTTGACGGCGCGGAGGTAGTAAACCTTCTTCTTGCCGTGTCCGAGGATGGCACGGTTACCGCTGAGTGCGAGCTCGACGGTGTAAACGTTACCACCGAAATCATTACCTACGTAAAAGAGGTCATCGAAATTATCGAGAATCTCGGTGTGGTTGAGCAGATTCCTGCGCCCGACGATCTTGGTCAGCCTCTTCCTGAGGTAAATGCATAAAACAAAATAAAAGAAAAAAACACGGCGAGAGGCGTTTAGCCCCTCGCCGTGTTAAGTTATTGCGGGAAAATCAGCTGATAATAAAGCTTGCTTTACACTCGTTTGCGCTTGTTTTTAAGTGTATTCTGTAAAGCTTTTCCGTACCCCATGCCTGCACGGTATTCATGCCGACAGGGTCGAAGGCTTCGACCTCCGGGCAAAGCTCTGCATTGTATTCAAGGGTACAGCCCTCGGTAAGCGCGATGCGTCCGTTATCAAGCACGTGGGGCTCGCGGTGAGTAACAAAGACAAAGTCTATGAGTCTTTCCTCGCTAAGCTTTATATTCTCTGTGATAGTGACAGCTCCGCCACAAAGCGAGCCTGAGCGGACGTAAGAGATAAGTCCGCACTCCTCAGCATACGCGTCGGTAATATCCAGGGTGAGGCTTCTTCCGTCCTTGTTGTAGACCTCGTTTTTTGAGCAGTATTTTGCGCCGTTATGCTGTCCCACACCGTCAAAGGAGGGGAGGTTATGGTAGAGCGACTGCATCGACCATATTTTATATCTATCCTTGGAGAACGTCTGCTTGGTATACTCGCCCACACCCGCGTCGATAAGCACGGGCTTTCCATTCCTGTACACGACGAATGAGCCGACGTCGTTGTGGTTGTGGCTCTCGTCATTGTGTCCGCCCTTCATAGCGAAGAAAATGCCCTCGTCCGGAATTTCCGACTCACGCAGTATCATTACCTTGAGGTCGGGGAAGTAGGTGTCCGTTGCAGCTCTCAACACCGATTTGGATACGTCGCGTGTGGGAGTGGTAAAGCTTCTCAGCGAGCGGTAGGGAATAGCTACGTCGAACCCGACTCCGCAGATGTTCATCATAGAGTCGCCGAAGGACTCGAGGATTTCAGAGCCGCATTTTTTACCGTAGCGTCTTAACATATTTCCGTCATATCCGCAGGTTGATCTTGAGTCGGCAAAGTTGACGAAGTATCTATCTGTAATATTCATTCGCGGTGCATACTCGCCCATTGCTTTAATAAGCGGATCGGAATACACGTTTATCATACCGTCCGACAGATCCTCAAGCAGCTCAAGACAGTCGAACAGACATCCTGCGGCTGCGTTCCAATAGGTAGGTCCTTCTTCGCACCCGCCGTCCGGCTTGTAGCAATTTATGAAATTGTCAAGAAAGACCATCGATCTCTTTACCACGGTTTCTCTGACGGACATATCATTCTCGATAAGGGCTGTAGTCAGGAGAATGTTTGAGACTATCCACGGACACCAGTTGTTGACGCGGTTGCCGCCCATTCCTTCCCACCGGAAGTAGTATTTGCAGAACGGCTCTATGGCTCTTGCCTTTAAGGTGTAGACTATTCTCTCGTTGATGAACGGAGATATTTCCTTGAAGCGATCCTCAAAATAGTGGTAGATGAGTGCGATAAGCGCACTTCTATAAGCTGAGCCAAGTTCTATTCCGTGTGCGTATTTTTCACCGACAGCGGCGGGTACGGGCATTCTTGCCGTTGCTTCCTCGGGCATATGAACCGTATGTTCGGGGAGCATCCAGGTGGACTCGTCAAGCATAGCCCAAATCACGTCGAGCATTTTTTCAAAGTATCTGCCACTGTTCGTGTGTATTTCTGCCATAGCAAGACGGAGTGCCATATCCATTCTGCGGCGATACGGACTTCCGTACGTCATGGTAGATCCGGTGATGTTGTACGCTCGGTAGTCGGATAGAGTAAGGGGCGGTATCGGTGCGTCAAGGTCCTCGTCCGCACGTGCTATAAGGCTTTCCAACCTGCTCTTGTTCAGCGCATCTGTTCTGAGATGCGGCAAGAGACGAAAACCTTCTCTAGAAATAATATTATTATCAATATCAAAATTATATTTTTCGAAAATCTTCATATTTTCACTTAATTGTAAATCTCACGTTGCATTTATCGGTATTAACTCGGAAGCGCAGTCTGTATAACACGTCGGTGCCCCAGATTTTAGCGGTGTCCATTCCCACGGGCTCGAACTCCTCGAGCTCTGCCTTGAGTGACGTGTCATACGTAAGGATTCTTCCCTCGGGTAAGGATATTAGCCCCTCTTGGAGTATGCTTGGCTTTTCCGCGAGCATAAGGTGGAAGTCTATCTCCTTTGCCTCCGAGAGGATAATGCTCTCATCGACGGTGACTGTGCCATCTGTCAGCGCAACGCGCCTTACGTAGCTCTTGATTCCCGCCTCGACGGGGTATGCGCCCTTGAGCTCTGAGGTGATTGAGCGCTCCTCCTCGGAAAAACGCTTATCCGTCGCCGCGTATCTTACTCCGTCCTTCTGGTCAATGCCTCCGAAGGAGGGAAGGTTATGGTATCCCGACTGCATAAACCAGAGCTTATATCTGTCGCGGGAGAAGGTCTGCTTTGTGTATCGGCCCACACCCGTGTCGATTATTACGGGGTTTCCGTTGTAATATACCATAAAGTTTCCGCAGTCATTGTGGTTGTGCATCTCGCCGTTGTTTCCCGCCTTTGCCGCGAGGAACATACCCTTTTCGCTCTCATCATACTCTCGGGCGGTTATTACGCCGAGGTCGGGAAGGACAGACCACAGAGGCATAGGACAGCTCTCCTCCTTGACAAAGGGAGTGCAGAGCCACTTAAGAGAGCGGTACATATGCGACTGACTGAAGAAGTAGTCGCCGAATTTTGCCTGCTTTTTGCCAAAGGCTACGAGGAAGGGAGAATTTGTCTTCTCACCGAATCTTATAAGCATACCTGCGGTCGGATCGGTCTTCGGCGCGCAGTCGGCGAAGTTTACGTAGCGGTTGCCGGTAATATTCACTTTATAGATGTAGTCTCCGATATTTTTTACAAGCTCGGAGTCGTAGACTGAAATTTTACCGTCCGACATATCCTCAATGAGCTCAAGACAGTCAAACAGTGAAGCGCCTGCCGCGCCCCAATATGCGGGACCCTCGTCACAGCCTCCGTCGGGCTCGTAGCCATCGAGGAAGTTGTCGAGGTAGGACATAGACTTGGTGACTACCTTCTCGCGGGTGTAGTTATCCTTCTCCATGATAGCTGCTGTGAGCAGTATATTCGATACTATCCACGGACACCAGTTGTTCGTTTTTCTGCCAAGAGCGCCGCCCCACCAGACCTCGATCTGCAGGAAGTTCTTGATAGCTCTCTCGTGGAGGCAATACTCCATCTTACGGCAAATAACAGGGTCGATATTATCGAGCTTATCCTTACAGAGAAGGTATACCGTGGAGAGTGCTCCCGCCGTCGCCGCGGCGAAAAGGTCGAGCCCGTGTAAAGCATTATCGCCGAAAACGGGGCCGAGTGACGAATCTCCGTATAGCGGAGCGCAGTAAATGTGAGCGGGGATTATCCAGGTGGATTCCTCCATTATCGCCCATACTACGTCCATCAGCTTCTCGGTGAAGCGTCCCTTGTTTTCATACGCCTCAGCTACGGCGAATGTCACCGCCATATCACGTCTTAGGAAGTATATGTCCTCGTAATTCGAGCGGTTGCCGACAGTTACGTATTGACGGTATACGGAGGCGGGGAGCAGAGGTATATCTCTTCCAAGAAGCCCCTCGGCGTGGCGGACTATCCTCTCGCCCTTTTCCTTAGGTATCTCGGGAGATTCTACGTCCGAGAAGAGCCTGAATTCCGAGTAGGGGAGTAGCTTGGCGGTTGCATTGCTTATTTCTTTTTTACTGAATACTTTCATATGTTTTTTCTCTCTTTCAGTATGCGCGAGGTGTTTTTTTCATCGCTCGCTGCCTGCGGATTATCCGAAATCACCCCTATTTTATACGCGCGAAAAATAAAAGTCAATCTAAAAACGGGTATAATAGCAAGATGCACAACAAGTTTTGGAGGGTTGAACAACCGCCCTCGACAAAAAGCAAACCGCAGCGACCTTTTTCATCACAAAAAACTTTTTAAAAAAATAGAAAAAAGGTATTGCTTTTTTATTGACAATATGATAGAATAACTGTATGACTTGAAGCTATGCCTATATTTTTAGGCGTCATAAGAAAGCAGTATTTTGAAAGGAAATATAAAATGGAATACGTTCTTTTAGCAATTTTGCTTCTTTCCGCTGTATTTATCATCGTTGCGGTTATCTTCCAGAAGTCTGCGGACGAGGGTCTTTCCGGTACTATCGCCGGCGGTAACGAGACCTTCTACGGTAAGGAGAAATCCCATACCACCGATAAGCTCTGGTTCAGACTTACTCTTATTGTAAGCATCGTGTTCGTCGTTGCAGTTCTCTTGGCTTATATTATTCAGCCTGATTACGATAGCGCGTCTGCACTCGATAACTGGAAGCAGTGGTCCGAGTTCTCGGATTTGCTTAACTGATTTAGATAAAGACGGGGTGAAGAGATACCTCGTCTTTTTCTATTCCATTTAGTTCCCAAAACAACAAATTAAAAAGAAAAGAATGAAAAGAACAAAAAAGGATTTTACCAAATTTACAAAGAGAAATACTCATAAGCGCCGCACCAAGGATGCGGCAAAGCGCGAGCTACTTCGCGCGGTTGCAGAGACCGAGGTCTCATATTCGGGTATAGTCTTGAAGGACACGGTTGACTTTGGCAGACGTGGCAGGACCTCTACCAAAAGACGCTCGGACGAGACGGTTGCCCGCGGTATATTCTCGGGCTCAAAGAGCGGCTTTGGCTTTGTGACTCTTGAAGAGGGGTATGACAGAGATATCTTTATCCCCGAGGACAAGACTCACGGCGCTCTCGACGGTGACTTTGTTGAGATCATATACCACGTTTTCACCTCTCGTGAGGGCGTGGAAAAGACCGAGGGCAGAGTCACGAAAATCGTGCAGTACGGCCGTGATTTTATCATAGGAACACTCGTCACCGAGAGAAGTGCTCATCGCGGTCAAAAAGGCGGTAAGGGCAGGGGCGTGTACGCATATTTAGAGCCTGATGACGCAAAAATCGCCTTAAGACCGCGCATTACGGATACCGCCGGAGCGAAGAATGGCGACAAGGTTATAGTCAAGATAAAGAGGGACGGCTTGGGCGGATATTCGCCCGAGGGCTACGTCAGCTCTGTGCTCGGTAAGGCAGAGTCGAAGGAGGCGAATTACGCCGCTATACTCGCCGAGTGTGAGATACCCACCGAGTTTTCCGAGGAGGAGCTCTCGCTTGCCCGCGAGAAGGCAGCGATGCCGCTTTCGGATGAAGGCAGAGAGCGCTTTGACAGCACGGTGATCTTCACTATCGACGGTGCGGGCGCAAAGGACCTCGACGACGCGGTTTCGCTTCGCCGTCTCAAGGACGGATGGCAGCTGGGCGTTCATATTGCCGACGTCTCCAGCTACGTTCCCGAGAAGTCTGCGCTTGACCGATTGGTTATGAATAGAGGCACGAGCGTATACTTCACCGACAAGGTCGTCCCGATGCTCCCCGAGTGCCTCTCAAACGGCTCGTGCTCATTAAACGCGGGCGAAGAAAAATACGCGCTCTCGGCTATAATCAATCTTGATTCCGAGGGCGGAATCGTAAAAACTAAAATCGTTCCTTCCATCATAAAGAGCCGCCTGCGCGGTGTATACTCCGAGGTCAACGAGATCCTCGCGGGCACCGCAGATGCTGAGCTCAAGGAGAAGTATCGCGCGGTTAAGCCTACGCTTAAGAAGATGGAGGAGTTATATCACGTCCTCGCGGAAAAGTCGGAGGCTCGTGGTTATCTCGATATGAGCATCGACGAGGCTGTTATCCTTCTTGGAGAAGACGGCTCGCCCGTGGACATAGTGAGAGCCGAAAGAGGAGTCGGCGAGAGAATGATAGAGCAGTTTATGCTCACCGCAAACGAGGCTGTTGCCACTCTCCTTTCACAAAGCGGTATTCCCTGCGTTTACCGTGTGCACGAGAGTCCGTCACCCGACAAGCTCGAGAGCTTTGTTGAGTATCTGAAGCACGTTGGTATCCGCTACACGCCTCTGCTTGACGAGGATGCATCCGGCAAGGATTATGCCGCGGTGCTTAAGGAGGCTGAGGAAAAGGGTATTAGCGCGGCTGTTTCACGCACGATGCTCCGCTCAATGATGAAGGCGAAATATTCCGAGGTGAGAATGCCTCACTTTGGTCTCGGAATCGATTACTACTGTCATTTTACCTCGCCGATACGAAGACTTTCCGACCTTGCTACGCACAGAATTATTCATAAGGTGCTTATCGAGGGCAAGCGTCCCGAGGCTTATGCCTCTTACGCCAAGAGAGCCGCAAGAGCGGCGAGCGAGACCGAGCTTCGCGCACTTAACGCGGAGCGCAGGATAGAGAATTTATACAAGGTCATTTATATGCAGGACCGCGTCGGCGAGAGCTTTGACGCGACTGTAAGCTCGGTCACATCGTTTGGTATGTTCTGCGAGCTTGATAATACCTGCGAGGGACTTATTCCCATCTCCGAGATGCCCGGCTTGTTTATTTTCAACGAGGGAGATCTTACTCTCTGCTCGGGAAAGCTGATCTACAGACTCGGTGATACGGTCAGAATAAGGCTCGAGGAGGCCGATATAATCAGAGGAAAGCTAAGATTCTCTCTGATTTTATAAAAAAGCCAACGCCTGCCTTTTTAAGACGGGAATTGACCGAATAAATAGTAAAAAACAAAGATTTGCACATCATTGTACCGGTGAAAAATATAACTTTTCAGGCTACGAACAATAAAAAGGGAGGTTAAAATATGACAGAAGCGATAAAGGTCGTCACGTTTATCAATATAATCTTTATCATTTTGCTTGTTATCTCGGGTATGTTCCCCGGGACGGTCGGCGAAATTCTCTATTACCTCGCATTTATTGCTCCGATCGCCATCGGATTTTACTTCTCGATGGGCCTTCAGTATAAGCGTGAGGAACAAAAAGGACTCGCAGAGTCCGCGGAGGTGCTTCTTGGCTTCAGCCTTGTGCGCTCGAAAAAGCTGCTTCCGCTCGTTTTTCCCGCGGTTATGACGGTTTTTCTCTCCTCGCTCGTTACCTCCTTACTTCTTTCGCTTGTCGGTGTCAGCGCACCGCCGGTTGAAGAGAAGGGAATAGTGATGATGCTCGCTATCCACGCGCTTATTCCCGCGATTCTTGAGGAAGCCTTGTTTAGATATATTCCGATGAAGCTCCTCTTGCCGTATTCGAAGCGCTGGTGCGTGATATACTCCGCATTATGCTTTGCATTGATACATTGCAGTCTTTATCAGATGCCTTACGCTTTCGTTGCGGGCATTATATTTATGATGGTTGACGTAGCGTTTGACAGCGTCTGGCCATCTGTAATTCTCCACTTTGTCAATAACGCCGCATCGGTTATCTGGCTTAAGTATTGCTCGGGTATCACAGGCTCGGTAATATTTATTTCCACGCTCGCGCTCCTTTCGCTTATATCCATCTTCTTCATTTACAGAAGGCGAGAGTCATATCGGGCATTGTTCCGCGGCTCGTTTGACAAGGGCGAGAGCTTTGCGGTCACCTATGCGCCGCTTGCACTTGCGGCAATTACGTTTTATCTTGCGTTTCTTAATCTTTAAGGTGAGGTTTATATGTGCGATATAGAATTTGAAAAAAATAATGATACCGTCACTCAGCCCGGGTATACCGAAGAGGACGTGGCTTTTATGAGGGAAGCGATGGAGCTTGCCGCTTTGGCAGAGGAGATAGATGAAGTGCCCGTCGGCGCTCTCATTGTCCGCGACGGACAGGTTATTGCCAAGGCTTATAATACCCGTGAGCATTCCAAGTGCGCAACTCATCACGCTGAGATACTCGCAATTGAGGAGGCTTGCTGCGCTCTTGGAGGATGGCGTCTCCCCGGCTGTACCTTGTACGTAACCATGGAGCCCTGTGCTATGTGTGCGGGGGCTATAATCAACGCTAGGATCCCTCGCGTAGTCTTCGGAGCTCCCGATCTTCGCTTCGGAGCATTCGGCTCGCTCATTAACCTGGCGGACGTTCCTCTCAATCATAAGCCTGAGATCGTCGGCGGGGTATTAAGGGAAGAAAACGTCGGCATTTTACGTTCCTACTTCAAAAAGAAACGCTGATGCTTTGATTCCGGTTTTTATTCCAAAACACAAAATATGTAAATTATTATTGTCAAATATCATTGATAATACTGATAAAACTGCTGCGTCTACAATCGCGGCAGTTTTCTTTTTTGCAAAATGATTTTGGGGTGTCGGAGCCGACTCCGGAGCTATTTGCGCGGAAATATCCCGGACAGAGCATGACACTAAATGGCCTATGCAAGACAATCGATTCCGGTCTTTGATTTTTTGCGCTCCCGAGCCCTCCAAGCCTTCCGCTTTTTTCTGCTTGATGTCGGACGGAATAAGAAATACTCCCCTTGTGTGAGCGCGGATAGGCTTGACTGTGATTTTAATCACAATTATTTTGTGTATATCGCACAAAAAATCCTCCGAATTATTTATTTCAAGGCAAGAAAATAAATAAGAAAATCAAAAAAATCAAGGTTCGTCGAATATCGAGTCAAAAATTTTAAGGTTAACGGAAAATTAATTCTATATAATGAAGGCACCATAACAAGCTAAACTATGACCATAGCTATGCCTTTCTCCCTTATTAAATAAGGGCTCGGGCGTGCGACGGATTATGGTTGGCAAAACGGAAAGATAATATGGACAACAGAATAACCTTTAAGCAGTATCGAAATGTTGATTTGTTGATCTTCTCGATTGTTACAGCTGTCGGTGAGTGCATTGCAACTCTCGCTACCTCGCGGTGGTTTGTCGGACAGCCAATGGCTATTTCGATTACTCTTGCTATGATATTGATCGCTATGCACAGATGGAGCGGATACGCCGCTATCGTCGCTGTAGTCGGCGGCGCGGTCTTCTCCATTGCATCCTCGGCATCGCCCGAGCAATTCCTTATATACTGCGGCGGAAACGTCTTCGCCCTCATATCGCTCATCTATTTCAAGCTTATGTCCAAGAGCCGTGTCAGATCAAGCTTTCTTCTGACGCTTGTCCTCGCGTCGACGTCTTACGTTGCGATGGCACTCGGACGATGGCTCTTATCCCTGCCGTTTGGCGCGGGATTGGCCGAGCTTGTCGGATTTTTGGTATCGGATATTCTTTCGCTTCTCTTTGCGACTTTGATTCTCTGGACCTGCCGTGCTGTTGACGGCCTGATCGAAGATCAGAAGGCGTATCTCTTCAGACTCGAGAAGGAAAGACAGAAGGACGCATACGGTGATGAGGAATGATCACAAACGAAAAAACTGTTCAAAGAACGGAGGGTTTTATATGAAATTAAAAGCTGCCGATTACTTGGTCAAGGACCCGACTACCGGCAAATACAGAGAGGATGCGGAGCAAATAGTCCGCGACGACGTTGAGAAGAATCATTGGAAAAACGTCGGACTCACCATTCTCAAGGACTGGCGTCTTTACGTGATGCTTGTTCCCATGCTCCTAGTTTTCCTCTTCTGGAGATATTTCCCTATGTACGAGCTGCTCGGAGCGTTCAAGTTTGACGAGGAAGCTATAAGAGTAGCGGATCAGAATTATACGGGCTTCTACTACTTCCAGATGCTCTTCTCGCATCCCAGCTATGCCCCCGAGTTCTGGCGTGCATTCAGAAACACCTTCCTCCTTTCCTTCTACGGTCTTCTTTTCGGCTTCCCGACGCCGATAATTATCGCGCTCTTCTTCAACGAGATCAAGAGCAATATCGTAAGAAGCGTATATCAGGTTATTACATATCTGCCTAAGTTCATTTCGACGGTTGTTATGACGTCGCTTATCACGATGCTTGTCCGTCAGCCCTCATCGGTTATGGGCATAGAGATGGGCGTTATCTCACAGTTGCTTGTGAAGATAGGTGCCATTTCGGCAGAATCCGGAGGACTTGGCCTTCTCAATGATCCGGATTACTTCCGCGCAATCTATCAGATAAGCGGTATCTGGGAGACTGCAGGCTATGATTCGATAGTATTCTTTGCCGCGATAATCGCGATCTCACCGACGAGCTACGAGGCGGCACAGATCGACGGCGCAGGTAAAATGGCGCAGATGAGATACGTCGTGCTTCCCAGTATTCTTTCCACTATCGTAATTATGCTTATCACGAGAATCGGTTCGCTTCTCAACATAGGCTATGAGAAGGTTCTCCTTCTTTATAATCCCAACACCTACGTTACCGCAGACGTTGTTTCCACCTTCGCGCAGAGATACGGTATAGGAGACGGAATGACCGGCCTTGCCTCGGCCGCGGAAATGATGAACAATATCGTAGGTATGCTTCTCGTTATCAGTGCGAATACGATCGCCCGCAAGGCATCTGACGTTTCGCTGTACTAAAGGAGACTGAGATATGAAAAGAAAATTAGAAGTTTCCGAGCTCATATTCAAGATCCTGAGCTATGTATTCCTCACGGCATTCGCTGTGTGCTGTCTGTATCCCTTCCTCTACGCTATATCCGCTGCGATAAGCGGCAGAGAAGCGGTTGAATACGGACAGATAATTCTGTTCCCGAAGGACGTACAGTTTGACGCATTCGCAAGAATGTTCAACAACAACCTCTTCTGGAATGCTTACTCCAACACCTTGTTCATCACCTTCTACGGCACGCTTTGGGCTATGGGTGTTGCAATCCTCGGCGCATACGCTCTCTCCAAGAAGAGACTTATGTTCCGCAAGGGCTTTAACTTCTTCCTCGTATTCACTATGTGGTTCTCCGCAGGTATCGTTCCTCAGTATCTGAACTACCTTGCAACCGGTGAGGTTTTTGAGTCTCTCGGAATTATGGACGACAAGTGGCTCGTCGTTATCACGATGGGTATGGCGGCTATGAACATTATCCTTCTTCGTAATGCATTCGAGGGTGTCCCCTCGGAGATAGAGGAGGCGGCAATCGTTGACGGTGCTACCGAGTTCCAGGTGCTCACAAGAGTGTACCTCCCTATGAGTAAGTCCACTATTGCAACGGTCGCGCTCTTCTTCGCTATCTCGCGTTGGAACGGTTACTTCTGGGCGCGCCAGATGATCACCAACTCCTATGAGCAACCGCTTCAGGTTTACATCAGACGTCAGCTCGAGGAATTTACAGACCCCGAGTTTATGGTAGGCTGGAATGAGCCGTATGCCTCCGACTCTGTTATCTACGCTCTCATAGTTTGCTCTATTATCCCCGTTCTTATCATTTACCCCTTCATTCAGAAATATTTCGCTAAGGGCGTGAATATGGGTGGCGTTAAGGAATAAGCTCCTTAATCAGCAACCAAACGTTACATTTCTTCGGTTATTTTGCGCTTTGCGCACGATAATAATAAAAATTTATTTATGGAGGAACCCCCATGAAAAAGGTAAGAATCCTTTCTCTCCTTCTTGTGCTTATCATGCTTATGAGCTTCACTCTCACCGCATGCATCAAGCCCGACACCGGAAACGACGATGACGAAAAGAATCCCGGTGGCGACAACTCCACCCCCGCTGTATTTGACCTTCCTTACGCAGAAGGTACGGTGCTTCGTATGGCAACCGGTTACAACTCCACCAAGACAGGTCTTTCCTTCCACGCAGACATCTTCCCCGCAGGCCAGTCTTCAATCACTCTTTCTAACGGTGAGACCTACAACGTAGGCGACCTTAAGCCCACCTGGGTAGAGGTTGAGAACGTTCTCAAGATTGAATTTGAGGATAAGTACACCGGTACAAGCGCTTCCGACCAGTGGAAATACTGGCAGGAAAGACTTGACGAGGTTGATATGGTCAGCGGTACCGCTTCCCAGCTTACCGAGAACGGTGTAGCAGGCAAGCTCGTTGATATTTCCAAGTATCTCGATCATATGCCTAACTTCAAGGCATACCTTGAGGCTAACCCCATCGTACGTCTCTCCATCACCGGTGACACCTCTAACGGCGCGATCTACTTCTCGCCCTACTTCGACGGTGTTAACGATATCGAGCGTATGCCCCTTATGAGAACTGACTGGGTTGAAAAGCTTCTTAACGGCGAGGGTGACTTCACCGCTTCCGCTTCCAACAACCTTGCAGCAGCTTCCTATACTCCTTATATGCCCATCTCCGGCACCGTAACCGTTGACGTTGTTAAGGCTGACGGCTCCGGCGTTGAGCAGGTAACCAAGAACTATGCTGCAGCAGGCAACATCGTTAAGGTTATGAACGACGCTCTTGCAGCAGGCACCGTTACCGGTGTTGACGCTGTTAACATGCTTCGTGACTACATCGATACCGCATACAACGGCTACTACGGCACCAACCGTGCTGACCTCTTCATCGGTCAGAACGCAGCTTGGGACGCAGACGAGCTCGTAGCTCTTCTTCGTTGCGTAGTTGCTAACCCCCAGACACTCAACGGTACCGATACCGTTCAGGGTCTCTTCTCCCGTGAGGATGATAACAACCAGAGAAAGGTTGATATGTTCCGCTTTGCAGGCACTCTCTTCGGCGTAAGAGGTCTTGAGTCCAGACAGGATTACCTCTACATCGGTAGTGACGGTCTCCTTCACGACGCTCGTCAGGAAGAGGCTACCTACGTTGCTATTGAGAGAATGAACGCAATGGCTAAGGAAGGTCTTATCTCCACCGCTTACGTTAAAAACGAGACCGGTAAGACCGACAGCTATCTTTCCAATGACAACGGCTTCATGCACTATGACTACAACCAGACTCAGACCGTTTACAACGAGACCAAGCTTCAGGAAGGCGAGAAGTACATGGCAGTTCTCGTTCCCGTTGCTCGTTGGAACGACGGTACCGGTGAGACCTTCATGAGATTCACCGAGTCCTGGAGATCTGTTAAGACTGACGGTTGGGGCATCTCCGTTGCAGGTGTTGCAGGCAACGATGACAAGCTCCACGCGGCTCTTGCTATTATCGACTACGCATACTCCGCAGAGGGTATGATCCTTATGTCCTACGGTCCCGATGAGTTCATCAAGAAGGATGCCAACGGCAATTACGTAACCTTCAACTTCAACGGAACTCAGATGCCCGTTATCGCAGACTCCACCTATGAGGAGCTCTGGACCCTCGCATCCGGTAACTACACCAACTACGCTCGTATGTACCTCGGCTCCACTCTCTCCTTCGCAAAGAGCCAGGCGTTCGAGTATCAGTGCACTCACGCAGTAGGTAAGGAAGGTGCAGGCAAGATTTCCACCGCTATCGGCCTTGGCGTAATCAAGCATCCTGAGCTTGCTATCACCGAGAATCCTTGGTGGACCTCCGTTCCTACCGTTCTTCCCAACACCGCAGACGAGACTGCTAAGATCAATGAGCTTGCAGACCTCACCTCCAGCGGTAAGTTCTCTCAGTCCAAGGGTAAGACCAACCTCCTCGTAGACCTCATCCGTCTTGGTTATGAGGGCTCCAACGTTGGTGCTTCCGCTTCTGAGGTTGCTTCCAAGGTTGCCGGCAAGGTATCCGACGGCGGCATGGGCGGCGAGACCTACCTTGCATACAAGAACGATGCATGGGATAGACTCGTTGAGTATTACGAGAATCTTAACAAGTAATATCCGACCTGATCCAAACTAACTTTTTTGCGGGATAATATCCCGTGGGGCAGGGGGAGCCTTGTGCTCCCCCTAGCCCCGATAAATTCACACGCTACCCCACTTATTTATCACGCATCCACCTAAAAACTGTTATTTTACGGAGACAGATATGTATAAAAAGCAAATGACTCTCCAGCGCATAGTTTGCTATGCCTTGCTTATTGCCTCTGCGATAGTGTTTGTATATTCGCTTGGCTTGGCAACAGATCTTTACGATTCGCTTTTCCCCTATGCGGACGCTACTAAGAAAAAGTTCGTCGAGGGAGCGGACATATATTACAATATACAGCCCTTCAACAAACAGCTCACCGGCGCGGGTATCGCCCTTATCTTATCGGCTGTATCACTTTTTATTTTCAATACCCACAAGAGAAGAAAATATTACGTAGGAAATTACGTTACCGTCGTTCTTAACGCCGTTATCAACGTTGCAGTCACCGTATGGGCTCTTGTAAACGTTATGGCGTACAAGGCGCAGTACCTTTTAATAGATTTTGAGAAGCTCGCTGAGCTTGCAGACAGATATGACACTAAGTATATTGAGTCGACCAGATGGTTTGACTTCTCTGTACCTGTCTTTGTTATTCTTATTGCGGTGACCGTTCTTTCGCTTGCCAATCTTGTGTTCAAGACCTTGCTTATGAGAAGTGAAAGAAAGCTTATCGAGGAAGGAGATACAGAGGTATGACAAATGGCGTAATGAATGTTAAAAAGGACAGACTCCGCTACACCAAAAACAAGCTCTCCTCAACTCTTGCAATACTCGGCATCGTATTTGATGCGCTGTACTTCATCAGCATTTACTCCTCGGACGTCGGCAATTACTTCTATAATTATATTATCGGCGCCTCCGTGGTATATAACCTTCTATTCCTGCTTTGCGTTTTCCTCTCCTCGGAGGGAGTGAAGAGCTATAAGCTCGGTTATGCGATCGCCCTGATCGTTGTCGGAGCTATGCAGGTAGGACGTATCTTCTACATTCCCTTAAAGGCTCATTCGTCCATGGTCAGCGTGGGCGTGGAAATGGTTCCGGCAATGGACGGTAAGCAGTTTGCTTACGTTATAGTATGCCTCGTGCTTTCCGCTGTGGCATGCATTGTATCCGGAGTTATCGGTATATACAAGACACGTGTCCTTGAAGGATACAACAAGCAGCTTGCCGGGGCTGAGGCTTGAGCTCAACCTCCTCATGAAAATACCGTTAGGCGGCACCCGTGTCGCGTTTTCGGGCATATAGACAAGGCGGAACGCATCATTTTTAACGTATGCGGCCTGCAAAGTACAAAGAAAGGCGTATTAAGGTATGGCTTCGTTAAGTCTTCATAACTTAAACAAAATATACGACAACAACGTTCAGGCTGTCTTTGATTTCAACCTCGACGTGAAGGACGGTGAGCTTATAGTTCTCGTCGGTCCCTCAGGCTGCGGTAAGTCCACCACGCTCCGTATGGTGGCGGGTCTTGAGGACATTACGTCGGGTACTCTTATCATAGACGGCAAGGATGTTACTCAGATGCCTGCGAAGGACAGAGACATCGCTATGGTATTCCAGAATTACGCGCTCTACGCGCATATGACGGTCTACGAGAATATGGCATTTTCTCTTACTCTTCGTAAGGAGGATCCCAATGTAATTCACGAAAAGGTTCTCGCGGCCGCTGAGATACTCGGTCTTACCGATCAGCTCAACAAGAAGCCGAGACAGCTTTCCGGCGGTCAGCGACAGAGAGTTGCGATGGGCAGAGCAATAGTCAGAAAGCCCAAGGTATTCCTCTTCGACGAGCCTCTCTCAAACCTTGATGCCAAGCTCAGAGGCGCGACAAGACGTGAGATACTCCTTCTTCACAAGAGACTCGGCGCGACGATGCTCTACGTAACCCACGATCAGATCGAGGCATTGACTCTTGCGGACAGGATCGTATGTATGTCTATGGGATACGTTCAGCAGGTCGGAACTCCTCTTGAGTTGTATGACAATCCCGCAAACATTTTTGTCGCAAGCTTCATAGGACTTCCTCCTATGAATATGTTTGACGCGAGGGTTGAGGACGAAAGGCTTGTGTGCGATGGCTTTGATTATCCTCTTTCCGAGAGCGAAAGAGCGCTCCTTCGCGACTACGTCGGCAAGACTGTCACTCTTGGTGTGCGTCCCGAGAATATTGTTCCCGATAACAACGGTTATCTGAAGGCAAGCGTTACTCTCAATGAGAACCTTGGTCAGAATACTCTCGTACACGGCACGGTAGGCGGACATAAGATGACAGCCAAGGTGCGTGAGTGGTGCAACTATAAGAAGGGCGATGAGGTAGCTTTCTGCCTCAACCGTGTGCACTTCTTCGATAAGGAAACGACAAACGCTATCAGATAAGGCGTTACCTATTAATACTAAACCTGGGCGGAGAGGGTACACCCTACCACCCTTTAAGGAACGGTAATATGGAAAAGAAAAACATTTTCACTAGAATATGGGCGTCCGTTAAGGAGGGCGCGCGAAAGTTTACGGTTACCCTGAAGCGTAATCCCCATTATATTCCTCTTGCTATGCTTCTTGTCTCCTTCGTTATTCTTTCGTTTAATCTGACTAAGATATCCAATACGACTGCGACGATGAATAAGATGGGAATGGGCCTTTGCGCATTCATATCTATGCTTCTGTCGATACTCTCGATGGTTTGTATGCTCAACGCATTCCCGAAGAGACAAAAGCCCAAGATTGCAGTTATCGTGCTTATGCTTGTCCTCTTTGCGATAATTATCGCGGCTGACGCATTTTACTGTGTCAGAGTTATAAACGGCGTTACAACGGATCCCGATGCGATAAAGGTCACAGAAAAGAACTACTTTATAGTTGAAGCTCAGAACGCTTTGATCGTACATATAGTAATGATGGCGCTGACAGCCGTTTCGGTAATCCTCGAGCCCGTGTTTGCAAAGCTTCTTAAGAAGATAAACACCTCCATCAACGTTGAGGACAACGGCGAGATCACCGAGATAGATATTTCCGAAGAGGACTGATTCCGATGTCTGAAAAAGATAAGAACACTACCGGACAGAATAGGGGAAAGAAGAACGGCCACTACGATCTTAAGACCGATGCGGTCAACAGACTTGTAAACGCCGATTCAGTAAAGCCTCTCGAGCCTCTTGGAATTGATCCGGGTAAAAAGTACCGCTCAGGCGGATTAATTGATAAGATACCGTCCTGGTTAAAGGCTGTGTTTATGAAATTCTGGTTCAACGGCGCGGTTTGCTACTTCGTACTCTGGGGACTTGGTCTCTTTATATCCAATTTTGAAAATATGCTTATCATTCTTGCTCTCGTGCTCGGTATGGTGACGGATATTCTCGTCAACAACGCGTTCCGCTTTTTCGCGGTAACCGAGGGCGCAAACGATAAGTGGATGATGTTCCCGAAAAAGAAGCTGATCAATCTGTTTCTGAACATAGTATATGCTTTTGTAATTCTGATAATTGTCGTTTGGTTCTATAACTCTTTAAACGGCGTATTGAATATGGTAAACGGTACCGACGGACAGATCTTCATCGGAGTTGAGCCGATTCTCTTCGGACTCTTCTACGTTGTGTTTGATCTTGCATTTATCGGTATGAAGAATCTCGGCATCTCGATAATAAGAGATGCGCAAAATAAAAACGGAGTTTAGAAAAATGCTTAATTTACTGTTTACTTCTTCCTGCTCGGCGGCGTTTGAGTGGCAGAATGACCTCTCATACTACACCGATGGCGAGTACACGGTATATATAAACGGCAGGGAGAGATACAAGGGTAACACCAACGTGTTCTCTCTGTTTGGACTTACCCCCGATACGGAGTACACTCTGACCTCGGATAAACTCGAGGGAGAGCTCGTTTTCTCCACACGGGGTGAGACTTGCGCGCTTTCTGCGCGTAATTTCGGAGCTGTCGGCGACGGTGTTACCGATGATACGGTAGCGCTCCAGACGGCTATCAACTGTCTGCCTAAGGGCGCAAGACTTGTTCTTGACGAGGGTGTATATCTCACCGCTCCCCTTTGCCTTAAGAGTCATATCACTCTTGAGCTTCGCGAGGACGCTGTAATACTCGGTATCACGGATAAATCAAGATACCCCGTCATTCCCGGTGAGATTCCCGACCTTAACGGCGGCGACACTGTGCATCTGGGCACATGGGAGGGTAATGCGGTCAAGATGCATCAGGCACTCATATTTGCCGAGCACGCTGACGATATTACGATAGTAGGCCCTGGGCGTGTTGACGGAAATGCGCAAAATACCGGCTGGTGGATAGACGTGAAGAAGTATCCCATCGGCAGACCGAGGCTTATGTTCTTTAATCGCTGTGAGGGCGTGAGAGTCCACGGCGTCATTGCCGAAAACTCCGCTTCCTGGCAGCTTCACCCCTACTTCTCGAAGAACGTAGATTTTATTGATCTCGACATACGTGCGCCGAAGGATAGCCCCAACACGGACGCTATTGACCCTGAGGCGTGTGACGTTGTGAATATTATCGGATGTAAATTCTCGGTAGGTGACGACTGTATCGCCATCAAGTCGGGAAAGATAGATATAGGCAGAAGATTCAGGACTCCCGCAAACCGCCATACGATAAGAAACTGTCTTATGCAGTTTGGTCACGGCGCGGTTACTCTCGGCAGCGAGATGGCGGGCGGTGTAACAAATCTTACCGTAAACCGCTGCGTCTTCAGACAGACCGACAGAGGCTTACGCATCAAGACGCGCAGAGGCAGAGGTAAGGATGCCGTGATCGACGGCGTAGTATTCGAAAATCTCAAGATGGAGGGTGTGATCACTCCCATCGTAATTAATATGTGGTATAACTGCTGTGACCCCGACCGCAACAGCGAGTACGTGTGGTCAAGAGAGTGTTTGCCCGTTGACGAGCGCACTCCCTATCTTGGCAGCTTTACCTTCAGGAATATGGTCTGCGAGGACTGTGAGGCGGCGGCGTGCTATATTGACGGTCTGCCCGAGCAGCCCATCGAGAGCGTCACGGTTGAAAACGTGCGCTTCACCTATTCCGAAAACGCAAGGCCCTCAAAGCCCGCTATGCGCGAGTTTATGGAGGAGTTTTTGCGTGTGGGAATGTACTTTGATAACGTAAAAAATCTTACCGTACGAGGCGTCAGCACAGACGGTGTAATAGGCGACTCGCTGATAGCAAAGCACGTCGGTAAGGTAACCGAGGAAAACAACGAATTTAACTGATACACGCCACCCGTGTGGAGGGATTTCGCATATGTATGAGAAAATAGACGCCTATATAGATAGGCTTATAGAGGATTCAAGGCCCGATGCTCCTATGTGGAATATCGAGAGCATCAGGCAGGGAAAGAAGCCTCATTGGAACTACATAGACGGCTGTATGATAACCGCGCTTATGGAGATCGCCGCCATCAAGGGCGACGAGAAATATTTTGACTTCTCCGAGCGGTTTATAGATTACTACGTATCCAAGGACGGAGCTATTCTCGGATATGACGTGGAGAAATACAATCTCGATGACATCAACGAGGGCAAGGTGCTCTTTGAGCTTTACGAGAAGACGCGCAAGGAAAAATACCGCCTCGCGATAGAGCGTCAGTGGCAGCATCTTCTCGCTCAGCCGAGGACGGTGACGGGCAACTTCTGGCACAAGCTCATTTACCCGAATCAGGTCTGGCTTGACGGAATCTATATGGCGCAGGTATTTTCCGCAAAGTATGCGAAGTATTACGGCGGCAGGGATTACTCCGACGTCCTCGCGCAGATAAAGAACGTCCGCAAGTATATGTTTGATGAGATTGCGGGACTTTATTACCACGGTCTCGATTGCTCGCGCTCTGTATTCTGGGCGGATAAGGACACCGGACTTTCGAGAAACTTCTGGCTTCGCGCTATCGGTTGGTTTGCCGTAGCAATGGTCGATATTATCGAGATCATAGACGGAGAGGCAAGACGTGAGATAGCAAACATATTCAGCGAGCTAATGAGCAGCATTCTAAGATATAGAGATAATGATAGCAAAATGTACTATCAAGTTGTCAATATGCAGGATAAAGAGGGTAATTATCTTGAGACAAGCGGATCGAGTATGATCGCGTACGCTATGATGAAGGGTGCAAGACTCGGTGTGCTTGACGAGAAGTATCACGCCTTCGGTAAGGAGACCTTTGAGGGCATATGCTCGAGGTATCTCGACTTTGATGCGGAAGGCAAGCTCTCACTCGGCGGAATATGCCTTGTTGCGGGACTTGGTCCTGAGAATAACACAAGACGCGACGGCTCATATGAATATTACATATCCGAGCCTGTAGTGGAAAACGATGCTAAGGGAGTCGCTCCCTTCGTGCTCTGCTATACCGAAATTCTCGGAGGCAGAAGGACGGTATGAAGCTGATGATACGCGCCCATGACCTCGGTGTCAAGGGCGAAGATAATATTGTAAAAAAACTTGACGAGTGGAGGCTTGACGGAATCCAGCTCGTCGCATATAAGTCGATTGACGGAGTCTCTTACTCGGAGGGAAGCCTTACCGTGGAAAGAGCTCTGCAAATAGAGAAAACGGTAAGGGAAGCGGGCAAGGAGATCGCTCTTGTCGGAGCCTACTTCAACCCCGTGCATCCGAATGAGGAAAAGGCTAGCCACGGTGAAGCGATGTTTCGCGAATATCTCTCGCTCTCTGTGTCGCTCGGCTGTCCCATAGTCGGCTCGGAAACCGGCTCGTATATGGGTGACCCGTGGGGCTATCACGAGGATAACCGCACAGAGGCGGCAAGAGACAGAGTGGCAGATACCTTCAGAGGTCTTGCAGACTTTGCAAAGAGTGTTGGCGCATCGGTTGCTATCGAGGGCGCATACAACCACGTGTGCTACTCGCCCGACATCCTCTTTGATACCGTCAAAAGGATAGACCGCGATAACGTCAGAGTTATCTTCGATCTTTATAATTATCTCGATATTTCAAACTACACCTCAGCCTACTCGGTACTCCGCCGCGGACACGAGCTTTTCGGCGCTGATATCCTTCTTTATCATCTGAAGGATTTCACCGTGGAGGACGGAAGACTGAAGCAGTGCGCGGTAGGAAAGGGAATACTCGACTTCAGATGTATTCTCGGCGAGATATACGCGCAGAACAGGGACGCGGTGCTCGTCCTTGAGGGTACGGTCGGCGAGGATATACCCGCATCCGTACAATTTATCAGGGAAATCACAGATTGGATTTTCAGGGAAGAATAACTAAACCATTTTTTCAGGTAAGGAGTCATATATATGGCATACCTCTCTTTTAAGGACATCAACAAGATTTATCCCAACGGCTTCCACGCCGTGCACGACTTCAATCTCGAGATCGAGCAGGGGGAATTTATAGTATTCGTAGGTCCGTCAGGCTGCGGAAAGTCCACGACTCTGCGTATGATCGCAGGCCTTGAGAATATCAGCAAGGGAGATTTTTATATCAACGGCAAGAGAGCCAACGATATCGGACCCCGTGAGAGAGAGGTCGCGATGGTATTCCAGAGCTATGCTCTCTATCCCAATATGTCCGTTTACGATAATCTCGCCTTCGGACTTTCGCTTCAGGGTGTTGATGAGGACGTTATCGAGGAAAGAGTTTTGAATATAGCGAGAATACTCGGTCTTACCGATTATCTTGACAGAAAGCCCAGAGCGCTTTCGGGCGGTCAGCGTCAGAGAGTTGCGGTGGGCAGGGCAATAATCCGTAAGGTTGGTATCTTCCTTATGGACGAGCCGCTCTCCAACCTTGACGCAAAGCAGAGAGTTACAATGCGCTCGGAGATAACCGATATCCACCGTAAGGTCGGCGCTACCACCATATACGTTACACACGACCAGACTGAGGCTATGACCATGGCTGACAGAATAGTCGTTATGAAGGACGGATACGTCCAGCAGATAGGTACTCCGTATGAGCTCTACTTCGAGCCCGCCAACGTCTTTGTTGCGAGCTTTATAGGCGAGCCTCCGATGAACCTTATCACCACAACGGTATCCTCAGGAGCCGCAGAGGTAGGCGGTGTTGCTTATCCTCTTGATAAGGTCCTCGACGAGGAAACTCTTAATTCGCTTGAAGGAAAGGGAATAGTATTCGGCTTCCGCCCCGAGGCGATCGAGCCCGGAGTTAAGGAGGATTCCTTTGTTATGAAGGCGAGCGTTGAGCTCACCGAGCTCCTTGGAGATAACACCAACGTTTACGTTGATATGGTTGAGGATAAGGTGATACTCAAGGTCGATCCCCGTGAGGCGCCCGCTATGGACGCGGAGTTCGAGTTCTCCGTTCCCTATAAGAGCGTATACATATTCGATGCCGAGACTGAAATGGTAATCGGTAGATAATTGACAATAAAACTTGACAAAAAGCAATAAAAAGGCAGGGAATAACATCCTTGTCTTTTTTTGTTTGGGATTAGACCGTGTGTAATTGACGATAATATTTTTTATTAAGTGATAGTATTAAAACTGATAATTCGCATATCTTAAGCCTTGTAAAGAAGGGAGGCTTTCAGCAAATATACAAGAGGGGATTGACAAAAGGTAAAATAAATGTTATAATAGATTGAACTCAATTAAATTGAGTTAAAATAATACTGGGAGGTTCGGTATGAACGCTTACGATTTTAAAGTGACAGCTCAGGATGGCAGCGAGGTATCTCTTTCGGACTACAAGGGAAAGGTTCTCCTGATAGTAAATACGGCAACAGGTTGCGGCTTTACTCCTCATTACACACAGCTTCAGGAGCTATACGATGAATGTAAGGATAAGGGGCTTGAGATACTTGACTTTCCCTGCAATCAGTTTGGCGAGCAGGCACCGGGAAGCGATGAGGAGATATATACCTTCTGTACCGGCAGGTTTGGTATAACGTTCCCTCAGTTTTCAAAGGTGGACGTTATTGGTGACGGTGCGATCCCGCTCTACAAATGGATAGAAGAAAACACCTCGTTTGATGGCTTCGGCTTCGGTCCTATGTCTCTCGTTATGAACGGCGTTGCTAAAAAGATGGATAAGGACTTTAAGAAAAACGGTGCAATCAAATGGAACTTCACCAAGATACTCATCGACCGTGAGGGAAACATCATCGGCCGCTTTGAACCGACTGTGTCAATGAAAAAGGTTGCAGATGCGGTAAAGGCCGCTCTTTGACGCCTATCGGAAATAAAGGAAATATCAATCGTAATCTTGATATTTTCGCCGCGGTGTGATATAATATACACAAAAAAACGGAGGTGTGAGATGAGCCGATCCAAATACGATGCATTAAAGCTTGAAAATCAGCTTTGCTTTCCGCTGTATGCCGCTGCGCGCGAGGTTGTTAAGGGGTACCACCCTTATCTCGATGAGCTCGGACTCACCTACACTCAGTATATCACTATGATGGTACTGTGGGAGGAGCAGGACATCAGCGTCAAGGCTCTTGGAGAAAGACTTTTCCTCGATTCGGGTACTATGACTCCTGTGCTTAAGAGCCTTGAGGCGAAGGGACTTGTTATAAGAAAGAGAAGTATGAGTGATGAGCGCTCCGTAATTATTTGCCTTACGGATAACGGTATTGCCCTGAGGGACCAAGCAGTGGATATCCCTGCAAAGGTTGCGGGCGGGTGCTCAGGTCTTTCTCCCGAAGAGGGCGCGGCGCTTTACGGCCTGCTTTATAAGATGCTTGACGCTTATAGAAAATAACAAAAAGACTCGGTGTGCCAAGCATCGAGTCTTTTTCTTGTAAAAAAGAAAATATTAATTTACAAAAATAGCGGATTATCGGGGAAAGCTCGATAATCCGCTACTGATTTAATCAGAAGTTGAAGTAATTTTTGGAGTTGTAGTATGCGATGCCGGATGCGATCTCAGTGAGCATCTCCATATCCATCGGATACTCGCCTTCCTCCGCCCACTTGCCGAGGAGGTTACACATAATACGTCTGAAGTATTCGTGACGGGGATAGGATACAAAGCTGCGGCTATCGGTGAGCATACCGACGAAGCGAGCGATCATACCGAGGTTTGCAAGCGCCTGCATCTGAGCCTCCATACCGTCTCTCTGATCGTTGAACCACCAGCCCGAGCCAAACTGGATCTTGCCGGGGATGGGGGCCTTCTGGAAGTTGCCGAGCATTGTGCCGAGCACGTAGTTATCCTTCGGGTTGAGGGTGTAGAGTATGGTCTTGGGAAGACAGTCATCGTACTCGAGATTGTCCATAAACGCGGACAGACACTCTGCGATGTTGAGGTCGTTTATCGAGTCAAATCCGACGTCAGCGCCGAGCTTTTCGTACATTCTTCTGTTATTGTTTCTGAGCGCGCCGATGTGGAGCTGCATCGTCCAGCCGAGGCGTGTATATTCCTTTGCGCAGACCTTGAGCATCTCGGTCTTGAAGGCGTCGATCTCTACACGGGTGAGCTCTTTGCCTGCCATTCTCTTGTCAAACGCCGCCTTTGCGTCACCTATTGCGAAGGGAACGTACTCAAGCGCGTGGTCGGAGAGACGGCAGCCGTGATCGTTGAAGTAGCCGATTCTTTCTACCATCCAATTAACGAGCTCATCATAGGACTTAACGCCGATAGCCTCGATGTAGGGGAGGAAGGTCTCCTTGCCGATCTCAACAGCCTTGTCGGGACGGAAGGTGGGGAGTATCTTTGTGGAGAAGTCCTTCAGCGCCTCGTGGTATTCGAGCGTATCCGCGGGATCGTCGGTCGTGCAGATTATCTCGACGTTAGATCTCTTGATAAGATTCTGCGCGCTGTATTCGGGCTTGGCAAGGCACTCGTTGCACTTGTCCCAGATCGCCTTGCAGGTCTTCTCGGAGAGAGTCTCGTCTATGTCGAAGTATCTCTTGAGCTCGAGGTGAGTCCAGTGATAGAGAGGATTACCGATAAGGTAGGGCATTGTTCTTGCAAATGCAAGGAACTTCTCGTACTCGTCTGCGTCACCGGTGATGTACTTCTCATCGATGCCGTTTGTACGCATCTGACGCCACTTGTAGTGGTCGCCGCCGAGGAAGAGGTCGAATGCGTTTCTGAACTTGTAATCCTCAGCGATAAGCTTGGGGCTGAGGTGACAGTGATAGTCGATTATGGGAAGATCCTTGATCGCCGAGTAAAGCTTTCTCGCGGTCTCGGTCTTAAGCATAAAATTATCGTTAATAAAGCTCATAGGGTTACTCCGTCCTTAAATATTGAAATTTCCTTATAGCCGTGAAGCTCGTTCTTGGTTTGTGCTCCTTCTGCTACTTTGATTATATAATCAAAAAGCTCATTTGTCAAGGGGTTGCCGGAAAGAGTGGGGCTCGCGTCAAAGTCTATCCAGCCCGATTTACGCTCTGCGAGCGATGCGTTGGTGGATATCTTGACCGTGGGGACCGCACTGCCTACGGGCGTTCCTCTGCCGGTGGTGAAGAGGATAATATGCACGCCTGCGGCCATAAGATTCGTTATAGCAACGATATCGTTTCCGGGGCCGTTAAGCACCGAGAGACCGGGCTTTCTTAAGGTGTCACCGTAATTCAGCACGTCAACAACGGGGGAAAGACCGCCCTTTTGCACACAGCCGAGCGACTTCTCCTCAAGAGTTGTGATTCCGCCCTTCTTGTTTCCGGGCGAGGGGTTTTCATATATGACCTGATTGTGTCTGGTGTAATAGTCCTTGAAGTTGTTGATGAGCGCGACCATATTTTCAAAGGTCTCGCGGTCGGTACATCTCTGCATAAGAAGATGCTCCGCGCCGAACATCTCTGGCACCTCTGTGAGCACACAGGAGCCGCCCATAGCGATGAGCTTATCCGAGAGTCTGCCGACAAGGGGATTTGCGGTGATGCCGCTGTATCCGTCGCTTCCTCCGCACTTAAGACCTATTCTGAGCTTCGATACGGGTACGGGTACACGCTTGAAGGTGCTCGCGTATTCCTTGAGCTCGTTCACAAGGCGAATACCCTCCTCAATCTCGTCATCGTGCTCCTGAGCGATGAGAAACCTCACACGCCTCTCGTCTACCTCGCCGAGAACCTTGCGGAAAACCTCCATATTGTTGTTCTCACAGCCGAGACCGAGAACAAGCACGCCTGCCGCGTTAGGATGGTTTACCATACCGCGGAGTATGAGCTGTGTTACGGTCTGGTCGTCACCGAGCTGAGAGCAGCCGAAGGGGTGAGGGAAGTGATAAGCTCCCGTAGCCGCAGCTATTCTTTCAGCCACCTTGTTTACACAGCCAACCGTGTTAACTATCCATATTTCGTTACGGATTCCGACGTCACCGTTTTCACGCACGTAGCCCATAAATGTGCGGCCCTCGTCCTCTTCCGGCAGGTCGTAGCTCACGGGCTCGTAGGTGTACTCAAGGTTGCCCGAGAGGTTTGTCTTCACGTTGTGCGTATGCACGTGCTCGCCCGCCTTGATGTCAGCGGTGGCGTGACCTATCGGATTACCGTATTTGATTATATTCTCGCCTTTTTTTATGTCACAGAGGGCATATTTGTGGCCGTCCTCAAGATTGACGTCTACGTTGTCAATACGGTTTATCTGCATCTTTCAACCTCCTCTGTAAGGAAGGAGATGTCCTGACCGAAGAGAGCCTCGTTCGCGAGTATATCGCGGATGCTGTGGCTTCTTATGTAGTCGATGACCTCGGGCGCGTCGCTCGGCTCACCGGTCTTGTAGAACTCGATAAGCTTAGCCAAGGAGAACACAAGGGTGGGGGGCGTGTTGCCGTATCTGTTGATATATTCAAGAATCGAGGGGAGAACTCTTACCTTGAATTTACTCACGGAGTTGAGTGCAATCGAGGTAAGATAGTGCTTGATGTAAGGGTTGCCAAAGCGCTCAAGCACGCTCTTGGCATAGCTCTCAAGCTCATCCTTGGGAAGGTCAAGCGTAGGAATGATCTCGTCAAATACGCACCTTCTGATGTGCTCTCTCATACCCTCGTCGTCGATACAGCTCTTCACGGTGTCAAAGCCGGAAAGAAGAGCGTAGGGAACAAGGGAGGTGTGAGCGCCGTTAAGGATACGCACCTTTCTTGTGCGGTACATCTCGAGCTTGTCGCGTGTGACGATAACGTTGAGTCCCGCAGAGGAGAAGGGGAGCTCGCTTTCAAGGTCGTGCTCGGTCTCAATTACCCAAAGGTGGAAGAATTCCGAGGTGTTGACCATATTGTCCTCGTAGCCGAGCGCGAGGTCCTCGCCTCTCGGATAACCTGTGTTGATTCTGTCAACGAGGGTATTGGTGAATACGTTTTCGTTTTCTATCCAGCTCTTGAATCCGTCGTCAAGTCCCCAGAGGTCCGCATACTTAAGCACGCACGCCTTGAGGTTGTCACCGTTTCTGTCGATAAGCTCGCAGGGAAGGAAGATGAAGCCGCCAAGACCGAGCTCATATCTTCTCTTGAGAAGAAGGGTGAGCTTAGCGGGGAAGCTCTTCGGGGGAGCGTCGGTTATTTTATCCTCATCGGAGAATACTATACCCGATTCGGTGGTGTTTGATACGATGAATCTGAAATCGGGATTCTCGGCAAGGGCAAGATAAGCCTCGAAATCATCGTAAGGCTTGACGCATCTTGAGATGACGTCGATAACGTCGGTCTCAACGCCCTCAACACCTCTGATGAGGTGGGTATATACACAGTTCTGCGCGCTGAGCATATCGCAAAGACCTGCCTCAATAGGCTGTACAACAACGACACTGCCGTTGAAATTGCTTGTCTTGTTAATTTTGTGGAGCATCCAGTCTACAAAGCCGCGTAAAAATCCGCCCTCTCCGAACTGAATTACTCTTTCGGGCCTTAGTGTCTTCTTGAAATCCATGGTAAGTCCTCCGTTTATCTGAAATATTCCGTAAGATATTCTTTTGTATTTTCAACCATCTCGTCAAAGAGCTTGCGTGCATTCTCAAGGTCTATCCTGACGAGTGGGTCAGCGGCGAATGCGCGGAATGCGAGCTCAAGGTCACGCTCTCTTGCCGCTCTTGCTACGGTAAGCTGTGAATCCACCGAGCGTGCTACGAGCGCCCATACGCCCTCTGGCACGTTGCCCGCCATAACGGGAGTTACCGAATTGTCACGGAAGGCGGCGTTTGTCTCAACGATAGCTCCGAGAGGGAGATTCGGTATCTGTCCAACGTTGGGAAGGTTCACGTTGGTGGTAAAATCTCCGAGACCGAGAAGCGCGCGTATCTGATTGATACCGTCCTCGCCCGTCTCCTCGAGCTTTACCTCCTCCTCACCCGAGCGGAGCCTTCTGCTTCTCTCGAGCCTTTCCTCGAGGTTTTCCTTTCTCCAACTCACCGGAGTGAGCCTGAAGCCCCATTTTCTGACGTGCTCGGGGGAATCGAGATACCAGGAGCCGTCCACAAACTCGGAAAGGTGTCTGTCACCCGCCGCCGCGATAGCTCCGTAGCGCAGGAACAGATCGAGCTTGACCTTCTGCATACACTCAAACGTCGACTCGGGGTCCTTCACCGGGACGCCCTCGGGATGCTTACGCGCAAAGTCGGCGTAGACCTTCATAGCGTCTATATCACGATACCTCGCCTCGGTCAGCCAGGTGAAGTGGTTTACACCCACGACGTTGACCTTTATCGCTCTGTGGCTATCTACCGTTATTCCGAGCTCCTCCGACAATACGTTGGCAATGAAATTCTGAGTGCCGAATACCTCGTGGCAGCAGCCAAACGCCTTGATAGCGGAGAAGGTGTCGTAAAGAGCCTTTACGCACAGAGCCATCGGATTGGTGTAGTTGATTACCCAGGCATCGGGGGAATACTCCTTAATTGCCTTAGCTATAACCTCGATCATCGGAATGGTGCGGAGCGCTCTGATGATTCCGCCGGGACCGGTGGTATCGCCGACCGGCTGATATATACCGTATTTCTCGGGAGTATGTACGTCACTCTCCATCTCATCGAACGTGCCGGGAAGAATAGAGATAACGACGAAGCTTGCGCCCGTAAGAGCCTCGCCTATGGTCTTTGCCGCCTTATAGGTCCATTTGGATTTTGCGCCCTTAGCACCGTTAAAACGATTGCCTATATTCTCGTTGTTGAGAGCCGCCTCGTAATCAATATCGTAGAGTGCGACCTCGCCCGAGATATCCTCAGCCGACGCAAGGTCACTCATCAGCTTCCACGCCCAACCGCGTGAGCCGCCGCCGATATACGCGATTTTTATGTCCTTTACACCGCCGTCAACGTATTTCATACTGCCTCCTGAGCTATATGCCTGAGTGCGTCAGGTTTTATCGTACATATATATTTTACCTTATAAAGACAGTTCCTTGCCTTGAAAATATTAACGATTTACAATTAAAATTTTCGTTTTTCTTGATTTTTTTGATATCCTATGTTAAAATATAGAAAAAGTAAGCCGATAATGCTTCGCGGAGGATGAATAAGGTGAAACCCGGATTTACAAGTGATAATTCGAATTATTATTTCAACAAAAAGGAAAATGTCGTAGGAAGTGTCGCGACGCAGCACTATCACAATCTCTTTGAGCTTTATTATATGAAAGAGGGAAAGTGCAACTACTTCATTCACGACAGATCCTATGACGTCGTGTCCGGTGACGTTATACTTATCCCGAAGGGAACGATACACCGTACAAACTACGGCACAAGACCGCACAGCCGTCTTCTTATCAATTTTTCCGAGGAATTTATCAACCGTGAAATATTCGAGGAGGCGCTCGCTCTCGGTTCGCTTTTCCGCAACAAGGAGCTGGCTCCCCATATCGAGGCTCTGTTTGAAAAGATCGAGGAGGAATATACGCGCAACGATCATATTACTCCCCACGCTCTTAAGATATATACCGAGCAGCTTCTGCTTCTTATGATACGCAGCGGAAATATGAAGAAAAAGGAAAAGGACGGTAACGCTATTGTCGAGCATACGATGAGGTATATTCAGGAAAACTATATGACGGATATACGTCTGTCAACTGTTGCCAAGCTTATGAACGTCAGCGCCGAGCATCTATCCAGACTTTTCAAGAAGGAGACGTCCTTTGGATTCAGCGAATACATAACGCTTTACAGACTGCAAAGAGCGGAGCACGTTCTTATGAATGAGCCCGGCCTTTCTATCTGCGAGATAGCATATGCCTGCGGCTTTAACGACAGCAATTATTTCTCCTACAAGTTCAAGGAGCAATACGGAATTTCACCGTCAAAGGCTCGCGGCGGTGTGAGCGCGCCCGACTTTATCGTTGATTGATAAATGCGATAATTGTAAAGTTTAATTGATAAAAATGGAGATAATATGGTAGATTTATTGTTTGCTGTAAATGCCACCGCGCCGATAATTCTTAAGGTTGCGGTCGGCTATTTTCTCAAGAGGATAGGACTTATCAGCGCGGATGTCGCGAAGGCTATGAACAAGCTTGTATTCAGAGCTTTCCTACCTGCGATGCTGTTTCTCAATATGTATAAGATCGAGAGCTTTTCCGATATTGACTTTTCCTTCGTATGGTATACTCTCGGCGCGACCGTTGTCCTGTTTCTTGTAGCTCTCGCACTCGTCATGGTGATGACGAAGGACAACCCCCGCAGGGGCGCTCTTCTGCAATCGGTTTTCAGAGCAAACTACGCTTTGGTAGGCATACCGCTTGCCACCTCGCTTTTCGGTGAGGAGGGCGGAATTATGGCGACCGTGCTTTCCGCCTTCATCGTTCCGGTATTCAATACTCTTGCGGTAGTCGGTCTTTCTCTGTTTTCCTCAAATAAGAAGCCGAGTGTGAAAAAGGTCCTCGTCGGCATAGCGAAAAATCCGCTTACAGACAGCATAGCTCTCGGCTTTGTTGTTCTCGGTATAAGAGCAATATTCGTCAAGACGGGCATTACCTTCAGACTCAGCGACCTTACCCCGATCTATAAGACGCTTTCCAATCTCTCGTCGGTTGCCACCCCTCTTGCGCTTATCGTTCTTGGCGCGCAGTTTGAGCTTTCGGCGATACCCGAGCTGAAGAGGTATATTACCTTCGGTGTTCTGGCGCGTAACCTTGCCGTGCCGCTTATCGGTCTTGGCGTTGCATATCTTTTCGGCTGCTTCAGCGGGGCGGAGTTTGCCACCTTTGTTGCGGTATTCTGTACTCCGGTTGCGGTATCCAGCGTTCCTATGGCGCAGGAGATGGATGCGGACGTATCTCTCGCAGGTCAGCTCGTCGTCTGGACAACGGTCTTTTCTGCGGCAAGCATTTTCCTTGCGTCTTATATTCTCAAGCTTTTGGGAGTATTCTGAGTTTAATAAGTATATACGGAGGCGGGCGATATGCCCGCTTTTCCTTTTATTGTTCAAAATGTATAAAACGCGCCTGCGTTTTTTTATATCGCGTATTAGAAAATACTAAAAAAATCAAAATAATCAAGACCTTGCCACCAAACAATCAAAAAAATCAAGGCTTATTAATCACCTTTATTGTAGAATTAGCACACACAAGGCGCAGTATTTCTGCGCGTATGCGCCACGCCTTGTGCTGTGGTTTTGATCGCACAAAACACATATAAAATATGGATTCATCTATCCAAAAAGGAGGAAAACAGATGAAAACAAGCAACATTCGTAAGATTATTGCTACGATTTTGGTTATGGTGCTTACCGTCACCGCTATCGTTGCAACGGTCGTACCCGGCAGCGCTGCCGAATCGACCAAGACCTACACGCTTGACGCTACCGCTGATCTTGCGGAAATGGCTCAGGGCGCGAAGGCAGACGGCGACGCTGAGAAGGCAGGTACCGATGACTTCTTCACCATTCATTACAGCGCAAAGACCAAGATTGATGGCAGCAGCAAGGAATTTGAGGACGGCTATACCGCATCCCAGAGAATTAATATGGGCGGTAAGACCGAAATCGGCGATCCCATCAAGAATGCAATAGAATTCACGACCGAGGGCTCCTCCGTGGTTAAGATCTGGTGGGTATGCGGTGGCGACGGCAGAGAGCTCAATCTCTACGGCTCCGACGGTACCATCCTTGAGACTACCGCGGTTGGCTGTACCAAGAACTCGCTCTACATCTCTACCTTCGAGATCGCAGACGCGGGCAAGTACTACATAGGCTCCTCCGCGGGAAGCAATTACTACTTTAAGGTAGAAGTCAGCGTATCCGTTCCCGAGATCGCAGCTCCCGTTGAGACTACATATGCTCTCGACGCTACCGCTGATCTTGCGGAAATGGCTCAGGGCGCGAAGGCAGACGGCGATGCTGAGAAGGCAGGCACCGATGACTTCTTCACCATTCATTACAGCGCAAAGACCAAGATTGATGGCAGCAGCAAGGAATTTGAGGACGGCTATACCGCATCCCAGAGAATTAATATGGGCGGCAAGACCGAAATCGGCGATCCCATCAAGAATGCA
>JAFTKM010000021.1 GCA_017453245.1 Clostridia bacterium
ACAACTTCACTGTGAGCTTTAGCGAGTCAACTTCACTGTGCGCTAGCACAACTTCACTGTGAGCTTTAGCGAGTCAACTTCACTGTGCGCTAGCACAACTTCACTGTGAGCTTTAGCGAGTCAACTTCACTGTGCGACAGCACAAACTTCACTCACAACGTGAACTTCACTCGCACTCTGTGCGAACTTCACCGCTTTGAGCTTTGCTCAAAGCCTAAACATATTCCTATCCTTAGCCTCATTCATATCGAACATCATTTCGATAAAGCTCTTTTTGTACGGGATAAAGCTACCGCCGTCGATCATAGCGAGAATTTCGTCTCGGGTTGCATAACCGACCTCGGCTACCTCGCTTTTCTGTATCCTGACGTCCTCAAGCGGCAGGTCTGCCTTCACTACAAAGTAGTCGCTGATGCAGTTTTCGTGATAGAAGGTGGCTCTCGGTTGTTCGTCCCTGAGGCTCACCTTAATTCCGAGCTCCTCGTAGAGCTCGCGCTCGGCTCCCTCTCCCGCGGTCTCACCCGCAAGGACAGACCCGCTGGCGGAGATATCCCATAGACCGCCCCAAAGCGCCTTGAAATCCGCGCGCCTCTGCACAAGCATACGTCCGTCGGGGGCGAAAACACACACGTGCGCCGTAAGATGATACTCGCCCTCACCGAGCCTCTTGTCGCCTCCGCGCATTAAAGTGAAGCCCTTTGGCCTTCTGAATTTATCGTAAACGTCCCAAAATTCCATAATATCCTCCGTTTTCAGCTTTATTTTACCATTTTTCTTTCGCTTTGTCAATTCCCGCCTAAGGATAACCGCCGCCCTCCGCATATTTTTTCGGACAAACCGGGGCGTTTTGTCCCCCTACTCACGCCCGCTTTTAATAAATTTTAACTTTTTTTAATTATTTGCGCAAAAAGTATTGCAAAAATCTCAAAACCGTGATAAAATTGGTGTGTATAAATATTAATATAATACTATGTAATACATTTTTAGGAGGGAACCCAAATGAAATTACGTTCATTCGGCAAGCTTTTCTCTCTCGTAGCCGTGCTCGCGCTCCTCTTCACCTGCGCGTTTGTGATCACGGTAAACGCAGAGGGTGCTGAGCCCGAAACGACCGCATCCGAGGGAGGCATCACCATCGAGATCGAGACTGCCTACAAGGACCAGTGCGGAAAGATCAAGCTTACCTGGAATCAGGTAGACGGCGCATATAAGTACGTTGTATACTGCAACGACGAGCATATCGCCAACTCGGTTGTTAACTACTACATCATCAGCGACCTTGACGTTGCTAACTTTGGCGACGATATTATCAACCACTCCTTCAAGGTTGTTGCGGTTGATGAGAATGATAACGTGCTGGACTACGGTGTTCTTGCCGCGGCTCCCGCTGAGCACGTTTACACAGAGACTGTTACTCCTCCCACCTGTACTGAGGAGGGTTACACCACCCACACCTGCTCCTGCGGTGACGTGTACGTTGACACTCCCACAGATCCCACCGGCCACACCAAGGCTGACGCGGTAAGAGAGAACGTTGTCAACCCCACCTGCACCGAGGCAGGCAGCTATGACTCCGTTGTTTACTGCTCGGTATGTCACGAGGAGCTCTCAAGAGAAGAAAAGAGCATTGACGCTACCGGTCACACCGAGGGCGCTCCCGCTATCGAGAATAACGTAGCACCCACCTGTACCGTAGGCGGCAACTACGACACAGTAGTTTACTGTACCGTATGTGAGGTAGAGCTCTCAAGAGAAACTACTGACGTTGATCCCACCGGTGTGCACACCTGGGTAGACGCTGACTGCACTACACCCAAGACCTGCTCCGTATGTGGTACTACTGAAGGTGAGGCAAACGGACACACTTGGACTAACGCCACCTGTACTTCTCCCAAGGCCTGCTCCGTCTGCGGCGAGACCGAAGGCAATCCCCTTGGACATAGTTGGGTAGATGCAACCTGTACCGCTCCCAAAACCTGCTCTGCCTGCGGCGAGACCGATGGCGAGGCAAACGGCCACGTATGGGTAGATGCAACCTGCACCGCTCCCAAGACCTGCTCCGTCTGTAGCACTACCGAGGGCGAGGCTAATGGTCACACCTGGGTTGGCGGTAACTGTCTGACTCCCGCTACCTGCTCTGTCTGCGGCGACACTGCTGACAGCGTGATCGGCGAGCACACCTGGACTGATGCAACCTGCACCGCTCCCAAGACCTGCTCCGTCTGCGGCGAGACCGAGGGCGAGGCGAACGGCCACACCGGCGGCTCTGCAACCTGCACCGAGGCTCCCGTATGCTCCGTCTGCGGCGAGACCTACGGCTCCGCGCTTGGCCACGGCTGGATAAACGCTACCTGCGACGCTCCCAAGACCTGTCAGAGATGCGGCGAGACCGAGGGCAAGGCGCTCGGCCACAGCTACTCCGATGCTACCTGCACAAGCGCAGCAACCTGCTCTAAGTGCGGTAAGAAGAACGGCTCCGCGCTCGGCCACGAGTGGACCGACGCAGACTGTGAGAACGGCTCTGTATGTACAAGATGTGATGCTGAGGGCGACGGCGCGCTCGGTCACAGCTACTCCGACTCCAACACCGAGGACTTCATCGTATATGAGGTCTGTGAGGTCTGCGGCGCTAAGGGCTCCTTCTCCAAGGTTCAGATCCCCGAGAAGCACAGAGAAACCGTTATTAAGGTCGTTGTTGTCGCTGCCTGCGCACTTGTAGTTATCCTCTGCATCCGCGCTCTCAAGCAGCCCGCAACCACCACTCCCTGGTACAAGAGAAGAAAGTACCGCTAATTCAGTTAGTACATAGCTTTTGCGCTGAGCCCTCCGCGGCTCAGCGCACTTTTTGTTCACCAAAGGTGAATGATGTATTGCTGCGCAATATGATGTAGGCTGCGCCAATGATGACGCTGCGCTGATGATGTGTGTCTGCGGGCACATGGATTACATCACTCGCGAGCCTTTGCGAGCAACATTATTATGCATAGCATAACATCATTTTGAGCAAAGCGAAAAAACATCATATTGCAAAGCAATACATCATTATGCGTTAGCATTACATCATGCGTCCATCCCCGCCTGCCGCGCTTTTTATTCATCTTCCACAAATCCCGTCTGGAAATTTATGCAAGTATACAAATCGTAAAAAATCCTCTTGACACTTCCACGAATTTGTGGTACAATCAAGATGTCAAAAGGGAGTAGTTCATCGCCCCTCGGGGTGATGCGCAGCATCGTCAAGACAGCAATCTAGAGTGCTCGGTGCCTGCTAAATCTATATGATGATAACAAGACTTTTAGTGTATCGGTACGCTAAGGGTCTTTTTTGCATCTTAAGAGCAAAAATCTCCCTGAAAGACACAAATTTGTAAACTATACTGTCCTCATCGGGCTCATTCGTCCGAGCGGAACGTAGAGATTGCAAAAAAACAAAACCAACATATATTATATAATAGGAGGACATTTTTATGCCAGGATTAATTATCGCAATCGTTACAGTCGTCGCTCTCGCCGCTATACTCGGCGTTGCAGGCTACATCAAGGCTCCCCCGGACACTGCCTTCATTGTTTCGGGTCCGAAAAAGAGACGCATCATTATCGGTAAGGCGAGTTGGAGAATGCCGTTCTTCACCCGTCTTGATAAGCTCTCCCTCGGTGTAATGCAGGTCGACGTAAAGACCAGCGAAGCAGTACCCACCAACGAGTTTATCAACGTTACCGTTGACGGCGTTGCCAACATCAAGATCTCGTCTGACCCGAGTCTCCTTGAGAGAGCGGCTGAGGCGCTTCTTGGTAAGACACGTCAGGAGATGGTTACTCTCGTCACTCAGGTGCTTGAGGGTAATATGCGTGAGATCGTAGGTTCTGTCGGCCTTAAGGAAATGGTTCAGGACCGTCAGGGCGTTGCGAAGAAGATCACCGAGAACGTTGTTCCCGATATGGAAAAGCTCGGTATCGAGGTCGTTAACTTCAATATCCAGAACTTCAAGGACGGCGCAGGTACCATCGAGAACATGGGTATCGATAACGTCGAGCAGATCAGAAAGAATGCGCAGATCGCTAAGGCTAACGCGCAGAGAGATATAGCTATCGCTACCTCCAGAGCTCAGGAGGAGGCTAACGCCGTTAAGGTTGAGGCTGAGAAGAAGATCGCCGAGCAGAACGCAGAGCTCGCTGTTCAGCAGGCGGATATGAAGGTGCGCGCAGATACAAAGGCCGCAGAGGCAGACGCCGCATACTCCATCCAGCAGGAAAATCAGCGTAAGGTTATCGAGGTTGCTAAGACCAACGCCGATATCGCAAGACGCGAGAAGGAAGCAGAGCTTGCAGAAAAGGAGATCGCCATCAGAGAGAGAAAGCTCGATGCGGAAATCAGAAAGCAGGCAGACGCAGTCAAGTACAAGACCGAGAAGGAGGCCGAGGCAGACCTTATCAAGCGTCAGCGTGAGGCAGAAGCTCGTGCGTACGAGGCACTTAAGGCAGCCGAGGCTAAGAAGGCTGAGGCAGAGGCTCTCCGCTATGCTATGGAGCAGGAGGCTGAGGGTATCAGAGCCAAGGGTATCGCAGAGGCAGAGGCTATCGAGAAGAAGGCCGAGGCTCAGAAGAAGATGGGTGAGGCATCCGTGCTCGAGATGTATCTCGCTGCCCTTCCCGAGGTTGTCAAGAATGCTGCCGCTCCTCTTGCGCAGACCGAGAAGATCGTTATGTACGGCGACGGCAACTCCACCAAGCTTGTTAAGGACGTTATGACCAGCGCGGACCAGATCATGTCCGGCGTGAAGGAGTCCACGGGCATCGACGTTACCAGCCTTATCTCCGGCTTCGTCGGCGGCAAGGCGGCTGCTAAGACGGAGGAGTAATCCAATCTCCGTAGGGATTAGATGTCGATATAAATTCCTCACGGAATTTTCGATATATTGACTCGCAAGCGAGCTCAATTCGATATGCACTGCGTGCTCGATATGTTTGCTTCGCAAACGAGAAAATACCACACGTACAAAAAAACGACGGAAGAAGAGTCAAAAGCTCTTCTTCCGTTTTTGTTTTCTATTTCAGTGAAGTTTTTGCTAAGGCAAAAGTGAAGTTGTGCTACCGCACAGTGAAGTTGACTCACTATGTTCGCAGTGAAGTTAAGTTCGCCTAAAACTATCTTTCACTTGCGCCAATTTGGCGCAAACTTCACTATCCGCAGGATAACTTCACTCACAACGTGAACTTCACTCGCCGTCAGGCGAACTTAGTTGCTCGCGTCCTTCGGACCGCGAGCCTTCGCACTGCACCCTGCTCTGCCGCCTCCGGCGCAGGCACACGCGCAAGCACAAGCGCAGGCACATCCGCCTCCACCGCCTCTGCCGCCTCGTCCGTGGACTCCGCTAGCTCTCTTCTCGGCATCGAGCTTTGCCGCTCTGTGATAGCGGGGATTGCCGTAGCCGTAGACGTGGATCGGGTGGCCGTAGCCAACCATAAAGCCTCTGCCCCTATGATAGGAGACAAAGCTGTCGATAAGGTAAAGCTCTGCGATAAAGATAGCGATCACGATAAAGACTACAAGTATCCATACCGCCACCTTATCCTCGCCGTTGTCAAGTCCGTCATATGCGCCGCCGTCATCAAACGGAACGTGCTCAACCGTATCCGCAGACGGGTCAAACGCGAATTTGTTAAAGCCGAGGCGCATCAGCTTATATCCGCCTCTGTCAAGGGAGCCCTCGTATACATAATAGCCGTCAATATATTCAGCGCCCTCGGTATAGCTTTCTATATCGCCGTTATCATACCAGGCAAAGCGGTACTTCGCAACCGAGATCTCATTGAACCAGCCGGGTACGAACTCGATGAAGAAGTCGTCTCCGTCCCTGCAAAGCATCCGGCTCTGGGTTATCGAGAAGGAGAAGCGCACGGTCTCGCCGTCGATATATGAGTCACGGAAACCGACTCTCACCGAGGTATAATCAACGAACGAATACTTATTAACGTAGCTGATAGTATCCGAGAAAGAGCTCTGTTCGATCGTGTAGCTGTTGTTCGGTACGCCGATCTCTACCCAGGTGAGCGGCTCGCTGTCGTCGAGCGCGCGCCAGAGAATGTCGTACTCGATCTTTAGTGTGCCGTCGTAATTCGGGGTGACCGTTACGTTGTACTCCTCGATACGGTCGAGGGGCTGAGGCTCGGGATCATAGCAAGCGGCAAAGATAATAGCCGCAATCTGAATGACGATGAGAACGACCATTATGATGATGTTTCTCTTCGGCATTTTTCTTTTTTCCTTTATAGTTTCCTCCGAGTAAGGGCCGCCCGCGCGCTTGGAGGAGAGGTGATCGTAATCAATTTTGATCTCAGCCATTGTGAGTCTCCTTTCTCTGTCTGAAGGGACAGGCGAGAGCCTCGTCCTCGCTCACTCCGCGGAGTGAGCGGCAGATACTGTGCTCCCATATATCCGAGAAATCGTCCTCAAGAATATTGCCGAGCGCGGCATCCGAGCCGAGCCAGCTCTGGCAAGGCACAACAACGCCGTCGGGGGTGACAGCCATATTGGAGAGGCAGGCGCCGCACATAGGCGCATTCATGCCGAGAGCCTCGAGCTTCTCCTTCGGGATGAGGCCGGGCGAGGTGAAGTCTATCTCCATCTCATTCTCGTCACAGTAGTGCTTTGCCTCGGTGATTATGCCCACAAGCTCCTCGGTGGTGAGGTCGTATTCCTCGTGGTTAATATCAGCGTTGCCCGTGAGGATAAGTCCGCTCGCGGTGGCAAAGCGCACGCCGAGAGATTTTGCAAACTCAAGGGTTTTAGCATAGTCGGAATTCTTCTTGCAAAGGGGTGTGTTGATGCTGACGTCAAGGCCTGCGGAAAGTGCATTTTTTATACCCGCGACGGTATCGACAAAGCGTCCCGCGCCGACAAGCGAGTTATGTATCTCTGAGTCATACGAGTACAGAGTCACCTGCATACTGTCAAGGCCGGCGTCATAGAGTCTCTCTGCCAGCTTCTCTGTGACAAGCACGCCGTTGGTGTTCACTCTGGTGACAAACTTCCTTGCGTGTCCGACGAGCTCGCACAGGTCCTCTCTCTGTGTCGGCTCGCCTCCCGTGAAGGTCACCATAGGCACTCTCGCCTCCCAGAGCTTATCTATTATGCGCTTCCACTCGTGAGTGGTGAGCTCGGTCGCAGAGCTCTTATCCTGCCCCGCAGCATAGCAAAATGTACACTTTTGGTTACATTTCCACCTACCTTCGGCATCTGTCATCGCGCTGATCATCAAGTCCATTCTGTGCGGCGCTGTCATATTTTTAGCATAAGCGTGAATGGAGAGGCGGTCGATCTGTGCCTCAGGCAGCCTACCGTCAGCCACGGTAAATACCACGTCGAGTATCTCGTCGAGGTCGAGCTCGATCTCCTCCCTCGGGACACTCGGGTAAAGGCGCGAGACGGTCTTGATCGTCCTTGCGATCACGCCTGCCTCGTCCTCCTCGGTCATAGGCTTGCCGTCAAACTCGTTCACCTCCGAGATGAACTCGGCGAGGATCGCCGCGTAGGACGGGCCTATCGGCAGTACGTAGTAGCCGTTAAGAATAACGACGTAGGGCGTCCGGCCGAAAAGCTTGAACCTCGGCGGCACAAGATGTATGCGGACAACACCGGGTCCGCCCGGATTGAAGGTGCAGTGGCAAACTCCACCGCGGAACCTCTTATATTCCGCTATTTTACTTTTGATGCTCATTTATATCACTTCCTTTAGTTGTTTGATCTTTATCAGGATCTTTAATTTTTTCAATAAAAACAAGTCCAACAAAATATGTAGCCAAACCAGATAATTGCTAATATGATCTTATGTTCTCCTAAAACCTCAACAGCGAGAAATCAGCTATCCTTAATTAATCGAATACGGAGCTCCAGCTCCTTTACACACATATCCGCAGAGAGCCCCTCGGTGCTTTCCGCCGCTAGGTTCAGCTTGATCAATCCCTCAAGTCCCGAGATCACCCTTTTCTTGCCGAGATACCGAACCGCAAATGCATCGGCTCGCCTCTCCTCGAGTGAAACAGCACCGTTCTCTATATCACGAATACGCCTTTCATATATTTCAGACGGACACGTGCGAAGGTCGCCGTTAAAATAATGACCTAATTCATGCATCAGCGTCAGAAAAAGAACGTCGCGCAATTGCCCGTCGGTGTACAAATCCTTATGTATTGTGATCAGCGGCTGCTCATTCTTGCCGATGTAAAGTCCGCCAAAAATCAGCTCTTCGTCCGCGCCCTTTTCCTCGTTTATATGGATACCTATCATTCCGTCAAACAGCTTCGATTTCAAAAAGCCGACGACACCTTTGATATAGGGCTCATCCAAGAGGTATAAGTATATTCTCTCTTTTTTGCCGAATATATATTTCTTATACGAACAGTCTTGCAAGGCACACCTCCTGGAAAAGCAGATTGAAAAGCCCCTTGTCTTTATCGGGAATATATCTTAATTAGTAAAAATATTTTAACACATATTGGTAAGCGTGTCAAGTAAAACGTGAATCACAATCAAAAGCTAGAATATCTATCTCACTTTCAATAAATTCAAAAAACTCTCATACATATTCAAAAAAACACTTGACAAACGGGATAAAACTTGATATAATACTATGGCAGACTACGGCGAGGGCCGGTTAGATGCTACAATTTTATATCATTGGCGTGGAGTAGTACTCAAGTGGTGAAGAGGCGCCCCTGCTAAGGGTGTAGGTCGGCTATACCGGCGCGAGAGTTCAAATCTCTCCTGCTCCGCCAAAAAAAGACAGTCACATTCGTGGCTGTCTTTTTTTGCCTTTTGGAGCATGAGAGATTTGCCCCCTCTTGCGCCGGGGTCGCTCCGCGACCTAGGCGCAGATAATCAAACGAAGCGGTGTCTGCAAGCTCGCTTGCAAGCACGCGAGTGCAGATTGCTCCGTGAGCCTTGTGCCAACAGCACAAGATAGGCGCATAGCGCCCAAAAGCCACAGGCTTTTGTAGCTCACAAGGAGTAGAGTTCAAAATATTCACCTCATCACCAATTCTGATACAAAAGGGTTGCGGTTTTTTTGTTTTTATGATATAATGAAGCGAAGAAACACAAGGAGGCGAGCTATGGAAAAGGTTCTATATGAATACGGATTCGATTTGTCTGAATATTTGTTGAATTTAATTCCCTTGATCGTTGGCATAGGTTTTTTTGCAATATCTATTGTTATTACAAAAGCGAAGAAGCGTGGCGAGGATGTGCACGGATTTCATCCTGCGTTTTTCAAAGTAGTCGGCTTTATTGTAGGACCTTTGTGTGTACTTTTGTTTCTTATTTCCACTCTTGGGATGGCAGTTGAAAACATTGAATATAAAGAACTATTGGAAACGAATAATGTTTGCAGTGTGGAGGGATATGTTGAAAATTTTCATCCCATGCCATACGAAGGGCATGATACGGAGCATTTTGAAATAGACGGTATCTACTTTGAATACACCGATTATGAAATAATGAACGGATATAATACAACAGCTTCTCACGGCGGCTGTATTACCCGGAATGGGCAATATCTGAAGATAAAGTATATCGTAAGCGAATACGATGACGGTGAGATCAGAAACATTATTTTGTACATTGCCGAGATAGAAAAATCAGAGTAAAGTTGTGCATCAAAATTACAGTTTATAGCCAAAAAAGACAGTCACATTCGTGGCTGTCTTTTTTCCTTTTGGTTCATGAGAGATTTGCCCCCTCTTGCGCCGGGGTCGCTCCGCGACCTAGGCGCAGATAACGCAGCGCAGCCGAGTCGATGAGCTCGCTCATCAGCGAGGCAAGCAAAGTTGCTCCCGCGGTGGCTTGCCATCGGCAAGCGTAGGGGCATAGCCCCAAGGACGCAAAGCGGACTTGCACCGCGAAGGAGTAGAGTTACAAATCTCTCCTGCTCCCTTACCCCCTGCATCACTTTACCGCAAATAACTCCTTCCACCACTTCGTGGTCCCCCTCCCTCAAAGATGGAGGCTTGACAACCCCTCCGCCTCGCTTCTCTCGGCACCTCCCCTTACACAGTGGAGGCTTATCTAAGACTCGCTCACCAGGACGCTCGCGCAGCTTGCTCCCTTTGGGAGTATAATTCACTACCGAAACGCCGCTTCGTTACCCAAAGGGGAGTGTTAGGTCTCGCCTGCGGTTTTCGCGTCCTCGATCTAACCAATTTTCAATTTTCAATTTTCAACTTTCAATTTTTTCATTTCCCTCTTGACAAATGTAAAATGACGAGTTATAATTAAAGAACCTAAACTTCTTTTATGCCGAGTCATAAGAGAATCTAACTAACAAGTCATACATCTGAGGAGACAGAAAAATGAAGAAGATGAATGAAGAAAAGCTTGCCGAGATGGCGAGATACATAAAGGAATATATTGAGAAGTACGGTGACTCGCCTAAATTCGGACAGATACTCGAGCATATGGGCATGTCCAACTCGGTCGGCTACCGCTACCTTATGACGCTACGCGACAGAGGTATCATTATTTACAGCGGCAAGGACACGCTCTCGGTCGAGGGGCAGGAAAAGATGCGCCCCGCATTCCGCCGCGTGCCTATCCTCGGCGGTATCCCCTGCGGCTCTCCCGAGGAGCACACCGAGCTTATCGAGGGCTACGTTGCTCTGCCCGAGGAATGGCTCTTCGGCGACTGCTATCTTCTCCGCGCTGAGGGTGACTCCATGACCGGCGCGGGCATCGATGACGGTGACCTCGTGCTTATCCGCAAGACCACTCTCTCCGAGACCGGCAAGGTCGTAGTTGCTCTCGTTGACGGCACCGACACCACTCTCAAGAGATACTTCGTCGAGCGCGACGGCAAGCCCGTCCTCAGAGCCGAGAACTCCAAATACCGCGATATTCATCCCTTCCACCTCGACGTGCAGGGCGTTGCGGTGAAGGTAATAAAAGACGTGTATTAAAAATCCTGCGAGGATTTTTAATACAACTAAGTTCGCCTGACGGCGAGTGAAGTTTACTGCGTAAGTGAAGTTATCCTACGGATAGTGAAGTTTGCGCCATTTTGGCGCAAGTGAACGCAAGTCCAACGGCGAACTTAACTTCACTGCGAGCCTTGGCGAGTCAACTTCACTGTGCCTTCAGCACAACTTCACTGCGTAGCAACTTCACTTCTTCGCTCAAAAGGAGGAATTATATGAAAGATTCCGAGTTACGAACAAGAACAAAAGCCTTTGCAATAAAAATCATTGCTGTTTGCGACAATGTCGATACACACAAAGGAAGAGGTGTGCTTGTTAATCAGATTGTTAGAAGTGCAACCTCAATTGGAGCAAACATTCACGAAGCGAACTATGCCTCGAGCAAAGCTGATTTTATCAACAAGTTCCATATAGCACTAAAGGAATGTATCGAGACAGAATACTGGATTGAGATGCTTGCTGGTTCAAACGCAATCACCGAGGACGAATCCAAAGCTCTTTTGCAAGAATCAGGTGCTATTCGTCGCATACTTGTAAAGTCAATAAATACAGCTAAGAATAATATGTAATACACTTAGCTTTGCTTATAAGCAAGTGAAGTAGAAACAAAACAAAAAGAATCCCGCAAGCTTTTAGCCTGCGGGAGCTTTTTATTTTGTAGGGCTTTGCTATATTAAAGCCGATAAATGAAAATAATCGTTGTCATTTTCTTAGATTTATTGACATATCTATATGCAATTGATCGTCACAGCAACAGAGCAAATTCCAAGCACTATAAAGATGATCCCCAAAAAGATCTGCTCAGCCTTTTTCTCCGCCTTGCACATCCATACCGTACCGCGACGCTTTAAATAACCATATCCGGCTTTTCCGAAGCCGAACTTCTCACTTAGCGCAAAAACAATAAAAAGAGGACCGGTGATAAGGAAAACTACCGAGCAATATAATCCAAAAGCTACTATCGGAATCGGAACGTTACATGCATAAAGCATAAGCACCGCAATGGGTACAATTATTGCTAAAATTGAGATCGACCATCCGACGATCCGTTCCTGCCGTTTTTTCTTTATCTTAAGACGGCGGCGTTCTTTAGGCAAGAGAGATAAGTGCCTAAAGCGCTGAAAATTCACGCTTTAGAGCTGGTTCGTATTATCCTCTCTTGCCTACTCCATATGACTATTCCTTTTCTTGTCAATGCTGAACAGTATCAATCAAACTTAAATCCTACTTCCCCGCCCTTTAGAACAAGCTTTGCCTTAAAGCGCTTGCCGTTCTTCGATACGAAGTCGGTGAGCAGAAGAGTCTCGCCTGTGGCGAGCAGACGTGCGGCCTCGGTGATGGGGATATCGCGCTTGCAGATAGTCACACCCATCTTGAAGGTACAGCCGTCGGAGTAACCCATGCAGCCGTAGTTATACTTGCCCCTGACGACGTTTCTCTTACAAAGAGGACATTCTCCGACGATCTGTCCGAGCTTGCCGGTATCTACCTTGGGCATCGGCGGATTGTTGTAGCGGTCGTTAAAGACCTCGGCTATCTCGCGCTTTGCAAGATCAACAGACTCGTCAATAGTCATCTCGGCGCGGAACACCTTCTTCAGCGCCTTACCGAGCTCGGAGGTCTTGTATTTATCCATTACTATATTAAGCCTTGCGATAGACTCGATGAGAAACTCGCCGCCGGGGAGAATGGTGTAGACGTCCTTTTTGAGGTCGATATATCCGCTCTTCTTGGCGTTGTCGATAATTCCCGTTCTAGTCGCCTCTGTGCCGAGCTCAAGTCCCTCAAAGATAGCCTTGTAATCGTCGGCGTCATCTACCTCGCCCGACTCCTCAAGCTCCTTGGCCTTGGCCTTATCGTCCTTGAAGGGATTCTTCAGGTACTTGTTGAGAGTCTCGATGGTATAGTGCTTCGGCGGAGTCGTTTCCTTCTCTGCCGGCTTGAAGTCGATGACTACCTCCTCGCCCACCTCGAGCCTCGGGAGTATCTTATCCTTACTGTTGTAATCGTCATACTTGGTCCAACCGGGCTCGAGTATGACTGTTCCCTTCATGGAGAATTCCTCGAGGTCACCGACCTTGATCTTGATCTCACTCTTCTCTGCCACACAATCCTCAGCGCAGAAGACTGCTACAAAGCGGCGGAATACGGTGGAGTAGACCTTGCTCTCGTCCTCGGTGAGCTTATCCTTGGCGGGTATCTTATAGGTAGGCGTCAGGGCCGAGTGCGACTCAATCTTGGAGTCGTCAAAGATGAGCTTGGAATCCTTGAATCTGACTGGGTAACCGAGCTTGCCGATATTGGATATGATCGACTTCATCTTATCCTTCTCGGCGGTGGCAAGGTACTCCGAATTGGTACGGGGATAGGTAAGATAGCCGTCCTCGTAGAGCTTCTGTATTATCTTCAGGCTGTCCGCCATGGACATCTTATATTTCTTGCCGAGCACGTTCTGGAGCGTTGACAAGGAGTAGAGCTTTCCGGGGAGGATCTTATCGTTCTTGCTCTGCACGCTCGTGACAACCGCACCGGTCTCGTTGTAGAGTCTCGCAAGCTCTTCAGCCTTGTTAAGCTCATCTTTTGCAAACTTCTGTTTACCCGTGAGCTCTATTTTCTGTCCTCTCGTCTCTGCCGAGCTTGCAATGACGTAGTAGATTTCGGGCTTGAAGTTGCGTATCTCAAGGTCTCTGTCATATATCGCCTTGACTATGGGAACGATAACTCTGCCTACTCGAAGCAGCTTGCCCGACTTGATTGTCGCGTACCTTGTAAGGTTAACGCCGTAGAGCCAGTCGATGTAGGTGCGCGCCAAGCCCTCTGCGGCGAGGCTGTCGTATTCGCTTTCGTCCTTCATCTCGGAAAGGGCGCGTCTGACCGTCTCGGGAGTCTGGTCGGGGAGCCAGAGTCTCTTTTGCGCCTTCTCGCTCTTCAAGGCATTCTCAACGCAAAGTCTGACTATAATCTCTCCCTCTCGGTCGGCGTCTCCCGCGTTTACTATGGTGTCGACGTCCTGCCTGTTGGCGAGCGTCTCGATAATCTTAAACTGCTTTCTTACACCCGAGTCGACGGTCTTCTTTCCGTCTGCCTTGCGTAACTCAAAGCGGAACTTTTCGGGGAAGCAAGGGAGGTTGTCAAGAGTCCAGCGAGTCTCCTCCGAGCCGGTATAGCTCTCTATATCCACGAGAGAAAACAGATGACCGAATGCCCAGGTAACAATGTACTCCGAGTTGATATAATAGCCGTCCTTCTTATCCATCTTTCCGATGCCTGCAACGATATTTCTCGCAAGGCTCGGCTTCTCGGCGATTATAAGCTTCATAGATATGCTTCCTCCCTTCCTCGGACATATAAGGGAATCTTCCGTCCCCTTACCGCAAAATTTTACTTTATTATTGTATCACATTTTTTCGGAGATTTCCACCCCTTTATTAAATTTTGTCACACTAACCGATTTTTCTCGGCAAATTGCCGATTTTTTGTATTTACCCTTTAATTTTACGCGCCGCTGTGGTAGAATTATACCTGTAAAACAAAGGTCTCACAAATGACGGAGGACAAAATGGCAAAGCTTTACTTCAAGTACGGCGCAATGGGCTCGAGCAAGACGGCTCAGGCGCTTATCACCAAGTTCAACTATGAGGAAAGAGGCATGAAGGTGTGGCTCATCAAGCCCGCCCTCGACGACCGCGACGGAGCGATTATCATCAAGTCGAGAATAGGTCTCAGTGCGGAATGCACCCCCATAAAGCCCGATGACGATATATTCGAGATGTTCTCCCACGAGGAATACCGCGCCGACGTAATTATCGCGGACGAGTGCCAGTTCTTCACTCCGGAAAACGTGGACCGTCTCCGCAGAATCGTTGACGATATGGACGTACCCGTGCTTTGCTTCGGTCTCAGGACAGACTTCCTCACCAAGCTCTTCCCCGGCTCTATGCGACTCTTTGAGCTCGCGGACTCCATCTCGGAGATCAAGACCATCTGCTCCTGCGGTAAGAAGGCGAGCGTCAACGCGAGAATCGACGAAAACGGCAACGTCGTCACCAAAGGCAGTCAGGTAATGCTCGGCGGCAACGACTCCTATATCGCTATGTGCTATAGGTGCTATAAGCGCAGCGTTGCTGCGCAATGAATTGCGCTAAAGCGCATTAATTGAGTGCGCCTGACTCATGAATTGGCTACGCCATGAATTGCCCTCTAGGGCATTAAGGTTGGTGCGCAATTCAAATCATGGAGCGCGTAGCGCGAGAAATCATGAAGCTATGCTTCAATTCATGGAGCAAAGCGAGAAATCATTCGTTTTTATTATGAATAAGCGCAGCGTTGCTGCGCAATGAATTGCGCTAAAGCGCATTAATTGAGTGCGCCTGACTCATGAATTGGCTACGCCATGAATTGCCCTCTAGGGCATCAAGGTTGGTGCGCAATTCAAATCATGGAGCGCGTAGCGCGAGAAATCATGAAGCTATGCTTCAATTCATGGAGCAAAGCGAGAAATCATTCGTTTTTATTATGAATAAGCGCAGCGTTGCTGCGCAGTTATCTCGCGACGCGAGATAATATCACGTCGCACATAGTGCGACATATCGATGACGAGCTTTGCTTGTCAATATCGATATTTCGCAGAGCGAAATAATATCGAATCTGCCCTTTGGCAGATATATCGAGTTTGAGCGTAGCGAAAACATACTCTCTCTTGCCTAGCCAATTAATATCAAAATCAAACGCTCTGATAATCCGGTAAGAGTTTCGGCTGCGGGCGAAATCGCATACTGCATAGCGGTATCCAGCGTCATTCGTCGTGTCCGACCGACGAATAGTCGATATTCGCCTGACGGCGATCGATATGCACTACGTGCTCGATATATCTGCCTGAAGGCAGATTCGATATGTTCACTTCGTGAACGTTAACAGATATGGCAGGGACGATTTCCGTTCCTGCCATATCTGTTTTGCACAACTTTTTGTTTTATTTTTACAACACAATTCACATAAATACTTGTTAAAATATTAACTTTTACCAAATGTATTGATTTTGTCCAAAATTTTGTGTTAAAATGGGTTCAAGGTGTAAAAAATTACTACCTATTTATCATAACGCGCGTATTATGGGCGCGGGCGCAATATTCTATGCTCCCTGCGCTTGGCAAGGGAGATGGGAGGCAAAGGTGAAATACAGTACGTTCTACGTGATCAACATTGCTTTTCAGAGCATTTTCACCCTCCTTTGGCAGATTGGCGCGGCTATGCTCGTTGGGTGGCTGTTTGTAAGCTATCTCAGTGCTCCGCCGTGGATCTACGTGCCGCTCATCGTTGTGGGCGTTATCTCGGGCCTTGTATCTATGGTACGCTTCATCATTTCTTCTATGAAGGCGCTGGAGCGAATAGAGGAGCAAAGAAAGGTCAAGGCTAAGAAAAGAAATCAAGAGGAAAAGAATAATGGAAAATAAAAACGGTTTATCGGCCTATATCGATACGGTGTGGCTTGCGCTGGGCGAGGTGATCGTCGGGGTGCTTGTTACAGTCGGCTTCATCATCGCTAAGGCGCTCGGAGCGGAGGTCGCTATCTACAAGGCGATACTCGGCGCTCTGGTCGGCGGCGCGGTTACTGTCGTTAACTTCCTTATCCTCTCCGTGGGTGTCAACCGTGCGGTGAACAGGTACATCGAGGAACGAGGCGACAAGGAGATGGACGAGGAGGAGGCCGAGAAGTACGCTAAGGAGCACGGTATGGCGGTGCAGAACGCTATGATGAAGTCCTATATGCTCAGAATGTTCCTTATGATAGGCGCGCTCGTTCTCGCCGGTATATCCGGTTGGTTCAACGTAATAGCAACTGTAATTCCCCTGCTTGCGTACAGACCCGTTCTGTACGCGGTGGAATTCATAAAAACCAAAGTAAATGCAAAGAGAGGTGATTAAGGCTTGGATATTTCAGTAACCGGCCCTAAGGTCTACGTCAGGATCGAATGGCTGTATCAGAAGTTTGCCGGCACGATGGTCGATATGTTCGGCAATCTCGGTAACCTGGTGACTCAGACGACGGTATCCATCTTTCTCGTGACGATAATGCTGATGATACTCGGCTGGGTAGCCTCCCGCAATCTCACAAAGAGACCGGGCAGACTCCAGGTCATCACGGAGAAGCTCATAACAATGCTCTACGGTCTCGTAGAGGGCACTATGGGTAAGCACAACTCACACTTCACCCCCTATATCGGAACTCTGTTCCTCACCTCAATCTTCGGAAGTCTTATCGGTACGACGGCTATCTTCCGCTCGACGACCGCAGACCTTTCCGTAACACTCGCGTGGGCTCTGGTAACGAGCGGTATGGTATGGTACAACAACATCAAGAACTTCGGATTTGTGGCTTGGCTCAAGGGCTTCACGGAGCCCGTGGTCGTAATGACGCCGATGAACATCGTCGGTGAAATTGCTCAGCCTCTTTCTATGGCGTTCCGTCACTTCGGTAACGTAGCGGGCGGCTCGGTTCTTACAACTCTTATCTACGCGGCTCTGGCAGTTGCCTCAAAGGCTCTCTTCTCCTGGCTCCCCGCCATGGTGCTTGAGCTCTTCCCGCCCTTACTTCAGGCAGGTATCCCCGCGTTCCTGTCCCTCTACTTCGACTTCTTCTCGGCCTTCGTTCAGGCATTCGTATTCTGCCTTCTGACGATGGTATACGTCGCCGGTGCTTGTCCTTCTCCGGAAGAACTCGCCGAGGCTAAGAGCGAGGAATAAACAAAAAAATGCACCGCGAGGTGCAATCTCACGTCGCACTCTGTGCGACATATCGCATTGCCACACAGGTGGCAATATATCGCTGACGAGTTTTCTCGTCAATATAGCGTCGCACTCTGTGCGACATATCGCTTTCGCCTACAGGCGAAATCTATGCCGCAAGGCAATTCATGACACGAAGTGCCAAATCATGCACCAAAAGGTGCAATTCATAATGAATTGACGGCGAACCGTCATGAATTGAAGCATTGCTTCATAATTTCTCGCTTCGCTCCATGATTTGAATCGCAAAAAGCTGCGATTCATTACGATTAGGTATCAAATAGCAAACAAAAATATACAAATTAACACAAAAAAGGAGAAACACAATGGAATTCACTCAGGAAGCAGCAAGAGCGCTTGGCGCAGCATTTTGTATGGGAGTAGGAGCTATAGGTCCTGCTATCGGTGAGGGTCACGCAGTAGGTAAGGCACTCGAGTCTATGGCTCGTCAGCCCGAGATGGCAAGCACCCTTCGTACCAACATGGTCCTTGGTTGTGCGATCACCGAGACCACCGGTATTTACTCTCTCGTTGTTGCACTTCTTCTCATGTTTATGAGATTGAAGTAATGCCGTTGGCATTGTGAAATTTGCGCTATCGCGCAAGTTATATCGTGCCTCGGGCACGGTAAAGTGAAGTTCGACTGCGTCGAGTGAAGTTTAACCGCGGGACGGTTAAGTGAAGTTCGACTGTGTCGAGTGAAGTTTGCCGCAAGCGGCAAGTTAAAATTTTTGAAAAATTTTAGGAGACAATATGAAAGTAGTTTTTGATGCGTTTGAGTCATTTGTCGGCGTTAACGTCTGGACAATGCTCTTCGCATGGTGCAATCTGCTTATCATTTATTTATTCCTCAAGAAGATCCTCTTCGTACCCGTGAAGAATATGATCGACTCCCGTCAGAAGGAGGTCGACGACATGTATTCGAGCGCCGAGAGTGCCGAGGCTGACGCCAAGGCTATGAAGGCTGAGTACGAGGAGAAGCTCTCGAAGGCAAACGAGGAGAGCGAGGAGATCCTCCGCACAGCGCAAAGACGCGCGCTTCTCAAGGAGGAGGAGATACTCAAGGAAGCATCCCAGGAGGCGCAGAGAATACGCGACAGAGCCGACGAGGAGATCGTCCTCGAGAAGCAGCGTATGCTCGGCGAGATCAAGGACGAGGTATCCGGTATGGCGATAGACATCGCGTCCGCGGTCATCGGCCGTGAGGTCAAGCCCTCTGAGCACGAGAAGCTTATCGACGATATGATCGATGAGCTCGGCGGAAAGTAATCGGTGGCCGATATGACTGACGTAAACGGCGGTATGAAGGCTTACGGCGAGGCGCTGTTCTCGCTGACCGAGGAGCTCGGTGTGACCGAGAGAGTCCTTGACGACGTCAAGACACTTTCCGAGGCTATCAAGAAATCTCCCGAATATCTCGGTATGCTCGACAGTCCCGCGCTCTCGCGCGAGGAAAGACTCGGGCTTATAGACAGGTCCTTCTCTTCGCTTGACAAGAACCTTGTCAATATGGCAAAGCTCCTTTGCGAGAGAAGACTCTGTTACGCTCTGCCAAGGGCTCTTGACGCCTTCGTCTCTGTATATGAGACCTCCCGCGGAATCGAGAGAGTCGAGGTCATCTCGGCTATCCCTCTCTCCCCCCTGCAGTGCGCAAGGCTTAAGGCTAAGCTTGAAGGAATAACTAAAAAGCAGATCATTATCAGCAACACCCACGACCCATCCCTGCTCGGCGGTATGAAGCTGAGATATATGGGCATCCAGCTCGACGGCTCTGTAAAATCGAAGCTTGACGGCTTCGAGAAGAGACTCTCCGAGCTTGTAATTTAACAAACAAAGTTGGTGAAAAAATGCAGTCAAAAATAGATGATATCAGCAAAATTATAAAAGAGCAGATCCGTAACTACGGCGAAAAGACCCGTCAGGACGAGATCGGCTACGTTATCTCTGTAGGTGACGGTATATCCAAGGTTCACGGACTCGATAAATGTAAGGCAAACGAGCTTCTCGAATTTGCGAACGGCTCGTACGGTATGGCACTCAACCTTGAGGAGACCTTTGTGAGCTGTGTACTTCTCGGCTCGGACGTAGGTATCACCGAGGGTAGCATCGTCAAGAGAACCGGACGAGTAGTTTCGGTTCCCACGGGCGAGGGACTTATCGGCAGAGTTGTCGACGCGCTCGGCAATCCTCTCGACGGCAAGGGCCCCATTCACGGCGCTACCGAGTACAGCCCCATCGAGAGACGCGCCTACGGCATTATCGAGAGACAGTCGGTATCCGTACCCCTGCAGACAGGTATTAAGGCAATCGACTCCATGATCCCTATCGGACGCGGACAGAGAGAGCTTATCATAGGTGACAGACAGACCGGTAAGACGGTTATCGCCACCGACACAATAATCAATCAGAAGGGCAAGGGCGTTATCTGTATCTACGTTGCGATAGGTCAGAAGCAGTCCACCGTTACCGGCGTTGTAGACACGCTCTACCGCGCGGGCGCTATGGACTATACCATCGTCGTGTCCTCCACCGCGGGTGATCCCGCGCCCCTTCAGTACATCGCTCCCTACGCGGGCTGTACTATGGGCGAATATTTTATGGATAAGGGTCGTGACGTCCTCGTGATCTACGACGACCTCTCAAAGCACGCTGTTGCATACAGAGCCTTGTCCCTCCTTATCAGACGTCCTCCGGGCCGTGAGGCGTACCCCGGTGACGTATTCTACCTGCACTCAAGACTTCTCGAGCGCGCGGCAAGACTCTCTCCCGAATACGGCGGAGGCTCGCTCACAGCGCTCCCGATCATTGAGACTCAGGCGGGTGACGTTTCCGCATACATTCCCACTAACGTAATTTCCATTACCGACGGACAGATATTCCTTGAGTCCGAGCTCTTCCACTCGGGCGTACGTCCCGCGGTTAACCCCGGTATCTCGGTCTCCCGAGTCGGCGGTAACGCGCAGATCAAGGCGATGAAGAAGGTCTCGGGTACACTCAAGCTTCTCTACTCTCAGTACAGAGAGCTCCAGAGCTTCGCGCAGTTTGGCTCCGACCTCGATGCGGACACCAAGTCCCGTCTTGACCAGGGCGCGAGAATCGTTGAGGTTCTCAAGCAGGGCAGAAACTCTCCCATCGCGGTTGAGCTTCAGGTAGCGATAATCTACGCGGTAGTAAACAATATGCTGAAGGAGATCGCAGTCGAGGACATCGGACGCTTTGAGTCCGAGCTCTTTGAGTACCTCACAGCGGTTAAGAGCGAGCTTCTCGCCTCTATAAGAGAAACGGGCGTCCTCTCCCCCGAGAGTGAGGAGGAGCTGAAGGCAGCTATCCTCGCCGTCAAGGAGAAGTTCTGATTAAGCTATGGCAGGAATGAAGGAAATTAAGGCGCGCATAAAGAGCGTTGAGAGCACGATGCAGATCACCAAGGCTATGGAGCTGGTCGCGACCTCCAAGCTCAGACGCGCCAAGGAAAACGTAGAGCGCACAAGGCCCTTCTACCGTATACTCGGCGAGGCTATCAGCGAGATAATCGCCGCCTCGAGCGATATAGAGTCGGATTGGCTCCTGCCCCGTGACGTAAAGAAAACACTCTTCATCGTATTTGCAGGTGACAGAGGACTTGCGGGCGGATACAACTCTAACGTGTTTAAGGTAGCGGCGGAGCTCGCAAGGGATACCGATGCGGTATGGCTCCCGATAGGCAAGAAGTCGCTCGAGCATATGCGCCACAAGAAGCGCGAGATCTACTCTGACGGCTTTGAGTACGCTGCCGATCAGGGTGTCGGACGTATGCTCGCGCTCGGCTCACTCGTGGCTGACGGCTACAAGAAGGGCGAGTTTGACAGAGTGGTTATGGTCTACACTCAGTTTGTGTCCATGATGACTCAGCGAGTCGTATACGAGGAGCTCCTGCCCCTCTCTGTTTGCGAGAGTAGTGCCTCGGGCACTATGGAGACCGACTGTGACAGTGTCGAGATGCTCGACAAGATCGTGCCCGACTACATCGGCGGAATACTCTACTCTGCCCTTTGCGAGTCGCTCGCATCCGAGTCCGGAGCAAGACGCGCGGCGATGAACTCGGCTAACAAGAACGCCGAGGAAATGATCGGCACTCTTATGCTTAAGTATAACAGAGCCCGTCAGGCAGTTATCACTCAGGAGATCACGGAGATTGTTTCGGGTGCCGAAGCTCTGTAGGAGCTTCGCACCAACTAAGTTCGCCCGTCGTGACCCCCAAAAGCTCGACTTCGCTCGCTTCGGGGAACCCCGAAATTTGGCGAGTGAAGTTTACTTCGTAAGTGAAGTTATCCTATGGATAGTGAAGTTTGCGCCATTTTGGCGCAAGTGAAAGCAAGCCCTAGGCGAACTTAACTTCACTGCGAGCTTCAGCGAGTCAACTTCACTGTGCGATAGCACAACTTCACTGTGAACGAAGTGAATCAACTTCACCGCGAGCTTCAGCGAGCAATATCCCAACAATTTGCAAACTATATTTTTCATTTACAGCTATTTTTAGCATTTATCTGAAAGGAACAAAAGCAGATGGAAAAAAACATCGGCAAGGTAATACAGATTATCGGACCCGTACTTGACATCAGATTTGAGTCGGGCTCCCTTCCCGATCTGCTCGGCGCTATCGAGATCGAGCACGAGGGAAGAAAAGTCGTATGCGAGGTAGCGAGCCAGATCGGTGACGACGTGGTAAGATGCGTCGCTATGTCCTCGACCGACGGTATGTCCCGCGGTATGGAGGCGGTATACACCGGTACGGGCATCACCGTGCCCGTAGGTCACCAGACTCTCGGCAGAATATTCAACCTGCTCGGCGAGCCTATCGACAACCTCCCCGCTCCCGAGACTCAGGAGAAGTGGTGTATCCACAGAGATCCCCCCTCCTTTGAGGAGCAGGAAGCGGCGACAGAGATACTCGAGACGGGTATCAAGGTAGTTGACCTTATCGCGCCCTACACCAAGGGCGGTAAGATCGGTCTGTTCGGCGGCGCTGGTGTTGGTAAGACCGTCCTTATTATGGAGCTTATCAACAACGTAGCCAAGGAGCACGGCGGCATCTCGGTCTTCACCGGAGTTGGCGAGCGTACGCGTGAGGGTAACGACCTCTATAACGAAATGAAGGAATCCGGAGTTCTTTCCAAGACCGCGCTTGTGTACGGTCAGATGAACGAGCCCCCCGGAGCAAGAATGAGAGTTGGTCTCTCCGGCCTTACTATGGCGGAGTACTTCCGTGACAAGGAAGGTCAGGACGTTCTTCTCTTCATTGATAATATTTACAGATTCACTCAGGCAGGCTCGGAGGTTTCCGCACTTCTCGGACGTATGCCCTCTGCGGTTGGTTATCAGCCTACCCTCGCGACCGAGATGGGTGCGCTTCAGGAGAGAATCACCTCTACCAAGCGCGGCTCTATCACCTCGGTGCAGGCAGTTTACGTGCCCGCGGACGACCTTACCGACCCCGCTCCCGCGACCACGTTCGCTCACCTTGACGCGACGACGGTTCTTTCGCGTAGCATAGCCTCCCTCGGTATCTACCCCGCGGTTGATCCCCTCGAGTCCACCTCGAGAATCCTCTCGCCTGAGGTAGTCGGCATCGAGCACTACGAGGTAGCGCGCGAGGTACAGAGAATGCTCCAGAGATATAAGGAGCTACAGGACATCATCGCCATCATGGGTATGGAGGAGCTCTCCGAGGAGGATAAGCTCGTCGTTAACCGCGCGAGAAAGATCCAGCGCTTCCTCTCCCAGCCCTTCTCTGTTGCAGAGCAGTTCACCGGTATGCAGGGTAAGTACGTGCCCATCAAGGAGACCATCCGCGGATTCCGTGAGATCCTCGACGGCAAGCACGACAATCTCCCCGAGAGTGCCTTCCTCTTCGTCGGTACTATCGACGAGGCGGTAGAAAAGGCAAAGACTCTCGCTTAAGGAGAACTCTATGAAAAGCTTTAATCTTAAGGTTGTGACGCCCGACGGTCTCGCCTTTGACAAGGAGGTAGAGAGCCTGCTCGTGCGCACCGATGACGGCGACGTAGAGTTCCTTGCGGGTCACATCGACTATATGGCATCGCTCGGCACCGGCAGAGCGAGAATAAGGCAGGATGGCAAGGACAGATTCGCCTCTGTCTCGGGCGGCTTTGTAACCGTCTCGGGCGGTGAGGTAAAGCTCGTCGCCATCACCTTCGAGTTCGGCGAGGATATCGATCTTGAGCGCGCAAGGGCGGCAAGAGACGAGGCCAAGGCGGCTATCTCCTCGGCTAAGGACGAGAAGGCGGTAGCCCTCGCAAAGGCTAAGCTCAGAAGAGCTCTCAGCCGTATCGACGTCGCAGAGATGTAAAATGCGCATAACGCGGCAAACTCAAAAATACCGTTTAACCGCATAATATGTAAACAAAAAATATCAAAAAGAGGCTCTAATGTAGGAGCCTCTTTCTATTTACTTCATCGCCTTCACGGCGGGAGCAAGCCCCGCCCTACGATTTCTTCGTCCTCAATTTTACATTTTACATTCTGCATTTTGCATTTGCGGCTCCGCCGCACCGCCCCCGCCCTACGATTTCTTCGTCCTCAATTTTACATTTTACATTCTGCATTTTGCATTTGCGGCTCCGCCGCACCGCCCCCGCCCTACGGTTTGTGCCTCGTTCTCCTCATTTTGCATTTATCCTCCACCGTCGCATAGTCGTCGCCTATCGCCTCCGCAAGTCTACGGCTCTGCCGACTCCTTGCTTTGGGCGGTTTCGCTGCGTAAAAACAACACTCAGTTGTTTTTACTTGCTA
>JAFTKM010000022.1 GCA_017453245.1 Clostridia bacterium
ACGCCTTGCGAGTATTTCTTCGCCACTGCCGCGTGACGAAAAATTTCCCCCTGCTGCGCAGCAGGGGGAAATGAAAGAATCTTATTCAATTAACAAATTCTTTTTGTTTTTTAGTCTGTCTACTTGACAGGGGGCACATTAGTGTCCCATCGCACCGTTCCTTTAATTTTTGCTTTTTCAAAGTGTCACAAAGAAAGACAGACGCATAATATGTAAATGAGCGGTGCAAAATCGCAAACATTCTTCGGAGGAACATATTATGAATAACAACTGTCTTTGCAATCTTTTCGACGATAACTGCACCTGGATCATCATCCTCGCTATTATCGTTGTTTTCTGTTGCTGCTGCCACAACTAATCCTGCGTAATAGCTCGATAGTTTAATTATTTGACAACTTTAGTTAGCAAATAATATTCTTTACGCAAAAGCGAGTCACTTTTTTTCTGTGGCTCGCTTTTTTCGTTACTTCAGCTTTGAAGTGTCGAATTCGGTAAGACTCGAGACAAAGCCTCCGTCCGAGGCAGAGGAGATATCAGCGGCAATTATCCGATTTCGATAGACCAGAAGATTAACGTAGACCGTCCCCTCGTGGTCATAGTTTGTAACCTCATAAGAATAGTGGGTAACGCGCTTACGTGTGTACTTTGTCAGATCAAGCCCCTGCGTCTTTTGTATCTGGTTGTACCCGAGAATTACTCTGTCAAAATCCTCGGGCATTGTGAAACTCTCCTCGGTAACAGGCTCTGTCTTTACCTTTATTCCGAAGCCCTCAATAAACGCGACTCTGTCCTCGTTAGTCTTCATACCTCCGTAGTTTATCTCTCTGCCTCCCGCCGAGGCATAAACCGTCTGTGCCTGACCGAGTGTAAGAAGCAGGACGAGAACAGCGATACAAAGAATAATACATCCGAAGAATTTGAGCGTTGACGCCCTCACAGTATATACAAACATAATTCCTCCGTATAAAAACTATTGTTACTACTAGAGCATATTCGCCTGCAACGGAATATATTCCTTGATAATTTGCTTTTGTGAATTAATAAACCGGGACCTTTTTTATCAAGACTATCGCATAGCTTCAGCGGACTAAAGTAAGTCAGCAAGACTTGAACATATATGCTTGTTATCTTTATTTTCCGGCCTCTGTTATATTAAGGCCATTTTTGCTCGACAGACTCTCAAGGATGAAGGAGCTAGAATGTTGCTCTCCCCCGGCTTGAAACGTGTTATTTGTATTCAAGCATTTTTTTGGGGGCGCCAATTAATCGGCAAAAAAAGAAACGCAGATGGCCAAAACTACCGTTTTTTCCGGTACAGTCATCTGCATTTTCTTTGTTTTATCATATTTCAGGTAGGTTGGAGCGTACTTATGTCGCTTTTATTCCTTTTTATCCTCACCGAAGAACACAAGAGCGGAAATAGCGCTCATAGCACTCGAGAAAAGGAATAGGACGCCGAGCTGACCGATCATATCGGTAACAAATGGCTTGCCTGCCTCGGGGTGCCATACAAGAGTAATGCCCTCGTCTGTGACGAAGTGGAAGAAGAAGTAGGCTATCGCAAGCACACATATGCCTATTATCAAAGTAATAAGAGATAGCTTAAGTAATTTTTTCTTAGTCATTTTTTCACCTTTATATTCCGTATTTTCTTAAGAAGTAGGTCGGAGTGCAGCTCCAGGCGTGGCACATACTGTTTACCTTTTTGTCATCGTATGGAGAGAATGAAGGATCACCCGGGACGTACGCCTCAAAGAAGGTGTCCGCGCCAAGGCTTACCATTCCGCCCCAAATGCGCCTGATATATGCGACTGCCTCGTCGATGAGTCCCACCTTGAAGAGCGCCTCGACCGTATAGTGATGCATATAGGGAGTAAAGGGCTTGACGCTTTCCTCCGAGCCTATAACGTCGAGCATCAGGCGTTTTGCCTCCTCGCCTTCTATTACTCCGCCAAGGACACACCACGCGCTTGCGTGCACGCTGTACTGACCGCCGTCGCGCTCGTTGATAAACGCGCCGCGCTCCTTGTTAAAGAGGACTCTCTGCGCCGCGGCTCTGCCCTTCTCAAGTCTTTCGCGGAAGATACTTGCATCATCCGATCCGATATTCTGAAGGGTGGCGGCGAGATTGTCAAGAGTGTAGAGATACACGCCGAAGTGAGCGCTGACCTTCTTGAGTCCCGCGCACCAATCAATGAACATATCCTCCTCGGGAACGACGAGTATGCCGTCTTCATCGAGGCAGGCGTTGGCTGACTCCATCAATGACTTTGCGAGCGGATAGAGCTCGTCAAAGGTCTCTCTGTCACCGATATGATTGAAGTAGTCGCACAGCGTGTTGACGTACATCATCGAGTAGTCGACTATATGCCAGCTGCCCGTATAGTAGATGGGATTCTCGTAAACGTAGGCGGGAAGGAAGCCGAGTGAGTTACGGTCTGCCGCCGCAAAGAGGTAAAGACATCTTTTAACCAAAGCGGTATCACGGAAGGTGTAATAATTGGCGAGAGCCTCAAGTCTGAGGTCTCCTATCCAGAGCCTTCTGTCACGCTTAGGTCCGTCCTCAAAGACACGCTGCATACAGTTTTTCAGCGTGTTTACCGCTACACGGTCTATGGCTTCGAGCTCGGAGTCATCGTTTTTATACGGGATGAGTTTTGACTCGTCGGCGCTTGTTTCAGCCTCAAACGTGAAGTCGGAGAGCGAGAGTCTTTTAGGTGTATGTATAACCTCAAGGCGTACGTATCTTGCCGCATATCTGCGAGACAGACGGTAAATACCGGGGAAGTCTATCTTGACGGTATCCTCCTGTATCCACGACTCACACAGCCAGCCGCCATAGGATGAGTAGTCGTGATCTATCTCAGCCTCGGTCTCGAAAAATCTGATTCTCAAGGTCACGGGAGCGTCAATATATTCGTCAACGTACCACATCTTAAAGGAGAGGTAGCCGACGTAGTGATTGCCAAGATCAACGGTAAGGGAATCTCCCTTGTCAAGCACGGTAAGAGAAACGTCGGGGCGTATCTCTCTCCTTTTTATTTCGGGCAGATTTTCATCTGCTTTTCTAAGAAAATATTCGTTCATTTTAACCTCGTAATTACACCTTGACAGCCTGAATTATTACTCGTCTTTGCCATTATCGGAAGCCTCGTTGTTTTCGCTCTCTGAGGCCTTTATTTCTTCCTCGGATGATGTCTGCGGCGTAACATCCGCAGAGTGGGGCTCACCGTCTTTTTCAGCCGCGTTTTTATCATTTACCTTGCGCTTACCAAACGAGAACAAGCCGCGTCTTTCCTTCTTTTCATCGTCAAAATTAAAGGGCTCCTCGTCTCCCTCGGGGTAGACCATAGCGCCGCTGTCGAGCATACCGCGAAGGAGTGACTCAAGCTCGTCTGCCTGCTCACTCGAGAAGGTCAAGATCTCAACGGTGCGCTTACCGTCGCCTATATACGCGGAAATCTTATGTACAACTACGCCGTCTTTTTCCTTTTTCGTTTTACGGTCGACGTAGTTTATATCATCAAAATTATACTGTTTTTTAAATGGATTGTAAACAATCATTAACTTATTCGGCGAATTGAGAACTATTTTACTGAATATCGCTCCGATGCTAGTCCACAAAGCGCCAAGCACAATAAGAGGAAATGCCAGCTTGAAAAGAAGCATATTCCAGATGTCACCAAGAAGGAAGGTACCCACGACGCAAAGAATGATCAGGACGACTCCCAAAACGCCCGAGGCTATCGCTGAGCGATTTTTGATTATTACCGTATCACCTTGATTAATTATCGAAAGGTTCTTTTTTTCGGGGGCACCCTTCACGGATTTCTTGTTTGTCTTTTTCTTGCTTTTCATGTGTTTTCCTCCACTTCAGAGTTATTTACATCGCCGTCGACAATAGGAGTATCGGGGCTTTCTTTAAGGTCGGTATTCTCACTTGCGTGGTCGAAGAATCTCGCGGTAAAGCGGTCGAGTAAGGCAACGCCCTGCATACCGACGGTAAGGACAAGCACAACGCCAAAGTAGTAGGCAACGAGAGTCGCCCAGAAGCTACCGAAGATATCGATCATATATATCGACGCGGAGCCGTAAGGGTCCATACCGAAGTGATTCCTATGATATATAAAGTTCAGGATAACTCCAAAGGTGATAATTGAAAGCGTGAATACTATCGATTTTACCCAATGCTTGAAATCAGCCTTGACCTGATGGGAGAGCACAAGGAAAATTCCGTATAGCGAGCAGACCATATGGCACACCGCCTCGCTGGTGTAAACGAAGGTCGCCTCGGTGTTAAAATTGAAAATATAATCGTGCTCGGGGCTGATGAGCATCGCAAAAAACATACCCACGTTGAGCGCCGCCAACGCGCTGTAAGCATAATCCTTAACCCAATCCTTCACGAAGGGGACGAGAAGTATCACGGTAAACATAAGAGGGCTGATGTTGCCGAGCGTCATCCATCCGTCACGAAGCCACCCCTTCTGGTAGGATGCGTAATTCCAGCAGGAGTAAGCAATAAGATTTGCGATTATGAAAAGTGTGTTCCACAGCTTTACGTTAATTTTTGATCGGTAAAAGCACATTATGGAGAGAGTAACGAAGAAGAAAAATGTGAAAATACCGAGAACAACGGTCATATCCATAGAGCTGACCTCACGATAACCAGCCGCCCTTATCGGGCTCCTCGGGAATCTCGGGCTCTACGTATCCCCAGACTATCAAGGCGCGGCACCAATTCTCTGCCCAGCCCTCGGGCTTCTCCAAAGCGGGAGTCTTTACAGTGAGCGAATCATTGTCAAAGGCGTATTCGCCGATCTTCTCCACGGTCACGGGTAAGATAACCTCAACGAGCGCGGGACAATCCTTAAATGCGTAAGAGCCGATCTCGAGGAGTCCCTCGTATACAGACTCGTAATCGGCATCCTCGGGTATGCTCTCAGCATCCTTCTTACCTGCGGGGGTTGAAAGATCGATCATCTCGCCGTCAACGTATATATATTCCCTTGTTTCAAAGGTCACCGACTCAAGAGAGGTACAGCCCTCAAACGCGCCGCTCTCAATAACCTTGACGCCTGCGGGTATGACTATTTCCTTAAGAGAGGTGCAGCCCTTGAAGGCGCCCTCGGGAATGACGGTGAGAGTCTCGGGAAGCACGACTCTCTCAAGCGACGTGCAGTCCATAAAGGCGTACTTGCCGAGCTTGGTAAGTGTGCCGGGAAGCTCAACCGAGATAAGCGAGTCACAGTCTCTGAAAACGCTCTCGCCGATGGAAAGAATACCGTCGAGCATATGAATTCCGGTTATACCGTCGCGGTCGCGGAAGGCCTCGTCACGTATGCCAAGCACCTTTTTATTGTCGTGGTAAACTCCGACGTAGACGTCACCCGAAAGGTCGCGGAAGCACCCGACGATCTCGCAGTAGTTGCTGTCCTCGCTGGAGGTGTAGTCAAAGCCTACGCTCGTCTCCCACTCCCAGACCGCCTTGATGACAACGTCACGGGTTATCTGCTTATAGGATGCGCTCCAGGAGTGGAGATAACATCCGTCCTTGGCAACTGTGGGAGGAGTCGCATTCTTACCCTGAGGCACGACCTGCTCAAGGTCGCCCGAGATGAGAGTGCCGCCGTTAAGATCAAATGTGACCGTATAGCTCTTCTTACCCGCGAAGAAGATAAGAATGAGTATCACGGCAATCGCAACAAACTCAACGCCGAGAATAATACCAAGCTTTATTTTCTGTTTCATATATTTTTCCTTTACCGTTTAGTGAATCTTTATCTGGCACATTTTCATAGTGGTGATGGCCGCCGCGTGCGTTTCGGGTGTGACACCCGCGCAGCAGGACGAGTCAACAAGCACCTCTCTTTCGGGAAAATGAGCCTTTATCAAAAGCGCGTTGCTGATAACGCAAATATCCGTACAAAGACCGATAAGCTCTACCGAGTCAAACTCAACGCCCCGAAGGTAGGAGGCAAGCTCAACCGAGCCGAAGGTAAGCTTCTCGAATATAAGCTCGTGGGAGCGGAGAATATCGGAGGGGATATCGTGTCCCTCGGTGCCCTTTATACAGTGCCTGACGGGAAGATTTCTTCCCTCATTTGTTTCAAGATAATTCTCAAAGTGCGTGTCCTTGGTGTAGATAACGAGGCCGCCGTCATTCTCATACTGCTTGATCTTCTCAATGACGTTAGGTACTATCGCGACCGCCTCGGGAGTGCCGAGTGAGCCGTCAATAAAATCATTTTGCATATCAACAACAACCAGAATTTTCATTTTAAACTCCTAAAAAGTAAATTTTACTTTGCAATATTCAGTCCTTTGCTCGAACGAAGCGTTTTCATAGAGTCCTTGCGCTTTTTATCTGTTTTTGCTTTTCTGCGCATAATGCCCATTATGATCTTATTCAGAACGATAACGAACAGAGTTCCTAAGAAGAAGCCTGCCATATCAATAAGCACGTCCTGTATCTTGCCGTATCTGCCGGGGATAAAGGTCTGCGCGATCTCTGTGATGGCGGCTATCGGCAAAGCGGTCATAACGTACGCCGCAAATCTTGCCGCCGGATCAACTATGTAGACGTAGCGGAACATATACATCGAAACAATCGCAAGAGTGGCGAAGAGTCCGATATGCCCGATGACCTTGGATACGTAGAGGCTGACGTCCTTCCATATTATTGCCAGGATATCCTTGTTCTCTTCGATCTCAAGGGTGTAGGTGTCCTCGACTCTGGTATATCCGTCGTCGATAACAAGCTTGAAGGTGGTAGTGCCGTGATTCTTCGGCGTAATTGTGAAGCTACGTCCCGAGGAGGTGATCTTCACCATAGACTCGTCGTACTCAAACTTCATTTTCTCGTAGGTAATGGGTGAGGTAGTGTACTTCACGTTGTAGGTCATAACGTCGGTGTCGAGCATCTTGATGTAGTGGCTTTCCTTCACCGCTTCATCCGTAACGTACGGAACGGATATACCGTTTCTGACCTTGATCGTAAAGGTTTTGGAAAAGCCGTTCGGGAGAGTTATGGTTACTTCCTTATTTCCGACCGATTTGAAGTATGGATGACCTGCACTTGTCAGGTACACGTTTTCGCCCTCGCAGGTGATGGTATAGTCGGTGGGAAGATATTGCCCGTCCTTCTCAAGCAGGAGAATAAATCCGTAGCCTCTCGTAGCAACAAACTCCTCGGAGCTGACACTACTGTTGCCGAGCTTTATCGTGTCAAAGCTCTCGGGCTCTGATGCTCGCTCAGCAATAACGAACTCGCTCGATGACTCGGATGCGCCGTTGTCATATCTGACGGTAAAGGTGAGCTTCTCACCCTCGGGTGTTGCCGCCTTGGGTACAAGAGCGCCATCCTCACGCTTGTCAAAATATCTCTCGTCATACTCAAGATCGTAGGTCTTGACGTTATACGTTGACGCCCCCGCGGGAACGTGCGAGAATGCGTAAACGGGCACACCGACGTACAGAGTCTTTACTGCGTGTCCCTGCCCCTTTACAAAGTAGGCGCAATCAAATTCCTTCGGATATTGCTTGGTAAATTTGAAGGTAACGATCTTCTCAAAATCGTCGTCGTACTTCGAGGTTATCCTCACCTTTGCAAGAAGGAATTGTCCCTCAAAATCGGCGCTTGCGAGAAGTCTGCCTCGGTCGGAGACTGTCAGATACTCGGGAGTCAGCGACTCAAACTCAAGGCCGTCGTCACCGCGGATATCTCCATATGAAGTGTAGGTGACGTACTGATATTTACCCGCCATAAGGACGTCGTCCTCTGTGACACTTGTAACTACGTCTGTAATATTCACTTTATCAAGCGTATTCTGAACAAACGTCGCAACCGCCCTTGAAACGTCTCCTCCAAAAATGATGAGGAGCGTCACAAACGTTGCGTATAGGACGTATAGTAAAACCGCAATTCTTTTTTTCTTTCTTAAGCTCAAAACGTGTTCTCCCTTTTATTTTTCGCGAGTGAGATATACCTCATACACTCGCAGTTTTTCTTTAAATCCTTTATCTTTCCGTATGCCGGCTCACGCTTCTGCCGAACCGTCCGGCATGTATATAAACTGCTCTGCTCCGGTGTCACGGATAAGCATTCTCGGATCCTTGTATTTTGCGATAAGTATCAGTATGTACATGTCTCCGCAACATCCGCCAAGATGTATGGCAAAAAGTGACACGGACAGCAAATATAGCGTGGGGTTTAAGAAGAAGCATATCGCAATCAAGGGAATGAAAATTGCGCTGAAGATAACCAGAGGCCCCGCGGCGGAGCGTTTTGCAGTTCTCGCATACGTATAGATGTGGGGTACACCGCAAAATGCACAGCTCCAACTAAAGCCAAAGGTAAGCTTCTCGCCGGTCATTCTCTTATAGAAGAAGCCGTGTGTCAGCTCGTGGAGAACTATGTAGCCAAGCATCGCGAGAATGAACGCTAAAAGCGTCGGGATGTATTTTACGGCTACCGTTGTTCTTGCGCCACCGAAAAGGTTGGCAATAACGATTGCTCCGCCTATCACAACCGCCGCGATCACCAAAGCTATCAGGTTAAAAATTATACCGAGCTTCGGACTCTTAGCATCAAGGTGAACGACCAGCTTATAGCCCTCGGGAAGCTCTCTTTCAAAATTCTTTCGAGGTGAGATGTTGAGCATATTTTCTCCTCCTGTTTTTATGTAAATAACAAATATTCCACTTTGCAATAGGCAAGGCGCAGACCGGCGCGAGGCTCACGCCTCAGCGTCATAAAACGCGGCGCGCTCAAGGTCCGATTTATTCGGGGAGTGCAAGGATATTTTCCTCTTTCCGTCAAGGTCGGTAAATATCATAGCGTGGCCGCCGTCGAAGCCAAAGCGGCTGCCGCCGTGTACCCACTCTCCGCGTATGGAGTCGCTCTCTGCATCAAGAACGAGGTATCTTCCCCGGTAGAAGCTCGACCATATCATTCTGAGCTTATCGCCATCGTGATAGAGGAATGGACCGTCGGTAACGTAGTTTCCCGAGCCCGGCTCAAGCTCGCTGACGTTCGGGTTATCGGAGGCTCTGAAGAGCATAAACGGCTCGGATACCGCGTGTGTAAGATCTCGGGAAAGCTCCATTGCCCATATCTCGCCATCCTTCACCTGTAGCCACTCGTGGCAGAAGACGATATAGGGTGTGCCTTCCTCGATATAGAGCGTGCCGTCAAGGCACTCCCAGCCCTCGGGAGTGATGGGTTTATCCGACACGGGTAGGTACTCACCGTCCGGAGTGTCACACACAAGGATATGCGTAGCGCGGCACTTCCCTTCTGCCTTGCAGCTGCCGAAGAGGTAGTATCTTCCCCCGTATTTATGTACCTCGGGCGCCCAGAAATCGCGGTCTGCCCAGAAGCCTATTCTTTCACCGTCGAAGATGACCTTCGGTCCTTCAAACTCCATAAGATCATAGCTCTTATAGACCGAGAAGGTGCATCCGGCGTGCAGACTGCCACCGTCAAGTGCAGTAGTGCCGTACATGTAATAGCAACCGTTTTCAAAGTCCGTCAGTATAAACGGATCGCGTATTCTTATTTCTTCTCTTTTTGGCATTGTCTTCTCCATTTTGCTGACTTTGAATACTTAAAGAAATTCTGCACCTCTACCTTTGGGCACTGTAATAGTGCTGCTATGCTCTCATCAACGAACTTATCATCAAGTTTCAATCTTGGCGTCAAAAGTATAAGGCTAGGCTTCGTATATATCTTTTCCCATCCGCCGATATAATCTTCTCGTCCTTTTTGCTTAATGATTATTCCAATGCTATTTTCGTTAAACCTGACATTGATTTTACGCACATTGTCATAGGAGATAATCTTTGTTCCCGTATCCTCTATAAGTAAGATGCGTTTGTCGTTAATGTAGATTCCATAACTGAACAAGCGTGTCCAAATGCCGAGAACCATTATTGTAAATACCAGTCCCAAAATAGCCAAGCCGATATTTCCCTCATAGAAAAAGCTTGCCGATATAAATGAAAGCACGGAAAACATAAAAACAGCAAGAGCGGTAATACGCCAAAAATTTCCGTGTTTCATTCTTATCTTGATCTTCAAATCCACCCGTCCTTTCTTTGCTTGTCAATGCGTTTGCTTGTGGCAAAAGGTATGTAGCTTCTGACTCTATCTTTATCTTGTGACAAAATCCACAATCGGCGTCACATCCTCGAGCGAGTGCGGATGATGCTTGCACTCGGGCTTGATGATGTAGGTGATGTTGATATTATTTTCTTTAGAGTATTCTATCATTTTGCCGGAGTTTTCAGCGAAGGGTACTATCTCATCGGCGCCGCCCGCAACGAGGATAAGCGGTATACCGTGTGAAAAGAACTCACCTAGATTCTCTATCGGGTGACCGCCAAAGGTCTTGATCGTCTCGGGGGTGAGACTGTACTCGCGGTAGACCTGCTCACGGTTTTCGCTTCCCTCCTGGGGCCAGCTTCTCATATCCAGCACGGGAGCGTCGAGGTATATCTTGTCCACGCACTCGGGATAGAAAAGCGCAAAGTTGAACGCATACAAGCCGCCGCGGCTGAAGCCGAAGAGCGCGCACTTATCCTCGAGCGCAAACTCCCCCACAACGTGCTTGTAAAACTCGTGCATAAGCCTTACCGCGTGGTAGCTGCCATACTTGTCGCTGATCGCGTAATATACTCGGGTGTAGCCGCGGTCAAGAAGCTCCCTCTCCGCCGTGTCAAAGGCATACAAAAACTCGGTCTTCCATACCCATTTGCCGTTCGGATTCTCGGGGCGGATAACCGTCGCCTCGTATCCGTTAAATTCAAAGTTAATTATGTTTTGCATGCAAACCTCTCAAAAATCATTTACCTCTTATTGATCTTGATAATAGCACTAAAAGCGTTCCGACAAGGAAGCCTGACATATCGATTAGTACGTCAATCATGCTTGCCGACCTTGAGGGCATAAACATCTGTGCAAATTCGGAAATGAACGCTACCGACAGTCCCGAGAGCGTGTACAACAAAAATCTCGCGAAGGAGCTGTCAACGTCAAGGTGGTAGAACATCAGCATCGCGAAGAATGCGAGGATCATAAATAATCCGCCGTGACCAACGATCTTAGGCAACCAGTAAGGAACGCTCTTTGCCAACGCGACTCTTAAGGAGGTGTTTTTCTTTACCTCTACCGTCAGACTCTCCTCTGCTCTCGTTATTCCATCGTCGACAACGAGCCTTAACTCCGTGACGCCCTCCCGAATCGGCACGATCCTAAAGCTTTTACTGCTGGGTATAACCTTAATTACGTTTTCGTCATATTCATATTCAATAGTGGTATACGTAACACCTTCCGAAAAAGCAAAATTAACCGTTCTCACATCGGTGTCAAGCACCGTTACATGGCGTGACGCGGAAACGTCCTCGTCGGTAAGCGTCGGGGCGCTTATTACGTTTCTTACCTTAACAGTAAATGTCTTTGAATATCCGTTTGGAAGAGTGACCGTTACGGTTTTATCTCCGGAGGTGTTGAAGGCATACTGTCCCGCCGCATTCATAGTGACGTCACTCTCGTCCTCAAAGGTTAGAGAATAATCCGATGCTACAAGCTTGCCGTTACTATACATTGTAAACGAGAGTGAAGCTCCTCTCACAAGATCAATGGTATCACCGACCGTATTGTTGATTCTTATTTCATCTATCTGTGCCGCTTGAGTATCCTGTTCTTTGATCTCAAAGCTCTTTGATACGTTAGTAGCTCCGTTTGCATACCTTACGGTAAACGAGAGCTTCTCGCCATCCGCAGTAACCCGCTTCGGAATAAGGGAACCGTCGTCGGCTTTATCGAAATAGTTCTCGTCATATACTACCTCATAATCTCTCACATTGTAGGGAGGATTATTTGAGGATACACCCGAATAAATGTACACGGGTACGCCGATGTAAAGTGTTTTAGGCGTATACCCATATCCTTTCAAGTAGTATGTCGCAGTGAATAACTCGGGATATTTCTTTATAAAGTGAAATGACACGACCTTCTCAAAGTTCGAATCATATTTAGACGTAATTCTGACACTTGCATCAAAACTGTCGCCCTCAAAGGTTATGGGAGCGCATACCGCGCCATTGGCGGAAACCTTGAGATGCTCCGGATCAATAGATTCATATACGAGTCCGGCATCGTCGCCAAAATCACCGATAGGTGTGTATTCGGGATAGTAGTATTTGCCGGCTAAAAGCTCGGTCTCGTCAAGCTGTATGCTGACGTCGGTGATTTCTTTGTTTCCGTTCAGTATATCCCTAGTAACGTTTATTGCCGCTGACGCAACGCCTGTATCCAAAACCAATATCAGGATAACGAATATGGAATATGTAACGTAAAGTATTTTTGATAGTGTTTTCATTTTCAGTCCTTTTGATTATTCCACCCAGGATAGACCTTCTCTTGTGCGAAGGAATTCCACAAGCTCGGTGTCGGGAGCGCAATAGATGACGCCAAGGCGGTTGACGGGAGTGATGTTGCCAAACTTTGAGGTGTCGATATGAGTGACGGCGGAGCCCGTGACTTTAGGTGTGAAGATCAGGCGAGGCTTCTCCTCTAAGGCAGAGGTATATGTGCCGAGACATACGAAAAGCTCGGAGTAGCTGCACTTAAGCGGCTTAGCAAAGAATGAGCGGCGCTCTACCGTTTCCTCGGTAAAGACGAGGTAATCGAAAATACGGAATCCGAACAAAAACATCCACGTGGAGAAGGCGAATATTACAAACAAGGCGGCAACACCTACGATACGCATGGTGTCGTTGTAGGCATTTTTAAGCATTAAATATCCAAATACTACGAGAAGAATCGGGATAGCAAAGAAGCTCGCAATATTCGACGTTGTGTGCATAAAGTATTTTTTCTCGCTGTTCACCTTTGCCTCTTTGGTGTCTGCCCCTTCGGTCTCGGGCTCGAGGCTCAAAGCATACTCGTCAAGCAGAGAGTTGATCTTTTCCTCATTGTCATAGAAGACATTGTCACATTCGTCAAGGAGCTCATCGTCCTCCTCGTCGGAATCCTTGGTCGAGAGGTACGAGTCGTATGCTCTCTGAAGATTGGACTTTAAGGGCTCAGGTAAAATGCCGAGAAGCACCTCGACGGTCTGTGGTAAGTCACCCGAGTTTGAAACATTCAGGAAAAACTGCGAGTGGCCTCCGTTGTTTATCTCGCCCTGGTAGGTCATAAGCTCAGCGTAAGGCGTCTTAGCCTTTCCCTCTGCCCAGAGATCCCATATCTTGTTTATATCAGGGGTTTTCATACAACTTGCCTTTCTTATTTGTATTTTTTGATTTCGCTAAGCTCCTCAGCTTTCCACTTTTGCTTTGGAGTCTGCAAATGCATCGGCTTTATCGAAACGGCTCTATAACGCAACACCTTTTCATTATTTTTATTTCTAATAACCAACACAATAGTATATCCGGTTCGCGGAATAGCATTTCTCAGCTCAACCGTGTATTCGGATGATTGCATATGTATTTCTTTTATCTTCCTATCAAATGCCTTTTTGTAGCTGATCTTGTCGTCGTACACTCTTAAGATTTGTTTTCCTTGCAGAAATAACTTTGTCGCTTCAAAGCTCAGCCAAAGTGCAGTTAAATACACCGGTATCGAAAGAATGTGTTCACCTAAGAACGTACACATCAAACCGAGTGCAAAGAATACACACGCAACGGTGATAATTACCGTTTTTTCAAGTCTGCTATTCTTAACGTACCAGCTTGATTGCTCTGGTATTTCTTCAAAAAGCAGTTTATTCATATCTGCTTATCCCTCTCCCGACATAAATTTCTCGATGCATTGTATAGCCTCATCGCTGCTTGTGAGGTGAAACTCGCTCTTTCTGCCCTCGATAGGTCCCGAGAGGCGCTCGACGGAAAATATGAATCCGTCACCGTCCTTGGAAAGCTCAAATTTTCCTTCCCCGGTCTTGCCTCTGATGATCGGGAAATCGACCATCTGGTCGTCCTTCTTCCTCGTTACCGTCATAAGGAAAATGTTGTATTTAGGCTTTAGTTGCTTGTATATCTTCTTAAGTTCCTTTGCCCTTTTGTGGCACTTGACAAGATAGTGTATAAGCATAACGATGCCAACTAAAAGGCAGACTACAAGGCCACTTGGGATCATCAGTATCTCGATAACTCCCTCGTCGGCTTCATCAATCCCGAACAGGAGCATTAGGAGAAAGGCTCCCGCTAGGATGACCAGATAGAAAAGAAGCTCACAAAGCCCCTCGAGGAGTTGATCCGCCCATAAAGAGCGACTTTTTTCTTTTTTGTCTTTTTTCATTTTCAAATTCTTTCAGTTTTATCTTTCTCTTTTGAAAGAAAGCACTTTTCTATATAGCTTTTAGCTCTGTACCCAAGGTGGAATACCGTGTCAGAGACACTAAGCTCTAAAACCAAACGATCGTCTCTTTGGATCTTACTGAGCTTTATCTCATCGCGCGAGAAGGCGTAACATCCAAGATCACGCTCGCCGTGGAAAAATCCGCGGTTGATATCCGTTGTGATCCTTAATTCATCACCTACAACAAAAACGCAAACGTCGTGATTATCAAAATCCTTATTGCTTGAAACAAAGCATTTTGTCACGATGAATGGCTCACATAATCCGTAGTACTCTCGCAAGGGAGCGCACGCTTCTCGGAGCATATTTTTCCTGAACGTCGGATAGGTATTGTTTTTTGACCACAGCGGAGAAGATACTAGACCTCCTACTATTATGGCGGCAATCATCCCGAATATTACTAAAAATCCGAAGACGATAAGTTCGATGATAAGGAGAAATACATTATCGAAAAAACCTATCCTCGAGAGTGCGAAAGCAATCGAGCCACCCACTAAGAACATTACGGCAAAAAATACGATAGTCGCGACTGTGTTTCGCGCTTTCTCTCTACGATAAAGCTTCTTTTCTTTCTTCGTCATTTCTGCATACCATAACTTATATGCATTTTTCTCTACGGTCTGTGTGTTCTTGTACTTGAAATATCGCATTTTTACCTCCTTTTTTCGTTTTTGTGACTCCGTTAGAACAAGTCGAGGGAGCCTAGACCGGCGTAGTGAAACCGAGACAGCAGGTGAGACCTAACCTTCCCCTTTGGGGAAGGGGGACCACAACGTGGTGGATGAGGTTATAAAAAGTTAGCGTATCGCAACCTCATCCGTCACTCGCATAGCTCGTGCCACCTTCCCCAAAGGGGAAGGTTAAGGGGGTAGCTTTGCTTAAAATCGCATACCGCTTGCCGTATCTTGCGTCATTCGTCGCATAAGACCGACGAATAGCAAATATGTTGCCTCATGGCAACGAGTGTCGATACGCGCCTTTTTCTTCTCGCCCCGCAGGGCATATCGAGCGCGAAGCGCCATATCGAGTCGCAGACATATCGAGCGACCATTACGGGCGCATATCGACGCGAAGCTCCCGCTTCGCACTACTTCCAAAAGTCGCGGCTGATTTCCTCATCCATAACGAAGGCGGCGGTGCCGGACCAAGCCTGCAGGAGTGAGCCGTCCTTGTGGGGTGGAGAGAAGAATTCGACGGGGGTATAGTTGCCCCTTGCGACGTTATAGTCAAACCAGCTCTCAAGCGCGTAGCGGTATTCCATACCGTACTTTCGCTTTGCGGCGGCGTACATAGCCGAAAGGTAGGGCCAGTTTGCGCCGTTGTGATAATAATAGGGCTTTGCGGATTTGTTTCTTGTGCTGTCCGCGCCCGAGTAGAAGGGGTAAACGCACATTACTCCATAGTCGCCCGCCTTCTGCTCCTTATTGTTTCTTGTCTCGAGGATACTCTCCATATTCTCAAGCATTCTCCTTGCCCGAGTGTCGTCCGCTATACCAAATAGCGCGACAAAGCAGGTATCCACAGACAAGTTCTTTTCTATATGATCGTTTTCTCTGTAATTGACGTAATAGCCGAGTTTATCGTCCCAAAGTAAACTATTGATGGCATTTTTGACCGTTTCGAAGCTTTCGGCATATTTCTTTGCTTTCGTGTTATCTCCCGAGATGCTAAAAAGCTCGGACAGACAGAACAGAGCTCTTGCGTACAGTACCTCATTGTACGTAACGTAACCGTTACGGTTGACCTCGTCAGCCCAATCGCGCTGATTGTACGGTCCCGCCTTATAGATAAGGCCTGTCTCGTCGGCATAGGTTGAGAGCTTCTCTATCGCCTTCTCTGCCTTAGCGAGGACTGTCTCGCCCTTTACCGACTCGGTAAGAATTGCACTGTCGCCGGTGTGCTTCACGTAGTCGTAGAGCATCATAGCAAGGAAGGACGGGCTATCGTAGTGGTTGCCCCACCATTCGGAGTAATCCGACTTTACCGCAGAGGGGCAATCGCCGTTTTCGCTTATGCCCATTGACAAAGTGAGTATCTGACTTCTCACAAGCTCGGGATGCGAGCGGTACATAGGCAATACGGTGTAATAGGAGTCGCGGTAGTAGGTGCGCATGGGGAGCAGGTAGTGATGCCCCGCCATAAAGCCTCGGTAATCGCCAAGGCGCTTGTAATTCTCAAGCGAGCAGAAGTAGGCGCTGAGGTATAGAGCCATCTGCTCCTCGGAGAGATTCTCGGGTATGTAGACGGAGGAGATTTCCTCTCGCATTTTTCTTTCATAGGTGTCGAAGTCCTCAAGGACGGTTAGCGCATCTACCTTAGTGCTGCCCATAGATAGGAAGGTATCTACCCTCTCGCCCGCCCTGACGGTGATATATATCGCGTCGTTAAGGCTAACAAAGGAGAGTCCTGCGCTTGCAGCAAAGGAGAAAAGGTCGGAGCTGATCTCACAGTTGTTCTCTACAGAAGCATTCATCAGCAATCTCTGATTTACTCCAAGGCACAGGGTGACAGAGTCGTCAGCCTTGATGCCCTTAAGCTCGTAGGACGTAAAGACTCCGTTCAAGGAGGCATCTAAGAACTGAGTTATCCTAAGCTCCCCGCCCTCAAGGTGAACGGTGACGGTCTGGGATCTGCCGATCATCTCCACAGTCTTGTCGGAGTAGATATCAATATGCTCGTCGCCGCGGTATATCGCAACCGAGCCGCGGAGCATATCCGCCTCGTTTGCCAGAGCGTAGCCCATGATCGCGCCCTTGCCGTCAAAGATAACGCTTATGCACTCGTTGGATACGTGATATATCGCATCGTTATAATATTTGTCACGGATTATGATCTTTCCGCCTTTGTATGTGTGTTTCATAAAACATCCCTTGTAGTGTCAGCTACTTATTGTTTGATTTTCTTAAAATCTATCTTTTTGATCTTCATTTCGCTGTAAAGCATTTTTGCCAGATAATGAACATTTGCAGATGCCACACCCTTGGAGTTGCCAAGGACAACAACACCGATCCTTCTCTTTCTGTTAATAACCACCGAGGATCGGAAGGTTCCTACTCCACCGACATGCCAGAGCTGATTTGACCGTTTATAGGTGTGCCAGCCAATACAGCATGCAAGATTTCTTTTTGGTGAGAGAGAGTTTTCACAAATCTTATGTGATTGTGTAATATATTCCCTGTCGCTCTCGATCTGATGAGTGATATAGGTTAGCATATCCGAGACGGTGCTAACTAAACCGCCTGCTGCAATATATGGGTTATCACATTTCCATTTCCAAAAGTCAAAGATACGTTTGCCATACGCGGAGTGTGGTTCTCTCGTTTCCTCGGGAACGGTGACGTGCGTGTTTTTCATATTGAGCTCATTATGCACGAACTCCTCAATAAGCTCGGAAAAGCGCTTACCTGTAACCGTTTCGGCAACAACCGCGAGTATCGCATACGGAAAGTCAGAATAGGAGTAGCCGTATTCTTTTTTCTTTTTTCGCCTTTTAAGGCAATTAATAACGGTCTTTGCCGTACATTTTTCATAAATGTTACGCCTTGCATATCCGTGGCACAAAAGTGCAGGAACTGTGATCTCAAAAGGTGTCAAATGCCCATATCCCGCAGTATGAGTGAGTAGCTCATAGAGAGTTGGGTAATTCCCCTTAGTTAAGTTGAGATAGTCAGCCACACTCTTTTCGAGCGAGAGTTTTCCCTCTCCCGTAAGCTTTAGTATCAGGTGCGCAGTGACAGTCTTGCTGATCGATCCAATATCGTATACGAGCTTTGTAGGTTCGGGTGAATTGCCGAACATAAATAGTCTTCCACCGTGGTAAAATCCCACAGTAAGCGACTGATTTTTCGAGAGGGAAAGATATTTATTTATTGATTTTACAACCTTCGGGCGCATTGCCTCGGGACTAAGATATTCTGTCAAATTATGCTTTCCCCTTTATTTTTTTGTGATGTGTTTGAACACAGGCTTCGTAGGGGCGATTCACGAATCGCCCGTTTTGAATTTACGTGTTGTTTGGCGGGCGATTCGTGAATCGCCCCTATGGGTTTTGCTCATTTTCTTGTCAGATAAACGGCACTCTCAACGTGGGTGAGGATGAGAAAAAGTCTCAATGTGCATCATAAGAAAGCTTGCACTCCTCACAAACATCTCGTTCGTGATTTTCAGAAAATCTTACTCGTTTCATCAACCTTCCGCATCTGGGGCAGACATGTATTTGTTGGTCGCCCACCTTTTCTGCTTTTATGCTTTTTCCATAATCACATTCCAAATGATAGTACACAGGATAACCAAGCTGTTTGCCCATATATTCTGCGATTTCAATTCCTTGCTTGTTTAACGCAGAATCAAGCTTTACACGTTGATTTCCTGTATAGCGGTCACAAAGGCAATTCAACCAAAGCATATCCATTGCAGCATAATTATCCTGCCACAGCTGTATGTCGTTGTGATCTTCTCTGTTTTCAAGATAGGGTAATTCATAAAGTGCAATGGGCTTTCCACAGTCGCAACAAGTAAATACGCTATCAATATCGAACCTAAAGGTCTGCATTTCCATTGCGGACCTTGTTTTACAGGTACAGTACTCTTGACTTTCCAAATCAATTCCGCATTCTTTTATTTGTATGTTAAAATACTCGCCTATTTTTTCTCTATCGTTTTTTACATATACACTATCATACTGTTCGCTTAAAGAGTCTTTCTTAGGCGTTGTAACATACAACATGAAATTTATATTTTGAACAACCTTGTAATTTTTGAGTATTTGTCCATTAGATTCTAACGCACAAAGAAAATGCCAGATATGGTCTTTTGTTTCTTCATAGGATACACTTGGTGTTTTCGGTGATAGTTCAATAATCTTATAGTACATAAGGCATCTCCTTTCGATATCCTTTCGTTAAGGAATTTCACCTGCGGGCGAAAGCGATATATTCACTTTGTGAAATATGCATTTCAAAAGTGAAAGCGATATTGTTTTACGTTGCAAAACAGCGATATTGACAAGCGTTGCTTGTCAGCGATATATTCGCAACGCGAAATATGTTTCGTATTGCGAATGTGGTTGAAAGTACGCTGACTATAAATCCTTACGTCGCGCAGTTCGCGACATATCGCGCCGCAGGCATATCGCTTGCCCCCCAGCAAATATCGCAAATCCGTAAGGATTTATATCGCTTTAGTTTGTCTGCTCTTGCAGACAAACTAAACTTTCAACGTGGGTCAAGACTCCAAAAGGTCTCAAAACCTGTTAAAAACGAGGGTTGTAATATCTTAAAGTCTCATTTTTATGGGTGAAAACGCACACTTGTCCTTGATTTTAGGTAGTGCTTGGAAGCATATCGAATACAGATTTTGAAATCTTATACCAACTTCTTATGTATGAATCTTTCAATAAATCATTGTTTTTATCTACTAAATCGATAAACAAGCTTGTAAGCCCATCCCATTCTCTCAAATTACCGCTTGGGTATAATTGCCAATTAATTTCTTCCAGAGAATAATTGCTTTTTATGGAATTGTTTTTCATAGATGTTGTAGCCCAGTTGCTTGGATTATCAACACCGCCTTGTGCGATGGGGAAGATGTGATCAACTGTAGGTATCAAATCCCAGTATGCCATATGAGTTTTAGTCATCTTCCAATGCGGATCATATGGAAATTCTTCGGGGAAATAGTAAGTTATGACTTTCAACAAACCGGGATTAACAAGTCTTTTTCCTGTGTACCTATCAATAAATCCGTCACTAAGAAACTGTTCCATTTTTTCTTTGAGAGTATATGAGCGCTTTTCAATATCTATATGTTTGTGCGGATATTCGTTTTGAATTATCGCCCTTGCATCTTCGGTTTTGCTTTCAAGGAGAGACTTTGATATATTTTCTAGAAGTTGAGCTTTATCCATTTGCATCTCCTTTCGCGGTGGTAATAGACTTCACAAGCATACGGCGGATAACGCCACACTCTTGTAAGAGTTCTTTTGAAATTTCTTCGCTTATCGCATTTGATCCAACAAGCATTTCAATCCAATATTCTGTTTCACCGCACTCTTTCAAAGCGATATGGAATTTATTTATAAAATCCGCTTTACTCGCTGCATAGTTGGCTTCGTGAATGTTTGCACCGATAGAAGTTGCGCTCCTTACGATTTGATTGACAAGCACACCTCTGCCTTTGCGAGTGTCCACTTCATCGCAGACAGCGATTATATGTAGAGCAAGAGCCTTTGCTCTTGTGCGTAATTCGGAATCTTTCATTGCTTTTCTCCTTTTATGGTGAAGTTTTTGCTATGCAAAAGTGAAGTTGTTCACTTCGTTCACAGTGAAGTTTTGCTCGTTCCTCGCAAAGTGAAGTTAAGTTCGCCCCAAAGTTACTTCTCACTTGCACCACTTGTGGTGCAAACTTCACTTCGGCGGTAGCCGAAACTTCACTGCATAGCAACTTCACTCGCCGTAGGCGAACTTAGTTGTCGAGCCGACGTGTGAGACACACGACGGACTCGACGTGGCCTGTCATTGGGAACAGATCAAACGGATAAACGGTGTCGGTATCATAGCCTAAATCTCTGAACAAGACAACGTCACGAGCAAGCGTTTTCGGGTTGCAGGAAATGTAGACAATTCTCTTTGCATTAAGGGTTGAAACAAAGCGGACGAGCCTTTCATCACAGCCGGCGCGGGGTGGGTCGAGAATGACGATGTCGGGGGTGATCTTTCTGCCGAGCTGTCTTTCCGCGTTGGCGAGCAGGCGCTCGGTCTCGGTGGCGTCACCTGTGAAGAAGTGGGCGTTTTCTATACCGCATTTAGCGGCGTTTTCCTTTGCGCACTCGACTGCGCTCTCGACGATCTCGATGCCGATGAGCTCACCGACAGAGTCTGCCATAGAGAGGCCGATTGAGCCCGCTCCGCAGAAAAGGTCCAGGAGCGTGTCACTTTTTTGGGGCTTTGCAAGCTCCTTTGCCTTGGCGTAGAGGAGCTCTGCCGAGGCGTGGTTTACCTGATAGAAGGATGGCGCTGTTATCTTGAGGCGCACGCCCGCGAGGGTGTCAAAGATGTGGTCTCTGCCCCAAATGGTGCGGTAGACGTCACCAAGGACGACGTTGGTGCTCTCGCGGTTTACGTTGATGAGGACTCCCACAACGGACGGGAAGCGCTCTGTTATTCTCTTTGCAAGCTCGTCCTCGTTTTTGAGGCTCTCGCCGTTTATAACAACGGTGAGGAGCACCTCGCCCGATACCTCGCCCCGACGGAGGTAGATATGGCGGAGGAGGCCTTCCCCGCTCTCTTCGTTATAAACCGAGATTGAGTGCTCCTTGAAGAAGCCGCAAAGCTCGGCGCAAATCTCCGAGAAGATACTCGGGGTAAGTGGGCAATCGGTGACGGGGGTGACTCTATGCGACTTGGGAGCAAAGAAGCCGACTCTGTATTCCCCGCCCGCGAGGGTTACGGGATACTGCGCCTTATTGCGGTATCTTGTAGCGTTTGGTGATACGGTTATCGGGGCTGTCGAAATTCCCGCAAGGGCGGACGAGGAGAAAAGCCTTCTCACTCCTTCTTCCTTGAGGGTTGCCTCGTCGCTATACGAAATGTTTTTATACGCGCAGCTCTTACACGCGCGCTCGGGACATCTGTCCGTGACTCTCTGCTCGGACACCCTTATATTTTTCTCCGCTCTGCCGACGAGATAGGTGTTATTCACTTTTATGATCTTTGCCTCGATAAGGTCGCCCGGCACGGTGTCGCTGACAAATATTACAGCGCCGTCTACCCTGCCGACTCCAAAGCCGAGATCGGTAAGGTCGGTTATCTCGACGGTTACGGTCTGATTCTTCTTAAAAGCCATTTATTGCTCCGAATGTAAATTTTAGTTGTTATTTTTGGTGTTTTTCGTTTTTAGATAAAATCTTCCTTGGTAAGGTTGCGATAATCCTTAGGTGTCATACCAAAAGCAGACTTAAAGGTCTTGGTAAAGTATGACGGATCGTTAAAGCCGCACTCCTCGGATATCTCGTTAACGCTCTTGCCGCTCTCCTCGAGGAGCTTTTTGGCAAGCTTCAGGCGGTAGGCTATGATGTACTGGCGGAGCGTTGTGCCCTTGCGGTCCTTTAAGACCTTGGAGATATAGAAGGGGTGGTAGCCGAAAATTGCGCCGATCTCGGTGTTGGAAATATCGTCGCCTGCATTGTCACGGATGTAGTTATCAAGAGCCTCTACCATTCTCGCGGGCAGAGCATTCTCGTCAACGGTCTCGATCACCTTGAGAAGCAGTTGCTTAAGGATTGCCGAGCCCTGCGCGCGGTATGAGCCCTCAGCCGAGGTGAAGAGGCTGACAAGCCCCGTGAAGGTATCCCTCTCCGACTCCATATCCTCAATGTGTATCATTCTGTCAAGGGGCGCGAGCTCGGAAACGCTGTGGAGCTTTGACTCGTCGAAATCACCGACGGCAACCGGCTTTATTCTCTCCTCGGGCTCGGGGTTGTCCGCTGTGGGATCAAAGGTTATCGTCACTAGACGGAGATACTGTCCCTTGAGCTTGTAGGGAGTGCCCGCGGGGACGTACAAAAGGTGGCCTGGGGAAAGATGGCCGACCTTTACTCCTCCGACAACTGCGGTGACGTCACCCGAGATCATATAGAATAGTCGGCAGTCATAGGCAACGCACTCATCAGTGCGGTTGAGTTTTTCGTATTGTGATACCGTTCTTATAACGGGGTTTAAGTATGTAAGATTCATTCTTGTTTTCTCCTTCGTATTTACGGCGACGGAGTCGCCATTATATCTCCAAGCACTCTTTGTTCGTTCCGTAGAAAATATCATCTCTTCCCGAAATCATCTCAAGAAATTCCTCGAAGCGACACCAATCATTATGGATATCGAACTCATAGGCGTGGCCCCAGATGTAGAAGAGCTTAGGCTCGTCGGCTTTGAGCGAGAGGAATTCCTCGCCTAGGCGGAACATCTCGTCCATCTCGCGGTGATGGTAGACGGTGGGGTTAAAGAGGTGGAGATTATTCGGCTGAAGATCAAAATTATGCGTGGATACGACTGTGCGCGCGTAGGTGACGCCCGTGCGATCGCGGAGTATGCGCGCGACTCTCTCGTCGCAGTCGCCCATCGGGTAAGCGTGGCCTGTGACCTCGTATCCGACGAGCTCGGAGAGCTTGATCCTATCCTCCTCGACCTCTCTTGCTACCTCGTCGTCGGTAAGGCGTGTGAGATAGGGGTGGGTGAGGCTATGCGTTGCGACCTCGTGGCCCTCGTAAACCGAGCGGACCTTGTCGGGTGCGACCTTGGTGTGATCGACTCTCACGCCCTCGCGAATGAGCTCACCGGGCTTGCCGAGAAGGGCGGAATTGAGATTGAAGGTGCATTTAAGACCGTATTTATTGAAAAGCCCGATAAGGCGGATATCCTGAGTTACTCCGTCGTCATAGCTGAAGGTTATAGCCTTTTTCTTACCGTAAAAATCTTTCATTTTGTCCTCCTTGGCACTTATTTTGCGGGCGGACGCACGCAGCGTGCGATAATTTGCGCGCAAAATGTATAGTTCTTCTATTTTATTTTAATATAAACGCGCGAAAAAGTCAATCACCATTTTGCCGATACTACTTGCAAACTGAGGTAATCTGTGGTAAAATAACAGACAGTATGATATAAGGCGAGGTTTGCGCTTTGCCAAAAAGGAGTGAAAACGTGATAAGAAACGTACTCTTTGACCTTGACGATACCCTGCTTGATTTTAAGAGATCAGAGGCGGAGGCTATACGTCATACACTGCGTGAAATAGGCATTGAGCCAACGGACGAGGTCGTCTCTCTTTACAGTAGAATAAACAGAAGCTGCTGGGCGAAGCTCGAGACTGCCGAGTGGACGCGCGAGGAGGTCTTACACAACCGCTTTGATATGCTCTTTGAGGCACTCGGTGTCAGCGGTGACGCCCGCGCGACGCAGAAGCTCTATGAGTACAGACTCAGCCTCGGTGCGTATTACATTGACGGTGCTAAGGAGATGCTCGACGAGATACACGGCAAGTACAGACTATATCTTGCGACCAACGGCATTGTAAACGTGCAGACGAGAAGGCTCCGCGACTCGGGAATTGAAAAGTACTTTGAGGATATCTTCGTCTCGGAGAAAATCGGCTACAACAAGCCCGACAAGCGTTTTTTTGACTACGCCTTCGAAAGAATTCCCGACTTTGTACGCGATGAGACCGTGATGGTCGGCGACCTTCTCACCTCGGATATCAAGGGCGGAATAAACGCGGGAATAAAGACGGTTTATTTCAACCCAAAGGGCATAAAAAACGACACGGGTATCACCCCGCACTATGAAATCGCCACCTACGGCGAGCTAATAAAACTACTCGAAACATTGTAAAGGACAAGTTATGTACTACGGATACAAGATCAGCGACTACACCGCAAATCTGGCGCGTCAGGCGGAGGCAGACTGCCAAGAGGTGTTCAGAAAAATTGATGAGAATGCGCTCATCTGCTCGGCAAAGGTGCTCTCGGCATTCCAGGAGTGCCGTGTTTCTACCGCGGACTTTCTCGAGATAACCGGCTACGGATACACCGACTCAGGCAGAGACAAGCTCGAGGAGGTATACGCCAAGGTCTTTGGCGCGGAGGATGCTCTCGTAAGACCTCAGCTCATGTCGGGCACGCACGCTCTGTACGTCACTCTCGGCGCACTACTGAAGCCCGGCGAGACGCTTTTATACATCACGGGTGAGCCCTACGACACCCTCAAGAGCGTTATCGGCACTGCGGGAGATAGCCGCAACTCACTCATAAAATTCGGCGTAAAGTACGAGGAGATCGACCTTATCGGCGACGACTTCGACCTCGAGGCAATAAGAAAAAGACTAGAAAAAGGTGACGTAAAGGTTGCCGCAATACAGCGTAGCCGCGGCTACTCGCAGAGAAAATCTCTTGTGATAGACAAGATTGCCGAGGCTATCAAGGTGTGCAAAGAGGCATCGCCCGAGACCGTCATAATGGTTGATAACTGCTACGGTGAATTCACCGAGGACAGAGAGCCTACCGACGTAGGAGCAGACGTATTCGTCGGCTCGATGATGAAGAACCTCGGCGCAGGCTTTGCGGTCAGCGGAGGCTACTGTGTCGGTAAAGCGGACGTTATCGAGGATATAGCTGAGAGGCTCACCGCCCCCTGTGTTGGTAAGTCGCTCGGCGCTAACTTCAATCAGCTCGCTTCCTTCTTCAAGGGCTTCTTTATGGCTCCCACAACGGTTGCGGCTACACTTAAGTCGATGGCGTTTGCGGCAAGGCTTCTCGAGCTCGCGGGCTATTCCGACGTCTCCCCAAGATACGATGAAAAGCGCACTGACATCGTGCAGACAATAGACTTCCACTCTGCGGAAAAGCTTATCAAATTCTGCAAGGGTATTCAGCTCGGCTCACCCGTTGAGTCCTACTGTGTGCCCGAGCCCGGCGAGATGCCCGGCTACCCCCACGAGGAGATCATGGCGGCAGGCACCTTTGTCACGGGAGCAACAAACGAGCTCTCCTGCGACGGCCCCGTATGCGAGCCATACACCGCGTATATGCAGGGCGGTCTCTCCTACGATTACGGCAAGCTCGGCGTTATGAGAGCGCTTGACGAGATGCTGGATCTGGCGCAGAATTAAGAATTAAACGTACAGAAAAAATCTGCTTATTTCAGCTTTAAACCAATTATTTGACAATAGTTATTTACAAAAAGGCGGTATAAAATGGGCATTTGCTATTTAGTCGGCGCGGGAGATTTTTACGGACAGATCTCCGCCGAGAACGAAGATATAATAATCGCCGCTGACGGAGGCTACGACAATCTCGTCCGACGCGGCTATACCCCCGACATTCTCATCGGTGACTTTGACTCGGTAAAGAGTGAGATACCAGAGGGTCTGCGCACAATAAAATATCCGAAGGAGAAGGACGAGACGGATATGTTCCTCTCCTACGAGGCGGGTGTAAAGCTCGGCTACACAGAGTTTGTTATGCTCGGTGCGACGGGTGGCAGACTCGATCACACCTACGCTAATATTTCCCTGCTCCTCTACGCGAGAGAGCGCGGTCATAACATCACGCTTATCGACGGTAACGGCATCATAATCTGCCTTAAGGATGAGGCTATAACGCTATCGGGTAACCCGGGCGGCAAGCTCTCCGTCTTCGCCTTCGGCGGTGTTGCAAAGGGCGTCACTATCCTCGGCACTAAGTATGAGGTAGAGGGCGCAAGGCTCACTCCCGAATTCCCGCTCGGCGTGTCCAATGAGTTCACAAACGTGCCCGCGCGCATATCCGTCGAGGACGGCGCTCTGCTTGTTATAGCGGAATAGCGCAGCAAAGCTGCGCAATGAATTGCAATAAATTGCATGATTTGACACTTTGTGTCATGAATTGCCTGCGGCATGAGTTGCACTGAAGTGCATTAATTTGATTGCAATTCAATTCATTGAGCGGAGCGAAAAATCATGGCACAGCCAATTCATGATGCGTCAGCTTCAATTCATTATAAAGAGTCATTTGATCCTCTCTGTATTTGTAAAAAATTTAATTGTGCTATTGACATCTACGTGATACAGTGCTATAATTAACTCAACCAAACAGAATATGTCAGGGGTGCCCACAAGGCTGAGATAGCGAATGCTGAACCCTTTAACCTGATACGGATAATGCCGGCGTAGGGAGATAAACTATAGATATCCTTATATCTATCTTACCGCACGGACGTTTGTTCTGTGCGGTAATTTATTTTTAAGGAGGTACTCTATGAGTACGCAAAAAAGGCTCAGTACAAATCTGACCACACTCACCGAATGCGCGATAATGCTCGCGCTCTCATTCGCGCTTAGCTGCGCGAAGCTTTTCGAAATGCCTATGGGCGGCTCTGTAACCGTCGCAAGTATGCTCCCCGTGATGCTTATCAGCATCAAATACGGCGTCGGCACAGGCCTTGCGACCTGCTTTGTCTACTCGCTCACCCAGCTCATGCAAGCGGTAGCGAGCGCAAACGTCTTCCCCTACTGCGAGACTCCCGCAACTCTCGTCATCTGCATTCTCTTCGACTACGTTGTTCCCTTCACCGTCCTAGGTCTTGCAGGTCTCTTCCACAAGATGAAGCTAACAAAGAATACCGAAATGAACATCTACATCGGTATTGTCTCTGTTGTTGTCCTTCGTTTCCTCTGCCACTTTATCACCGGAGTTGCAATCTGGGGACAGTGGGCACCCGAGGGAATGGGCAAATACCTCTATTCCTTCCTCTACAACGGCGGTTTCCTCTCTCTTGACTTTATCATTTGCATTGTATGCGCCGTGCTTATGTTCAGAAAGGCAGAGCTAAGAAAGCTCGTAAACATAGACTAACCGTTTAGTCCGAAAATACGTGCACATCACGTGCAAAATCTTTGTTTTGTCATATTTTCAATAGAAAAACATTAAGCCGAGGCTGAAACGCCTCGGCTTTTTATCTAAACAATCATTAAAGCATTTAATGCTGTCACCAAACAATCATCGAGGCATTTAATGCAGCTAAATTAAGTGCAGAAATTTCTGAGCGCGACCCAAATCTAACAAAAAACACCTATAATCCTTGTGCTAATAAATTTTTAGCAGAAATCGTCGAATACGCGCTCACACTATGTACTTTTAATTACTTGAGCATAAATTTCGAACAGAAATCGTCGAATACGACTCGATGACGTATACACATACGTCGAAGTGGTCGTATTCGGCGATAAAAAAGAAACAGGTACTTCCCGCAGTACCTGTTTCTTTTTGTTTATGTCGAAATTTATCGCACAAGACGTGGGCCGCGAGGCTTGCGTTGGCGCATCTTCCTCTTCACCGCCGTGCGTTCAATTCCGCGTCTGAACTCCTCGAGTGACGCCTCGGTTGCGAATGCGATAGTACGCTTCGCTCTCCAGGTCTCGTTAAAGTTCCTTCTGAGTCTGAGGACAAGGAGCATATCTCCGTCCTTCTTGCAGTTAAAGTGGAAGGTATATTTCTGTCCCTTGGAATGAAGGACTCTGTCCTCTGTCTGCATCACACACTTGCAGATCGGACACTTAGGCGACTTTACTATCTCGTCATCGAGCATCTCTCCGATGGTTACGTATCCGTCATCTCCCGCATCGGCATCACCAATGACGGTCGACTCAAGGAATTCGCCTCTAAAATCGTTGTAGGTTTTGATTCCCTCCTCGACATTAAGCTTCTGAGCCACGAGGGCGGTAAAGTAAGCGTCGTTGAGCGCATCGTGCGCGGGAAGGTTCATTGGAATCTCAAAGTGCTCCATAGCAAACTCGAGTGAGCGCTGCTTGGACTCATCAGAGGTCTGTCTTGCAAAGATCTTCTGCAGATCGTAGGTATGATCAAGCCAACCATAGTCGATATCGTTTACGTTGAAGTTCTCCTTCAGCATCGGGATATCGTCTGGGCCCCAGGTGAGAAAGGCAAAGTCCTCTCCGCACCATTTCCTGAAGCTCTCTGCCGCAACCGTCAGCGGTGTGCCGACGTCCATCTGCTCCTGAGTAATACCCGTGAGCTCGGAGACGTGCTTGTGCAGCTTCTTGAAATATTTCGGCTTAACTATGATCTGATAGGAGCCGCAAATGCGCAGGCTCTTATCCAGCTTGACCGCGCCAATCTGTATAACCTCACCGCGAAGGCGGGAGGACAGCTGTCTCTGAACGGCAAGCGCCTTCTGTGCGTAGGCCTGATTCCATTCAAGGTCAAGTGTTATATAAAACATTTAGCTTTCCTTTATGTATTATTCTTTTCTACGGCCGCAGGAAATCGAGCTTACAGTTTATCCTTACGGCTACCAAGATGATATTCTATCACAAACAGTATAAAAAGTCAATAGAGGTCTTGCGTTATATAAGAAGAAGTAATCCCTCAGCGATGAGGACGGTGGCAATACTGCCGAGCATACACGCGATAAGTCCCTTGCCTCTGTATGCAAGAAGGAGGCACACTACGGTCGCCAAAATGCCCGAGATGAGGCTACCCGTGGAAAGAAATATCGCGGGAAAGGCTATCGCGCTGAGCACCGCGTACGGCACGTAGTAAAGGAAGGAGCGGATAAATCTGTTGGTAATTCTCCGCCTGATAAAGAGCAGCGGCAAGAGTCTGATAAGGTAGGTGACACCCGCCATAACAAGGAGCGCCGTGAAGAAGTAGGTGGGATTCATTCCTGCACCTCCTCTGCCCAGGGATCGTTATCCGGCACCGGAGCCACAAGCGCAAATACAACGCTCACGGAAACGGCGATGATTACGATCACTATTCCCGACGGAATGCCCGAAAGGACGGGAACAAACTTAAACGCGCAGGAAAGAGCGATTGACGAGAGGATACAAAGCGCGCTCGGGCGCGAGGACTTAGCTACGGGCATAAGTATAGCAATAAACATCGCGTAAAGAGCGACCGAAAACGCGGTGGTAAGAAACTCAGGCAAAACGCTTCCGAGAAGCGCCCCAAGAAGGGTGCCGAGCGACCAGCCAAAATAGGGGAACAGAGCAAGCGAGAACAGATATTTTCTGCCAAGCAGACTATTTTTGCCGCACGCAACGGCGAATATCTCGTCGGTGTTGACAAACGCGATGAGGAATCTGTCCGCAAGGGTTACGCTCGGCGAGAGCCTCTGCGAAAGAGAGACCGACATAAGAGCGTAGCGCGCGTTTATCACAAGCTGTGTGAGAGCGAGCTCAAAGAGGCTGCCTCCCACCGCAATTATAGGCACCGCAGCAATCTGTCCTGCCGAGGTGAGATTGAACATAGAGATCAAAAGGCTCTCTATACAGGAAAGACCAAGGGAGACAGAGAAAAGGCCGAAGGCGAAGGAAATCGCGAAGTATCCGATGCCTATCGGCAATCCATCTCTCAAGCCCATTCGATAGTTATTATTTTCATTCATACAATAAACGTACTTTTTGCTAATTTATATTTACAAATATTTGTTATTCAAGCGATTTAAACTGATAAGAGTAAAGCTTCTTATATTCACCGTCAAGCAGGAGTAACTCCTCGTGAGAGCCGCGCTCAACGATGCCTGTCGAGTCGATAACGACTATCTCATCAGCGTTCTTGACAGTGGAGAGTCTGTGCGCGACAACGATGACGGTACGTCCCTCGGAGAGCTCCTCGAGAGCCGATTGGATCTGCATCTCCGTCACGTTGTCAAGGGCGCTGGTCGCCTCGTCAAGGATAAGGAGCTTCGGATTCTTTAAGAATACTCTGGCAATAGAGATCCTCTGTCTCTGTCCGCCCGAGAGCTTAACGCCTCTCTCTCCGACCTCGGTGTCATAGCCCTCGTCGAGAGTGAGGATAAAGTCGTGGATATTAGCCTTCTTTGCCGCCTCAACGATCTCCTCGTCGGTAGCGTCGGGCCTGCCGTAGGCAATATTATCGCGTACGGTGCCGTCAAAGAGGAATACACTCTGGGAGACCATACCGATATTGCGCCTGAGGCTGTCGAGAGTGATGTCCATAACGCTGACACCGTCGACGGTTATCCTACCCGATTGAACGTTGTAGAATCTCGGAATAAGGTTACAGATTGTGCTCTTTCCTCCGCCCGAGGGACCTACCAGAGCGACCGTGTCGCCCGCCTTCAGGCTGAGAGAAAGATTGGATATTACCGCCTTATCTCCGCCCTCGTCGGGAGAGTAGGAGAAGGTCACGTTCTCAAACGCAACGTCACCGCGGATATCGTCGATAACAACCGTTCCCTCGTCCACCTCGTCGGGGGTCGTCATGATCTCGTAGAAGCGCGAGAAGCCTGACATACCCTCCTGCAGCTGCTCAAAGAGCGTTACGAAGCGGTGAATGGGGTTGATGAACATATTAATATATAATAGGAAGGCTGTGAAGTCTGCAGCGTTGAGCTTACCCTTTATCATAAAGACGCCGCCGATGAAGATCACGACGAGATAAAGCACGTCGGTAAGCAGCTCCATAACCGAGGAATAGATACCTATCCATCTGACCGATTGCGAGCGGTACTTGGCAAACAGAGTGTTGGTAGCGTCAAACTTGCACTTCTCGTGGTGATGCGCAACGTAGGCCTTGGTCTCGCGGATACCGGTGATGGAATTCTCGAGAGTCGAGTTTACGTTGGACATCTCCTTTCTCGAGTTCTTCATCGCCTCAAACATCGAGCGGCGGGTAAGAACCGTGAAGAGAATGATGAACGGGATTATCGCGAACATTATGAGCGTCAAGGTCGCGTTGATGTTGATGAGTATCACGAATGCGCCGACAAACATAAGCACCGCGAGGAAGAGATTTTCAGGACCGTGGTGAGCGAGCTCGGACACATTCTGAAGGTCTCCCGTAAGCCTTGAGAGAAGGTCGCCTGTCTTGTGGTCGTCAAAGTATGAGAACGGGAGCCTCTGATACTTATCAAAGAGGTCGCGCCTCATATCCTTCTGCATACGAATTCCCACAACGTGGCCGTAGTATCCCATAATGTACGTTCCCAGCGCCTTGACAAGATAAACGCCAAGGAGAAGGAGCGCGCCGATTATTATTGGCGTAAAGTCACTTCTCAAAGAGTACTCGTTGATTATCTTACGAGCCAGCGTCGGATAGTAGAGATTGCAAAGAGCAACCGCTACCGCGCATAGCATATCGAGTGTGAACATACCCATATGCGGCTTGTAATAGCTTATGAATTTCCTGATCATTTTACACCTTAGTTTATTCCGGTTACTCTCTTTTTCAGATCTTGTAACCGAATCTGTATTTCAGGGCGAGTCTTTCCTCGTCCGTTTCAGCCCCCCTTTTCTCGGCGAGCCTTTCAAAATTAGCCTCAAAGTCAACGTCGCCGCACTCGACAAGTGTACGTATCGCGGAGTCAATATCCGAAAGAGAATATCCCTTGCCCGCAAGCTTGCGCTTGACGTGGTATTTTCCCTTCAGGTTGTAGTTTGCCTCACGCTCTACCGCGCGAAGAAGCTGACGTGATTCATCGAGGTAGCCCAGCTCAAGGCACCTGGCGATCGCCTCGCCCGCGGCCTCTGAGGAGAAGCCTGCCTGAAGCAGCTTAACCTTGAGTGCATACCTACTCTTGTCCGATGCGCCGATAAGGCTGTATGCCTTCTTCGTCGCTCTGTAAAGCTCGTCGTCACGTCGGATATCGACAAGGTCGCACTCGGAAAGAGGAGCGCCCCTCTTGGGGACGCCTATTGAGGCATAGGTTGCGGAGGATATATTGTAGCTCGACGATTCAAGCTCGTCTTCCACGCCCAGCTTATATCTCGTATTCTTTTCATTAGCCTTAACAAAAAGAACCTTTGCCACCGCTTATACCTCCGTTTTGCAAACTTTAATTTTCTTTTTCGATTATTTTAGAGCTTAGATCTCGATATCGCCATCAAGATCGTCGAGATCGAACTCCTCCTCGGTAAGCTCGTCAGCTCCCATAGAAGCTACCTTCTCACGGATCTGGCTCTCGAGCTCTGCCATAAACGCCTTGTCGCTCTCAATGAACTTTCTGACGTTGTCCTTACCCTGACCGAGTCTGTCCTCGCCGTAGTAGAACCACGCACCGCTCTTGGAGATGATGTCGAGCTGAATAGCCATATCTATGATCTCGCTCGACTTGGAAATGCCCGAGCCGTAGAGAATATCAAACTCCGCAACCTTGAAGGGGGGAGCAACCTTGTTCTTAACGACCTTACACTTGGTGTGAGCGCCGTAAACCTCGGTGCCGTTCTTGAGAGCCTCGGTCTTTCTCACGTCGATACGGACGGAAGCGTAGAACTTAAGAGCCTTACCGCCGGTGGTAACCTCGGGGTTGCCGTACATAACGCCAACCTTCTCACGGAGCTGGTTGGTGAAGATAACGATACAGTTGGACTTAGCGATAGCGCCGGAGAGCTTTCTCATAGCCTGAGACATAAGTCTTGCCTGAAGACCTACGTGGGAGTCACCCATATCACCCTCGATCTCGGCTCTCGGAACAAGCGCCGCAACAGAGTCAACTACGATAATATCGATAGCGCCTGAGTTTGCGAGAGTCTCAGCGATGGAGAGCGCCTGCTCACCGTAATCGGGCTGGGAAACGAGAAGATTGTTGATATTAACGCCAAGCTTCTTTGCGTATGCGGGATCAAGCGCGTGCTCCGCGTCGATGAACGCAGCCTCGCCTCCCTGACGCTGAACCTCTGCGATAACGTGCAGAGCGATGGTGGTCTTACCCGAGGACTCGGGGCCGTAGATCTCGGTGATCCTTCCTCTGGGAATACCTCCTACTCCAAGCGCAAAGTCAAGCGAGAGAGAGCCTGTGGAAACTGCGGAAACGTTCATATTTGCGTTCTCGCCAAGGCGCATAATAGAGCCCTTGCCGCACTCTCTTTCTATTCTGGAAATAACCGTTTCAAGAGCGGCACGCTTGTCGCTCGCGGGATTCTTTTCAACTGCTTTTTCTGTCTTTTTTGCTGCCATTTTTATATACTCCTTAAATTTTAATCAAGTTAAATCGAGCCTGCAAGCTCCCACGGGTCTTACGTTCAATGCCATTGCCGAGCCCTCGCCGAATACCGAGTTCATAAGGCGGGTGAGCTCACCAAGGCGCTCCTTCTTAACGAAGATCTGGACCGTACCTGCAAAGCCGCCGCCGTGAACTCTCGACGCTCCCTCGCCATCAAGGAAGCCGTCCGCAAGCGCGAGCGCAAGCGAGAGTCCCTGCTCGGAAACGTTGACCGTGGTATATACGTTCTGAAGGTACTTGAAGGAGGATGCGCCCGACTCGTTCACAGCCTTAAAGAAGCCGTCGAGTCTTCCGTCAAGGAGCGCCGCCTTAGCCTTTTCTACCCTCTTGTTTTCTCTGATAAAGTGCAGAGCGCGAAGCACCGCTCTGTCGCCGAGCTTCTCACGTAGCTCGGGTATTTTTGCGATAAGCTCATCCTCACCTATGCCGCGAAGGACGTCTCTGCCAAGCTCGGAGGCTACCGCCTTCATCTCGCGCGGGACGGACGCGTAATCCTCGTTAAGGTCCGCGTGGTTGCCGCCCGTGTTGACTATGCAGAGAGCGTATCCCGCCTTGTCAAGCGAGAAGTCGATCGGTACGACCTCGGGATTCTTCACGTCCTCGAAGTCGATATATACGAAGCCGCCTACCGCGCACGCCATCTGGTCCATAAGTCCGCAGGGCTTGCCGAAATAGACGTTCTCGGCATACTGCGCGAGCTTTGCGAGCTCGGTGTTTGCCACCTTGCCGCCGTTGTAGAGGTTGCTCAGCGCATTGCCTATCATAACCTCAAACGCCGCGGAGGAGGATATACCGCTTCCCTTCAGGACCTCGGAGGTAATGGCAATATCAAAGCCGCCGACCTCATAGCCCTTCGAGATAAAGCCGCCAACCGTACCCGCGATAAGAGAGGCTGACGTGTATTTTTCAAATTTGCTGGGGTCGGAGCAGTCTGCAACGACTATCTCCTCCCTCTCATAGCCCTCGGAGTAAAATCTGATAACTCCGTCGGTGTTTTTTGCCGCCACGGCGATGACGTCACGGTCTATCGCGCCCGCAAGCACACAGCCGCGGTTGTGGTCGGTATGGTTGCCCGATATCTCACTTCTGCCGGGGACGGAAAGAAGCTCTGCCTCCTTGTCTCCGTAGAGCGAAATAAAGGTGTCGATGGCCGAGATAAATCTCGCCTTCTGTCCCTCGGGACACGCATAGAGCTCTCTGTATTTCAGAAGAGCTCCCTCGTTTATTCTGGTCTTTAATTCGGATGCTTTCATATGCTTTTCACCGTATCCGTGTTAAGTTATTCTCTCTTGCCTAAGAAGCTCATCCGCAAGTGAATAGAGCTCGGAAAGGAGCTCGTCCTTGTCCTTCATTGTGCCATCCTCGCGGTCGATATAAAGCCTCTTTGCACCTTCGTTGTGTCTGAACCAGGTGAGCTGCCTTTTGGCGTAGCGTCTGGTCGACATCTTAAGGAAATCCAACGCCTCACTGAGCGTGCACTCGCCGTCGAGATAAGAGATTATCTCCTTGTATCCGATGGCCTGCGCGGCGGTCGTATTCTTCTTTAAGATACCGCCGAAGTAAAGAGCCTTCACCTCGTCGAGAAGCCCCTCCTCCATCATCTGGTCAACGCGGAGGTCAACCCGCTCGTAGAGGTTGTCTCTGTTGTGAAAATCGAGGGTTATCATCCCGACCTCAACGTCGGGAGAGCTTTGTCTTGAGAGCTCGTCAAAGTAGGTCTTCGTCTTACCCGTGAGCTCATATATCTCAAGCGCGCGGACTACGCGCCTGACGTTATTCCTGTGCGTTTTATTCGCGGACTCGGGGTCAACGAGAAGAAGCCTCTGCCAGAGCGCTTCCCTCTCCTCGTCCGTCGTAGCAGACGCAAGCAATCTCTCCTTGAGCTCCTCGCTCGACGGAGGGGACATAAGCTCCGCGCCCCTCATCACCGTGTCCATATAAAGACCTGTGCCGCCGACGAAAAGCGGAAGCCTGCCGCGCGACTCAATATCCTTTACGGCGCGCATAGCGCCCTCGCGGTAATCCTCTGCGCTGTAGCTCTCGCTCGGAGGAAGGAAATCTATCATATGGTGAGGGACTCTCGCCCTCTCCCCCGCCGTCGCCTTTGCCGTGCCGATGTTCATATCGCGGTATATCTGCATCGAGTCGATGGAGATTATCTCACAGCCGAGCCTCTCGGCAAGCGAGAGTGAAAGCGAGGTCTTGCCCGAAGCGGTCGGGCCGGTTATAGCCAGAGCAAAGCTCATCCGACTACACCCGAAAGCCAAGCGAGAATATCCTCGAATACCTCGTCGGCGTTTGTCTCATTGAAGAGCTCGTGACGCGCGCCCTCATAGATCTTGAGGGTAACGTTCTCCGCTCCGCTGATCATAAGCTGCTTGTAAACGTAGCGCGGGCCCTTGCCATAATCTCCTACGGGGTCCATATCACCGCTCATAATGATGGTGGGCAGACTCTTGGGATAATTCTTAAACCAAGCCTTGGAGTTGCATCCCGCAAGGAAGGTAAAGAGGTCGATATAGCCCGAGACGGTGAACTTGAACGAGGTGAACTCGTTTGTATCTCTGTCAGCAACCTTCTGAAGATCGCGAGTTAGCCAGGCGTTGTGCCCCTCCTCCTTCGGATACTTCGAGTTGTAGGAGCCGAATGCCATCTTGTTAATAAGCTCGCTCCTGTGGCGCGGACCGTAGAAGGACCTGATGATCTTAGCAAGAAGCTTACCCACACCGACAAGAGGATTGGGACCTCCGGTGCCGTGAATTATAAGGCCCGAGATGGACGAGGGATGCTCTTCGGAATAAAGTCTGGAAATAAACGAGCCCATACTGTGTCCGAGAAGAACCACGGGAAGTCCGGGATACGCCTTGCGAAGATGCGCGTTCATAAGATGCACGTCCTCGATAACGTACTTGTATCCGTCCTTTTCCGCAAAGAAGCCAAAGTCCTCGGGGGTGGACACGCTCTTGCCGTGTCCGAGATGATGGTGTCCCGCAAAGATAAAGCCGTGCGACGTAAGAAACGCCGCAAGATCGGTATACCTGCCGGTATAATCGATCATACCGTGCGCAAGCTGAACTATGCCGCGCGGCGGCATATTCTTCGGAGTATATATCTCCGCGTATATAGTATTCTTACCGTCAGACGACGGGAATCTGTATTCGTTGAAGTTGTAATCCATAACTATACCTCCGGGGTAATAAGTTAAGTTTTGTATACAAAGGTGGGCAAAAAGATGCTTTTATCGTTATCTATCATCTCGCTCAAAAAAATAGCGATAACCTACCAAGTCTCTGATTGAGGGAATTTTGAGGGGAAAGAGTCGTTCTTCGACCCGAAGCAATAGAAACCTATTGCGAGCCTTGGTCGAAAACGGCACTTTACACCAAAATTCACCAATCAGATAAGATCTTCTTTGAGGATGAGGGCTTGAACCTCCTCCGCCGTCGGTATCGACGTCGACGCGCCCTTACGGGTAACGGTGATCGCGCCTGCGGCAATGCCAAACTTGACCGCGTTGCGGATGTTGCCGCCGTTGTTAAGATACTCAACGGTAAGAGCGGCGGTAAACGCATCACCTGCGGCGGTGGTGTCGATTGCCTTACCTATTCTGATGGCGGGGATAACGAAGAAGTGCTTGCCATCATAAACGAATGCGCCTCTGTCGCCCTGCTTGAGAACTATGTACTTTGCCTTCACTCTCTTGTAAAGTGCGAGAGCGGCGCGCAGAGCGGAATCAGTGCCCTGCGGAAGAATGCCCGTGTAGGTCTCGGTCTCGGTCTCGTTGGGAGAGAATACCTCAACGGGAGGAAGGCTCTCGAGCGCGTGGTCCTTGCTTGCGGGAGCCGCGTCAACGAAGATCGGAATACCCTTGGAGGCTGCTATTCTCGCAGCGGTGAGCGCTACCGAGAAGGGGATCTCAAAGCCGATGTAAAGAGCGTCGGGCTCACACTCAAACGCCTCGGTAATATTCTCGGGAGTGAGGTTACCGTTAGCGCCGGGATAAACGACGATACGGTTGTTGCCGTCGCTCTCCTTCATAACCACGGCAAGGCCCGTGGGATTCTCACGGTCTACCTTAAGGTAGGAGGTATTGATGCCTATCTCCTTGTAGTACTGATAGAGCTTCTGACCGTGGAGGTCGGCGCCGACCTTAGCCGAGAAGTAGCAATCCGCGCCGAGCTTGTTAAGGGCAATTGCCGCATTCGCGCCCTTTCCTCCGGGGATATAGGCAACACCGCCGTCGTCGATAAGAGTCTCGCCAACCTCGGGTACCTTATACATATTCATCGACAGATCCATATTTGCGCTGCCGACGACGAGAATTTTCTTGTTTGCCATTTTTTCTGTCTTCCTTTTTGATTTCTGAGAAGATTTTAGTCAACTAACAACGCACCGAAGGTGCATATCACGTCTCGCCTGAGCGAGACATATCACTCGACTGAAGGTCGAATATCACTCTTCGGCAGAAGAATATCACGTCTCGCCGGGGCGAGACATTGTCAGTCCTCTACTACGGAGAGTTTGAAGATGCCGGCCTTCTTCACCATATCCGACGCGAGAGTCGCCTCTCTTGCACGGCAGGTAAAGATGAAGCTCTGGTAGCCCTCCTTGCCAAGGTGAGCAAGCGACTTCATCATAGACTTCGCGCGTACGTTGTCCTGATGAGCGAAGCTCTCGTCAAGGCATACGGGAGGCTTCTCTGTATAGAGCATATCGATAAGAGCCATTCTCACAGCTATGTAAGCAAGGTCTCTTGTACCGCCGGAGAGGAAGTCTACTGTTCTCTGCTCTCCCGTCTCGGAGAGGTAGCTTACCTTAAGACCGGAGGTAACGTCGAAGTCACCGTACTTCTTGTCGGTCATAATGCCCATAAGCTCGGTGGAGTACTCGCCAAGGCGAGGAGAAATGCCTGCGCGGAGGTTGTCGGACGCGCTCTCGATAGCCTTGTAAGCTATGAAGTACGCCTTATGTCTCTGGCGGAGCTCGTCGATGCTGGACTCAAGCGACTTAACCTTCGCGTAATACTCAGCGGGGTCGCCGGAGTTGGTCTTAAGAGCCATTATCTCGTTCTCGACGGTGTAGATCATTCTGTCGAGCTCAACTATCTTATTCTTGTAAGCCGCGATGGAGGTGATGATCTCATCGTGGTTGATGTGTGTGAGCGCCTTTCTCTTAAGCGGAGGCACCTGACCGCGGATGTCGATCTCGTTCTTATCGGCAAGAGACTGACGGAGCTCCTTAACGGTGAGCTCGATGGTGTTCTTCTCCTCAAGGAGAATTCTCTTTCTCTCAAGGAAGGTAGCAACCTTGGACTCAAGTCTGTCAAGGAACTCGTTGAGAGAGGATGTCGGAGGCTCCTCGCCCCAGCGGATGATAACGCGGGTGAGCTCCTGCTTTGCGTTCTCGTAATTGAGCCTTGACGCCTCGAGAGCGATTCTCGCGTCCTCGGTGGACTTGATCATACCGTCTCTCTTAGCGCGGGCGTCGGAGATGACAGCAATCTTACCCTTGAGGTCGCCGTAGCCGGAAACACCAAACTTACCTGCGAGGGTGGAGAGGCTCTTCTTGTTCTTGATAATGCCTACAAGCGCGACGATAGAGAGCGCAAGAGCGCCTGCGCCGAGCACACCGCCGATAACTCTGAAGGCTGTGCCAGCAAGAGTACCCTTAGCTATAATTTCGTAAACGATGACTGCGATGATAGCGAGTGCGCCGACGGTGGTAAGAGCGATATTCTTTGCAAGGCCCTTAACGTAGGAGAGAGCTCTCTTAAGGATGTTCTCCTCGCCGCCCTCCTCGTCAGCGTGCTCGATCGCGCCCTCGATCTCACGGGTGATACCGATAGCGTTCTTCTCCTTGGTGTACGCGTCATCCGCGTCTGCGAGCGCGTGGTAAGCCTCGTTAACTCCGCGGCGCGCCATACTGATCTCGGTGATATAGGAATCGGAGGGGACGTATCCCGCTCTGGTATTCTCGTCGATAAAGTTGTTGTACGCCTCGTTCTTGCGTACGCACTCCTCCTCGAGCTCGTGGAGCTTGTCGAAGGTGTCAATGAGCATAACGCTCTTGTAGCAGGAGTCGAGGTCGTAGAGTCTCTCAAGCTTGTCCTCTGCCTCTGCTCTCTCCTGACGGATCTTGAAGAGCTCGGTCTCCTTGGCAAGGATCTGCTTGTTGTCCTCGTTGGAGCGCGCCATAGCCTCCTCGAGTGCCTCCTGCTTGTGCATGAGGTCGTGGATTACTCCGCCGCCGCCACCGCGGTGAACGAGTCCCTCCATCTTCTCGGAGATCTTGGTCATAGCTCTCTGGTTATTGATCTTCTCACTGCCGGAGAAGAGAATATTCTCGATGGACTCCTTGACAGATCCCTCGTTGATGGCGGAGTCACCGATCTGACCGATGAAGGCCGTGTTCTCAAAGAGCTCGCGGCTCACGCCGAAGAACACCTCGCCTGCGGGCATCTTACCGAATGCGGTAGCGCCGCTCTCCATATCGATAATGGAGGACTCCTCCTTGAACGCCTGTCTGCCGTCCTGTCTGACGGTAGGTGTAGTGGAGCGGGTGATAAGGTATCTCTTATCCTTAACGCGGACTACCATAGAGCCCTCTGCGATACCCGTATCCCAGTTGATTCTCTTTCTTCTCTCGCTGAGCACCTCGTCGGTCTCAACACCGTCGAAGCCGAAGAGCATATATTTGATGAATGCGGCAATAGTGGTCTTACCCGCCTCGTTCTGTCCCTCGATAACGTTGACCGTGGGGGAGAACTCGAGCGTCATATCCTTGATAAGTCCAAAGCTCCTTATGTCAATCTTCTCAATAATCATTTTCTGTCCTCATCCTTTACTCTCTTTTTTGTTTTGCGTCTATCTCCTCGCCGAAGCATCCGCCGAGGAATTTAACCGCTCGCTTGACCGAGTCCTTGGAATTGTACCACGGCTCCTCATCGTAGCGGTAATCGAACTTTTTGCAGAACCAGCTGACGTCACCCTTCAGCTCGGTTATATATTTCTTCTCGATGGCGTGCGCCTCGTCGTAGAAATCGTTGTAAAGCTTTTTCGGCATCTTCTTTGACGCGTACTCAAGCATCGCACGGTAGTGCGGTAAGCAGAACCACGGCTGCTTGTTGAACTTGCGACGGAAGTTTGGGTCTGACTCCCAGAGGTAACACACCGTGGCAACCATCGCTGAGAGATTCTTTTCTATCCTCGAGCAGACGTAGCAGCTATCCTCAAGCTTGCCGAGTGCCTCCTTTGCGGCGGCTCGTTTATTGCCGAGGACCACAGGTCCGTCGAGCTTTTTCTCGACCTCGTCAAGATGGCTCTCAAGAATAAGTCCCATACCGAGCATTCTGCGCCTAGAGAGCATCATATTGTAATGCGTCAGACAGAAGCCAAGCTCGTTGGTCTTTATTCTTATGTCCGGCTCCATCATGGAAGCGCCGAGAATTATGTCGAGCTCGTCCTCCTGCAGTCGCTTGTACAGCATACACACAGGACAGCCGCACTCGGGCTTTTCTATCACCGCGTCAAACGCCTCGTTGACGGGGATGGTATAAATCTGTTCCACGTTGCCTCCTTGTCGCCTTTTTTATCTGCCGATTTTTAACAAAAAATTAGTTGGCGCAACGACTTGAAAAAAGTCAAAATTTATGTTAAAATATAAAAAAATATTACGCCTCATCTCATTATACTACATAATTTTATGTTTTTCAAGAGGAAGATCAAAAATGTTTGAGAAATTTGAGACCGTTTTTGACGGTAAAAATGCAATAAAAGTCACGGGACTTGGCAGGTATAGCCTCACCGACACTATGGAGTGCGGTCAATGCTTCAGATACGAGAGAGTCCCGAGAGATGACGAATACGTCGAATATATGACCGTGGTCGGTGACCACCTTATCAGAGTCGCCCAAGAGTCGCGCGGCGAGCTCATCTTCCCCGAAATGAGTGACGAGGTCTTTGACAGCGTGGCTGTCCCCTACTTTTCTCTCGAGAGAGACCTCGGGAGTGTGAAGAAAAGCGTTACCGAGCGCACCGACTCGGAGTGGTTAAAGGCCGCGGCGGAGTTTGGCGAGGGAATCGCCATCCTCACTCAGGATACGTGGGAGACGCTCCTATCCTTCATCATCTCGCAGAATAACAATATTCCGAGAATCAGAAAAATAGTCAGAGAGATCTCAAGCGAGTACGGAACCAATTTAAGCCTTGAAAATGACTACAATAGTTGTCCTTTAAAGCGAATTAACGGTGCGCCCAGCGACGCCGACTGTAAGTCGTGCGGAAGGTGTTACACATTCCCAAAGGCAGAGGATATCCTCGTGTATCCCGACGGACTCCTCCCCTCCAAGCCGGGATTCAGATACGGATACATACTTGATGCCGCAGAAAAGGTCACCTCGGGCGAGGTCGATCTTGTGAAAATCAAGGCAGAATCAAGCTATGAATATACCCTCACCGAGCTCAAGAAAATCAAGGGCGTCGGCGATAAGGTCGCATCCTGCTGCGCACTGTTTGGCTTTGCGAATCTTGAAGCCTTTCCCATCGACGTGTGGATGAAAAGAGCTATCGATACCTACTTTGACGGTAAGCTCGACCCAACCTCACTCGGTCCCTATGCGGGTATTGCACAGCAATATATTTTTCATTATATAAGAAACAAGGTTTCTTGAGTTTGCTACGCAAACGCGCATACCGCTTTGCGGTATCCAGCGTCATTTGTCGTGTCCGACCGACAAATAGCTGATATTCCCTTCAGGAGCGATATTATCCGAATGAATTCGGATAGCGATATGTTGCCTATTGGCAACGCGATATGCGCTGCGGCGCGTAAAGAAATACTCAATCCACCCCTTTCATATCAAAAGAGCCGATGCAAAACGCATCGGCTCTTACTTTTTCTTATTACTTGTACCTTGGTGGTAGCGCTGAATAGTTTTTGAGATAGTTGCCACGTACTTCTACCCGAAGCTGTATATCCAATACAGCGAGTTTGGTAGAATACGGGGGAAATATCCGAAAATTACCTCTTGACTTCTTCCATTATGAAGGATTCAAGCACATCCCCCTCACGGATATCATTAAACTTCTCGATACCAACACCGCACTCATAGCCCTCGTTGACTTCCTTCACGTCGTCCTTGAAGCGGCGGAGAGAGGAGATCTTATCCTCGAAGATAACTACGCCGTCACGAACGATACGGATAGAGGACTGACGGGTGATCTTACCGTCCTGGATATAGCATCCCGCGATGATACCGACGCCGGGAACCTTGATGGTCTGTCTGACCTCGGCGTGACCCTGAAGGACTTCCTTATACTCGGGAGCGAGCATACCCTTCATAGCGGCCTCGACCTCGTCGATGATCTCGTAGATGATACGGTGAGTTCTGATGTCGACCTTGTTTCTCTCTGCGGAGTCAAGAGCGTTCTTATCAGGACGCACGCTGAAGCCGACGATGATAGCGCCGGAGGCAGCCGCGAGCATAACGTCGCTCTCGGTGATACCGCCTACCGCGGTGTGAATTACGTTAACCTTAACCTCGTTATTGGAGAGCTTAAGGAGTGATGCCTTTACTGCCTCGGCAGAGCCCGCAACGTCAGCCTTAACGATGATGTTAAGAGTCTGAGTACCCTCGGAGATCATGGAGAAGAGGTCGTCAAGGTTAACTCTCGCGTTAGCGTTGAGTATCTCCTGTCTCTGCTTCTCACGTCTCTGCTCTGCAAGGCTTCTCGCCATTCTCTCGTCCTCAACGGCATTGAGCTCATCGCCCGCCTGAGGAACGTCGTCAAGACCGATGATCTCAACGGGAACGGAGGGACCTGCAACCTTTACGGTCTTGCCCTTATCGTCGATCATAGCTCTTACTCTACCGGTTGCGGTACCTACGATCACGTAGTCACCCTGATGGAGAGTACCGTTCTGAACGAGGACGGTAGCTACGGATCCGCGGCCCTTATCGAGCTTGGATTCTATTACGATACCCTTAGCTCGCTTCTGAGGATTAGCGCGGAGCTCCTTCATCTCTGCGACGAGAAGCACGCTCTCAAGAAGGTCCTCGATACCCATACCCGTGTGAGCGGAAACAGGCACGGTGATAACGTCACCGCCCCATGCCTCGGGAACGAGCTCATAGGTTGTGAGCTGGTTGAGAATGTTATCGGGATTAGCCGTGGGCTTATCCATCTTGTTGATTGCTACTACAATATCAATGCCTGCCGCCTTAGCGTGGTTGATAGCCTCAACGGTCTGGGGCATTACGCCGTCATCCGCCGCAACAACGAGGATCGCGATATCGGTGGACTTAGCGCCTCTCATACGCATAGCGGTGAACGCCTCGTGACCGGGGGTATCAAGGAAGGTGATGTCCTTGCCCTGAGCCTTAACACGGTATGCACCGATTGCCTGAGTAATACCGCCCGCCTCGCCGCGGGTAACGTTGGTGTGTCTGATTGCGTCAAGGATAGAGGTCTTACCGTGGTCAACGTGACCCATAACGCAAACTACGGGTGCGCGCTCTACGAGATCCTCATCATTATCCTCTGCCTCGGTAAAGAGCTTCTCCTCGATGGTAACAACGACCTCGCGGGTAACCTTTGCGCCGAACTCGTCAGCGATGATCTCCGCGGTACCGAAGTCGATAACGTCGTTGAGACCCTTCATCTCGCCCATCATCATGAGCTTCTTGATAACCTCTGCGGAGGTCTTCTTGAGTCTTACTGCAAGCTCGGAAACGGTGATCTCGTCGGGAACGGTGATCTCAAGCTGCTTCTGTCTTGCTCTCTCCTGCTCCATACGCTTGATCTTTTCCTGAGCCGCTCTTTCCTTATCCTTAGCGGTCTTCTGATTCTGTCCCTTGTTGTCCTGCTTCTTAAGCTTGGTCTTGGAGCTCTTCTGATCGGTGCCGTTGAGGATTGCGTAGTACTGATCGTTGTAGCGGTCGTCATACTTGGAGAGATCAACGTGAGAGGTTCTCGTATCGATGATCCTCTTGCCCTTATTCTCCTCGGTGGTGTATCCGTCGAGGTTTACGCCGCCCTTGACGTTACTTCTGTCAACGGTGGGGGTAATGGTCTTGAACTGCTGCTTCTGAGCCGCCTTCTTCTCTTCCTTCTTAGGCTGCTGAGGCTTCTGCTGAGCCTGCTGGGCTTCAAGCTTCTGCTTTCTCTCAAGCTGAGCCTGCTGAGCGGGACGAAGTCCGGAGTCCTTTCTGGGCTCGGTAACTACGGGAGCCGCCTTAGGTGCGGGAGCGGTCTGGGGCTTCTGCTGAGGCTTAACAAAGCCCTCGCCGGGCTTTCTCTGTCCGTTCGCCTCGCGGTTCATATTCTCGCGGCGCTTTGCAAAGGGATCGTCGGAGGGACGCGCGCCGTACTTGTTGTTACCCTGATAGCCCTGGCCATCAGGTCTTCTGTTCTTATCAAACTGAGGTCTTGCGCCGTCGGGACGCTGAGTGCTTCTGTCGCCCTGAGGTCTCTGACCGTTTCTGTCAAACTGAGGTCTCTGTCCCTCGGGACGCTTCTGTGCCTCGGGTCTCTGCTCGGGGCGTCTGTCCTCCTTAGGAGCGGGTGCTGCCTTAGGCTCTGCCTTGGGTGCGGGTGCGGCCTTCTGCTCAGCCTTAGGTGCGGGCGCAGTCTTGGGCTCTGCCTTGATCTCGGGCTTTGCCTCAGCCTTAGGAGCGGGAGCTGCCTTAGGAGCAGCCTTCTGCTCAGCCTTAGGTGCGGGAGCTGCTTTAGGCTCCTCCTTTGCCTTACCTGCTATTCTGATCGTGATCTTACCCGAGCGATATCCCTCAAGATCAGATATCTGATTCTTGGAGGTAATATGCTGCATAAATACAGCAAACTCCTCGTCGGAGACGGTGCCGCCCGTGGTCTTCTCAATATTTACAGATTTAAATTCCTCGATAACGTCCTTAGACTTCATTGCGAAGTCCTTCGACAGCTCGGAAATCTTAATTCCTTTTGCCATATTGTTCACCATTCACCGTTTGGTGAATTCCCTTTCGTTGTAATTTGACGGGAATTTTCGGGGTTAAAGGTGATTATGCAAATCTAGTTTTACATTTTTAAGCATTTTCACCATCTAAAAGATTAGTTATTGCGCGTGAAAAATTCTCGTCTGTAATACCGACTACGGCGGGAGTGTAGGTCTTGCCAAGCAACCTGCCGAGCTCGTCGGTGTCTATCCCTAATTCCTCTGTGCGTGTCTTATAGAACTCGCACTTATGGAATATTTTCTTCTTCGTCCCTTCGGAGGCACTGCCCGATAGGAGCACAAGCTTAAGTCTCCCTTTCTGAAGAAAGGCTATCACCTGCTCCGTACCTATTACAACCTTGCCTGCCTTCATCGCAAGGCCGAGCATTCCGAGGACGCGCTTCATTACGTTACTGTCAGCCATGGCTAATTTCTTCTTCCATTCTGTCATATACCTCATCGGGGATAGAGCACTCGAGAGAGGATTCTATTCTCCTTGACTTACGCGCCTTCTTGAGGCAAGCCGACTTCTTGCATATATATGCTCCGCGGCCTGATTTCTTGCCTGTCAGGTCAAGTGTAACCTCTCCCTCGGGGGTTCTCAAAACTCTTACGAGCTCGCCCTTCGGAAAGTGCTCACCGCAACCGACGCAACGTCTTTGGGGTATCTTTTTTGTGGAAGGCTTCTTTATATCTGCCATCACGCCTTAATGTCTATCTTACAGCCTGTGAGTCTTGCAACGAGCTTAGCGTTCTGACCCTCCTTACCGATAGCCAAGGAAAGCTGATCGGGAGAAACAAGAACCTTAGCCGAGCGCTCTGCATCCATAACTACCGAGATTACCTTGGCAGGAGAGAGTGCCTCTGCAATAAACTCCTCGATGGAATCGCTGTATCTGATGATGTCAACCTTTTCACCGCCGAGCTCGGAGAGAATGGAGTTGATTCTCATACCGTTCTTACCGATACAGGAGCCGATCGCGTCAACGTTCTCATCTCTGGACTGAACCGCGATCTTGGTTCTGGAGCCTGCCTCACGGGACACACCCTTAATAACGATGGTGCCGTCCTGGATCTCGGGGATCTCAAGCTCGAAGAGTCTCTTAACGAAATTGGGGTGAATTCTGGAAAGTGAAACGATAGGACCTCTGGTCTCGCCCGAATTAACCTCGGAAACGAATACCTTGATTCTGTCGCCTACGTCGTGTACCTCGCCGGGGATCTGCTCTGCCTTGATAAGGGTTGCATATCCTGTGCCGGTGTCGAGGATAAGGTTGCCGGAGATCATATCCACCTTATCAACAACTGCGGTGATGATCTCTTCCTTCTTCTCCTCGTATGCGCGGGTCTGCTTCTCACGCTCTGCGGTACGGATAGCCTGAATGATCATCTGCTTACCGGTCTGCGCGGAGAAACGGCGGAAGGTCTTGGTCTTGAGCTCGGTCTCAACGTAGCCGCCAAGCTTGTTTCTGCGGCTTAAGGACTTAGCCTCGGTAAGGCCGATCTCACACTTGGGATCAACAACCTCTCCGTCCGGAACAACGAGTCTTCTGTGATATACCTTCATATCACACTTGACGGGATCGAGATGCACTCTGATAAGAGCGGTTGCTCCTACCTCTTTTCTGCATGCGTTTGCGAGCGCCTCCTCAATCTTTTCGAGCATATACTCCTTGGATATGCCGCTTTCTTTTTCGAGTAGGTCAAGGGAAGTGAATAATTCTGCGTTCATTTTTTCCTTTTTACCCGTAGCAAAATGCTACGCCCTTTCTATATTTATTATAATAAACTAAGTAATAAGTAATCAATTGATTACATTTTATATATATTTCCGCGGGGCGCGGATGTTTTTTCTGTTTTACGCCTCGGTGTATACCGTGGTGAGCTTGGATATCTCGTCGCGTCCGAGAGCTACCGTCTCGTCGCCCTCCTTGATAAAGACTTTGGAGTCCTCGTAGGATACGAGTGTGCCGACGAAGGACTTTCTGCCGTCCTTCTGCGAGAAGAGCTTTGCCTCAACGCGCCAGCCGATACAGTAAAGGATATGCTCGTCGGTGCGAAGGTCTCTCTCAGCTCCGGGGCTGGATACGTCGAGATAATAGAAGCCCTCGATGGGGTCGCACTCGTCGATGATGGGATCGATAGCTCTGTGCACCTTCTCGCAATCGTTGATATTGATGCCCGCATCGTTATCAATGGTGATCTCGAGATGGTAGTCGGCACCGACCTTGGAATAGGTAACGTCCCAGATTCTGTAACCGAGCTCGGTCACGGTGGGAAGTATTGCCTCTCTTACTGTTTCCTTAACGCTTTTCTTCATTTTACTCTTCCTTTTCCCGCCTTCGCCCGATTGCACGCGGTCTTATAGAAGCATTTTATATGCTTTTTCTTAATTCCCGGGTGCTTTTTTCATAGCGAAAACGAATTTGTTTTTACAACAACAGAGAGTGACCTTTCGGTCACTCCCCATTTCTTTCATATTTCTACGCACATTATATCATAATTTTTGGGGAAAATCAATAGCTATATACAATTTTCTCAAAAATATTTTAAAATACGTATGTTTTACTCGGGATCTCTGTCGTTGGGTGCATCACCGAGAGGATACTTACGGTTCCTCAGGCGGCGCATTCTCGTTTCTCTGGAGATCCTCACCATAAGCTTCTCGATACGGCGGACAACGTCGTCGCGCTGTTCCTCAAGCCTATCTGTCTTTGCCTTACGCTGCTTATCCGACATATCGGAAATCATCTTATCAGCAAATCTATCTCTTTTCTGAAATAATGCCATAACTGTCTCCTCCCGAAATTAAAGCGGCCAATGCTTAAGAATGATGTCTAAGTACTTATGGAAGTTCTCGGGCACGAGAAGCTTGAACGCCTGAATAATGGTCGGGCCCATAAATACCATAGCAACAACGAAGAGCGCGATAAGAGCGAAGATGCTGTATGCAATAACCATTGCTCTTTCCTGCTTCTCACGCTTTCTTGCCTTGATGAGTGCTCTGACTGTGGAGCGCTCGATAGACTTCTTAAGGATACGGATATCACGCTTAGCGATCTTTCTCTCCTTGAGATACTCTCTCTTAACCTTGCCGACGGGTCTTTCCTTCCTTAATATATAATTAGCTCTTGCAAGCTGTCCCTTAAGGTCGACAACCTCATCCATCTTATCGAAGATTCTCATCTTCTCATTGCGTGTTACACGGTGCTTGTTAAGCACTCTGAAGTATCTCATGAGCTTTGCGTGAGCCCACTTACGAGCTCTGAGAGTCGCCTTTGCTCTGCCCTTGGTGCTACCTCTCATACCGTTTTCGGTACCGGTGTAGAGCTCAAGAAGCTGAGTGTTGATCTCGTCACGGATGTCGAGAAGTCGCATAAGCTCCTCACGCATTGCAACAAGCTCCTCGCGGTCTGCCTTTGCGGGAAGGTCAACTCTCTCGAAGTCGGTCGCTACTACGGAATAGTAACGCTCGTTATCAAGCTTCTCGTACTTGAGCGCGCTTGCAATTCTGGACTTGAGATTCTTAAGCTTTGCTCTGCTGTCACGGAGCCAATGCTTTTCCTTGCGGGTTCTGTACTCACCGGAGAACTCCTGCTCAACTCTTGCAACCTCGAGCTTGAGTGCGGTGTACTCGGACTGAACTCTTGCCTCGATCATCTTATTATCGACCTTGCACTGGCTGCGGGAAAGCTCGGAGAGCTTCTTCTTATCGAAGTAGGAAAGTCTTTCCTTCTTGGGTGTTCTTCTTCTGCTTCTCGCAAGCTTAACGCCCTCAGTGTAGGGGTGAACCTCGGGAAGACCGTAGTTATTGAAGTCGCCATCCCACTCGGGATCGTAGGTCGAGCCGTACTCAAGCATGAACTTGCCGTACTTCTTAGCTCTCTTAAGGCGCTTCTTGTTTCTCTTGAGTCTGAGGTCGTAATCCTCTGCGAAGTAGAGCATCTCCTCGTTCTCAAGATTCTTTTCGTATTCCTTGACCGCGCGACGGTCCTTCTCCTCACGCTCAGCGCGCTTGGCGTCCTTAAGCACGGTACGGGTGTCTGCCATCTCAAGAGATCCGTCCTCGACGTACTTGTCTGCAATGTCAAGTGTCTCGATGTCGTATCTGATCTTCTTAAGACGTCTCTTTTCCTTGTTAACGAGAAGGGCGAGCTCCTTGTCCTCTCTCTCGGCTCTTCTGATCTCGCGGACGCTGGTTATTCTCGGGATCTTGCCCTCAATAACGTCGCCGGGATTAGCCGCGGTAAGCTCAAGGAACTTATCGTCAAACTCGTCGGGAAGGTACTCGGGATCGGGATATACAACGCCGTGAGAGCCGGTCTCGTCCGCCTTAATAGCAGCGAGCATATCAGCCTCAAGAAGCTTCTTATACTTCTTAGCGCGCGCCTTGGTCTCCTTCTCGTCCTGTCTGGCGAGAGCAACCATTTCCTTTTCCTGAGCCTCGGTGTTAATATGCTTGCCAAGAGCCTTATCGTATTTGGAGATAAGCTTATCCTCGCGCGCGATCTTGCGTGCGATGTCCTTCTCTACCTTTGCCTCGTGCTTCTTAAGGTCACGTGCAATTGCGGCATCTGCCTCAGCCTGAAGGTCGTTGGAATACTGGATCTCGTCAAAGGTCTCGGTAATATCGGGATAAATGGATTCGTAGATGGGCTCAAGAGACTTCTCAGCCTTGGCGATAGCCTTGTCAGCTGCGCGCGCTCTCTCAGCTCTTTCCTTCTCTTCCTTGGTGTACTGCTTGTTAAGAGCAAGCATCTCTGCCGCCTCTTCCTTCGCAGCGGTTGCCGCGCCGACAGCCTTGTCGTATGCGGCGAGCATCTTTTCTTCACGGTTAGCGCTCTTGGCATTCTGCTTCTCGAGCTTGTGCGCGTGTCTTGCAAGCTCCTTTTCCGCTATTGCCTCGTTTGCACTCGCTGTCTCGGAAACGTAGAGAGCCTCGTCAAACTGCTCCTCGTAGTCGGGATATTCGATCTCGTCGAATTCACGAAGAGCCTTATCACTCTTTGCGATAGCCTTTTCTGCCGCGCGAGCCTTTGCCGCTCTTTCCTTTTCTTCCTTGGTATACTGCTTATTGAGAGCAAGCATCTCTGCTTCCTCCTCAGCAGCTGCCAATGCAGCGCCGGTAGCCTTGTCATAAGCAGCCATCGCCTTCTCATCGCGATTATTGATGCGATCGTTGCGTTTTGCTAACTTATGTTCACGTTTTGCGAGTTCTTCTGCAGCATTAAGCTCCTTAGCATTTTCAAGCTCGGTATTGTAAAGAGTCTCGTCGAACTGCTCCTCGTAATCGGGATATACGATCTCGTTGGCTTCCTTAAGAGATCTTTCGCCCTTAGCGATAGCCTTTTCTGCCGCGCTAAGCTTTGCGGCTCTTTCCTTCTCTTCCTTGGTATACTGCTTGTCGATGGCGAGCATTTCTGCCGCCTTCTCCATATCGGTGATCTCTCTGCCGGTTGCGTTATCGTAATCCGCCAAGATCTTCTCCTCAGCGGTTGCGTTCTTCAGAAGGCGCTTCTCGGATCTTCTGTATGCGGATTCTGCGGCAGACTGAGCCTTAGCGTCAGCCTCAGCCTTCTTAGCGGCATCGTAAGCTTCCTTATCAAAGGTCTCGGTGTAATCGGAGTAAACTACCTCTGCGGGCTCAGACTTAGGAGCGGTCTTGCCCATAGCGGCCTTAGCGGCAGCCTTGGCAGCCTTTTCTCTTGCGATTTCTTCCTTATATGTAAGAAGAAGCTCGTCTCTCTCCTCACGCTCGCGGATGATCTTCTCCTCGTGAGTCTCGTACTTATGCTGGCTCTTGGCATCGCGCTTTGCGTCCTTGGAGGCCTTGGCATCATGGCGCTCGGCCGCTCTGGCTTCTCTGTTTGCCGTATTCTCGGCATCGCGTCTTGCCTTATCGTTTGCCGCCCAGTTGGGATCGTAGCCCTCGTCATAGTTTGCGTCGGGATATACGGTCTCCTCTACGGGTGTGGGCTCTTCCTTCTGTGCCGTCTTCTTTACGGGCTTGTTACCGTTATAGAAAGCGACGAGAGCAGCGGCGGTTGCCGCTCTGTTATTCTTCTTATCCTTAGCCTTCTCGTGAGTAGCTGCAGCGGACTCGTTCTTAGCCTCGTTCTTCTCAGCCTTTCTCTCAGCCTTGGAGTTATCGGGAGCTACGGGAGCCTTCTTAAATGCGGAAGGATCGTATCCCTCGTCATAGTTGGAATCGTTATATACGGGAGCGGCTACGGGAGTCTCCTTTTTAGCCTCGGCCTTAGCCTGAGCCTTATCCTCCTTCGCCTTCTGCTTATCCGCAGCGGCTACTGCAAGGAGCGCCTCACGCTCTGCCTTCTTCTCAGCCTTTGCTTCCTGCTTCTCAAGCTTCTTATCCTGCTTGTTGGCGTATGCATCGGGGGAGAATTCCTTCTTCGCCTTGGGCTCTGCCTTGGCAGGTGCCGCATTAGCGGGTGCATTATAGGGCTCGGAATCGCTGAAAACGGGAGTAACTACGGGAGCTACAACGGGCTTGCCGGCTTCCTTAGCCGCGGCCTTATCCTCCTTTGCCTTCTGCTTATCTGCAGCGGCTACTGCGAGGAGTGCCTCACGCTCTGCCTTCTTCTCAGCCTTTGCATCCTGCTTGTTGGCGTATGCCGCGGGAGAGAATTCCTTTTGTGCCTTGGGCTCTGCCTTGGCAGGTGCCGCATTAGCGGGTGCGTTGTAGGGCTCAGCATCACCGTAAACTACCGCAGCGGCAGCGGCCTTAGCCGACTTGTCGCCCTTAGCATTCTTGGCGTCAAGCTCTCTGGCCTTCTCCTCGCCGTAAACAACGGCAAGTGCCTCACGCTGTGCGCGCTTGGAGTCCTTAGCATCCTTCTTAGCGTCGTAAGCGGCGGTAGAAACAGCCTTGGGAGCGCTCTCCTTAACGGGAGATGCCTTAACGGGAGCAACGTAAGGCTCCGCGTCGGGATGAGCGGCCTTCTTCTCAGCCTTCTTGCCTCCCGATGCAAGCTGTCTTGCTCTCTCTGCGCCGTAAACAACGGCAAGAGCCTCGAGCTCGGCATTCTGATCCTTCTTATTCTTCTTTTTATCGTATGCATCAGCGGGAACGTCTACCTGCTTCATAGGAATAGGCGTCGCCTGATTTTCATCAACAGAGTATGCCTCTACCTCAACGCCCTCGGAAGCAACAACGCCCATACCGGACTTATCCTCGGGAAGAAGAAGCATAACCTTCTTGGGAGCCTCGGCATTGGTAAGAGGAGCCTGGCTCTGTGTATTCTCAGCCTGAGCGGGAGCAGCTACGGGAGATGCCGCCGCAGGCGCTGTGTTGTCTGTCTTGGGAGCGTCAGCCTCTGCAGTCTCGACCACGACTGCGGGAGCCTCGCTGTTATTGTTGCGCTTAGCCGCCTTAAGAGCCTTGAGTCTCAGCTTCTCTGCCGCAGCAGCCTCAAGAAGCGCCGCAGCCTCCTCGATGCCGGGATCGATAGGCTTCTCATTTACAGATGCAGGTACAGAGGTGGGAGCCGATGCGGATCCACTCTCGGTAGGCTTGTTTTCGGAATTGTCGCCTGTGGGAGCCTCTGCTACAGGAGCGGGCTCGGATACGGTGCTCGCGGGCTGATTCTTGGCTGACTTTCTTCTTTTTCTCTCCGCCTTATCGTCGGAAAGGAGAGCGTTAGCCTCTGCAATACCGGGATCTATCCAAGGGTCCTTTTTGGCAGGAGCGGACTTAGCGGTGCTTGCTGCCTCGCTTGTGCCGGAATTCTTGTCAAAAGGGGTGTATTCGGGCATGGGCTCGGGCTCAGCGAAATTTGCGAGCTCCTGCTTTGCGCCCAAGAGTGCATTTTCTTTATCATATGTAGGAACGTAAGGTCTGGTAGCGGCATCATAGCCTGCGCCGAAGGGTACACCTGCTACGCCCATCTGCGAAAGCTCATCCATCTGATCCATGTTGCTAGCCTGAGCCTTCTCTGTCTCAACGACAGTGGTGGGAGCTACTGCGTCATTACCCGCCTTATTCTTCCTATTCTTTCTATTCTTCCTTTTCTTGCCGCCTGTTTCGGCAACGTCGGATGCGTCTACGCCAATGGCAGCCGCTGTTGCGGGAACCGAGAAAGGCATAGTGATGGAATCCGAGGTGAAATCTACGTCCTCACCCTCGTCATCCTCCTGATGCTGTTTTACCTCGTTAGCAAACACGGGGAGCTTTCTCTCCTTAGGCTTGATAACGGGTTCCTTTCTCTGAGGTTTACCTCCGTTTTCTCCGTCCGCCTCATTCTTGAAGGTCGGGAGCTTTCTCTCGGGCTTATTCTGTGCCTCGCCCGAATTGTCGCGCTCGCTTGCAAATGTGGGGGGCGCCTTTCTCTCAGGCTCGGCAAAAGCCGGCGCCTTTCTTGCAGGTGCCGATTCATTGCTTGCAGGTGCCTCTGCGGGTGCTTCCTCTGCAGGAGCTTCCTCTGCGGGTGCTTCCTCTGCGGGAGCTTCCTCTGTGGGTGCCTCCTCTGCGGGTGCCTCCTCTGCAGGAGCTTCCTCTGCGGGAGCCTCCTCTGCGGGTGCTTCCTCCGCAGGAGCTTCCTCAGTCTGGGCAGGAGCGGTGTTCTCTGCCTGTTCCTCGGGAGCAGCAGGGGTGGTAACCTCTACCTTTTCCTCCGGTGTCGGGGAGCTTACCTCTCCCACGTTCTCGTTTCTAATCTGATCTGCCATTATTAATCCTTTCCGACGTGGTCGCGTCAAAGTAAGATTTCGAAATATTGCTAAAGGCTCATCGCCTTACATTAAACCGTTTAAATTCTTTTCTCGGGATCGTAGTACTTAAGAAGGAAGTTCATAACGTCGCGTCTTAATACAATACCGATGAAGCAGCCTCTGTCATCCACCACGGGGACCGAGTTATGCTCCTTTACGAGCTCGAAGAGCTCATCCATCGTTGAAGTGTGGTACAGCGGCCTCGAGTAAGACGGGTCGATGATCTGTCCGACCGTTGTCTTCTCAGCCGATTTCATATTAAAGCTCTCTACCGATAAGAAATACTGAAGGATATCGTCGTTTCTCAGCATACCTACGTATTTTCCGTCGCCGTCAAGAACGGGTATCGCTACGTATCTGTGAAAACGCATCTTTTCAAATCCCTGTCTGACAGTGCTGTCCGCCGTGACGTATTCAACCAGGCTCTTAGGTATAATGAAACGAAAGATATTCATCATAGCTCCTTTCGGGTATAGAGTATTCTGTTTTATCCGAATGCCGATATCGCGCATCCGATAGCCGTGGAGAACTCCGAGAGCTCGGGAACAACGAAGCGTACTCCGTATCCGAGATTGTTGAACTCCTCAAACTTAACCTTGCAGGAGTCAAGCCTCGTGAGGTTACCCGTGAGGACTATATCGGTGACTCCCACAGAGCGCGATGCGAAGATAGAAACCATACCGACCGTCTCGTAGACGAGGTTTGTGATTCCCTTGGCTATATCCGCCTTGGTGGCAACGTCAGAGACGTTACCGAAGTTTGCCGCGGTCATATCCGCGTTTATCACGGGCTGTGTGCCCGATGCCGTCATATCCTTGATCCTCAGGTCAACGTTGCCAAGGTCGCCCTCCGCAACGAACTCGCTGATGTGACCGATATCCGCCGCGCCGACAAGCAGCTTTGAGAGTCCGAGAAGCGTTCCGCCGCCGACTCCCGTACCGCCGAGGTACTTCATCGTACCGTCACTCCCTGCGTGCACGATCGCCGTGCCCGTGCCCATACTGACCACGATCGCGTTCTCAAGCCCCGAGAGGTACATACCTCCTCTGCCTATGCAGTCGAACTCGGGAACTCTCACGCATTCGATGCCGTAGAGATCGTGCTTGACGTAGGATGATCCCACGCCGGTCATAAGGACCTTATCTATATCGGATATCTTGATACCGTTTTCGTCCGTAAATTTACCGAAGGCTCCGTAGGTCGCTGTGAGCGGATCGTTTGCCTTGACGAGCTGCGGACTTATCAGCTCGCGCTTGCCGTCCTTATCACGGAAGCCGACTATCTTGGTCGTGCTGCCGCCGACGTCTATTCCAATTACTATTCCCATTGCTTAAGTACGCTTTGCGCCCATCCTTTCCATAAGATTCTCAAAGGAAAGGCCGTATTTATCGGCGATGTCTCTTGCGTAAGACTTGCCGTCGGGCTTAGCTCTGTAAATTTTAAAGGATCGCTGTCCTTCCTCGATGCCGGCAACGAGAGTATCAAGCCTGATGCCGCCCTGCCTCATAGATCGCTCGTTGATATCCGGTACGGATGCGGCAAGCTCGTGAAGGTGGGTCGAGAAGATTCCGCGGCATCTCATAACCGCAAAGGCCGAGAGGATCTCGGAGGCTATATACGACGCCTCGTAAGCGCCGGTGGAGGAGAGGGACTCGTCAAGGAGAATGAGCGTGTTCTCATCCGCCGAGTCGAATATTTCCTTGAGTCTTGCGCATTCCTCACCGAGTCTTCCCTTATCGATGGTGTCGTCGGCACCCTCCGGGAAGTGGGTGAATATGCCGCTCACGGGAGAGATAACACAGCTCTCTGCCGGCACGGGAAGTCCGAGCTGACACATAGCCTGCGCCGCTCCGAGAGCGACCGTGATAACCGATTTACCGCCTCGGTTGGGGCCCGTCAATACGTATATTCTTGCCTCATCGTCAAACGAGAGGTCGTTGGTCACTATCTCATCCTCTATGGCAAGCGCCACGCGGGGATTGTAAAGCCCTGTCGACTCAAAGCGCTTATCCGCCATAGGAGCAAGCTCGGGATAGCAGATGGAGCAGCCGGGATGAGTCGAAAGCTTGGTAAGAAGCTCTGCCGCCCTTGATACAAACTCGATCTCGGGAAGGAGCTTCAGAAGGAAGTCGGTGTTGTCCATAACGTAGTCTGCAACAACGTTTCTCCACCCCTTGACCGAGGAGCGGAAGACGTCCTCTATCGCGCTGTTGAACGCTCCGATGAGAGCCTCCTGCTTGTTGTCGCTCTGTCCCTTGCCGAAGGGGGCGAGGTTGGCGATGCAGGTAAAGGCGTCATTCTTAAATGAGAGTCTCAGGATCTTGTCAAGCAGCTTACCCGACTTGAAATGCTCGGAGTTGATGGAAATGACTCCCGCAGACTCGGGGCGGAGCTCTCTGTCAAGGTTAACGCCGATGGTAATGCTCTTAACCTCGTGGACTCTGTCGGAGAGTGCCTCGAGCTTCTCGTTGAGCTCACGGTAATAGTCGGACTCGGTGAGCTCGCGCACGAAGTCGGAAAGCGCCGAAAAGGCGGGGCTCGTGATCCTGTCTCTTACACCGGCAAAGCCGCGCTTCAGGGTGTCAAGGCAGGAGACGTAAAGCTCGATCTCGGTGATGCTGTATAGGTAGGAGTCCGCGGAGGTGACGTTCTCGTTGTCAAGTCTGCGAAGCTCGCGAATGTCATCAAGAATGGGGTGTATGCCCGAGAGCGTATCAAGAAGCTCCGGGATCGAAAGAAGGTCGCGGACGGTGGACTGGCGGTAGGAAATAACGCTCTCGTCGGTGGTGAAATAGTCTGTCAGGGACGAGGTCTTGAGATCAAAAATCTCGTTAAGTCCGAGCTCGTCACACACTTCCTCGGTGACGTTTGGCAAATTCGCTCTGTTACGGTGAAATATCTCGGATTCCTCGTTCGGGTAAAGCAAGCTTACGAACTTGTTTTCCATCATCACAACTCTCCTTTCTTTATGCATTATAATACGCGCAAATAATAGTTTTATAAATTATAACACATAATTTAAATAATATCAATAGTTATTTCAAAATTTTCTCGATTTTTGCATTTTTTCGACCTTTCGCGACATCGTGGCAAAGCCTCAAAAATCAAGTAAACAATACTTTACATTTGCTCGTTTATGACGCTTTTTCGCCCCTCGAAAAAGTTTACACGCCCTGCCCTTATGATACAAAGGAGGGCTGATTGTACGCTAAAATCGACGGTAAAAACGCTAAAAAGATACCCCGATAATGTTGAGCCTGACGGGAATGCTCAAAAAGTAGAATTTACAATTTGTTCACATTTATTTTGGCGCTTTATATGCAATTATGCTCTGCCTCTTGCATTTTTGCATTTCCTCGTTTATAATATATTATAGTAAATGAAAGGAGCTTTAAGCTATGGCTGATATGAACATTCAACACGCACCGAGGGTAATTCTTCTTAACGGAAGCCCCCACAAGGAGGGCACGACCGCAAGAGCGCTTCGCGAGGTCGCAAATACACTCGAAAAGGAAGGAGTGGAGGCAGAGATCATTCACGTAGGACACCTTGCCGTAAGAGGATGCTCGGGCTGCTATGCCTGCGGCAAGCTCGGTAAGTGCGTACACGATGATATAGTCAACGAGATCGCTGAAAAATTTAAGGATGCGGACGGTCTTATCATCGGCTCTCCCGTATATTACGCTTCCCCCAACGGCGGCTTCCTCGCTCTGCTTGACAGACTCTTTTACAGCAGTCGCTTTGACAAGTCGATGAAGGTAGGCGCATCGGTGGTTGCGGCAAGAAGAGGCGGATGCACCGCTTCCTTCGACGTACTCAACAAGTACTTTACCATCAGCGATATGCCTATCGTCTCCGCAAGATACTGGAATCAGGTGCACGGCAACGGCGCAGAGGACGCGGAGCGTGATCTTGAGGGCCTGCACACTATGAGAGGCCTCGGCAAGAATATGGCCTTCCTTATCAAGTGTATAAGACTCGGCAAGGAGCAGCTACCGCCCATCGAAAGAGAGTCCAAGGTGTATACCAACTTTATCCGCAAAGAGAATTGATCCTATAAAACCCAAACACATTTTCGTGTATTGCTTTTTGAACGCAAGCATTAAAAACCGCTAAAATGCCAATTTTTGTGTGCATTTTAGCGGTTTTACCTTTTATAGAATTATTTTCCTCTCGCCTTTCTGATTTTGCCGATCACTATGAACGCGGCTGAAATCAGGAGTATCGATGCGCAGATGAGTATCGCGCAATTCATAAAGAACTGCTGAGGCATAAAGAGGATTATCGGGTCGGTATACGGATCAAAGAGCCAGTTATCCTTACCCGGGAAGAATATCTTGTGGAAGACGGTGAAGGCTGCCGAGAAGTCCATAGCGACCACTACCGCCAAAGAGGCAAACAAAGCGAGTGTGCCAATACCTGCCCAGAAGGTGAGACCGTAGCCCCGCGGCTTTACAAGCCTGATAACGCCAAGCTTGTTAAGAACAAGAAGAATAACGAGTACTATCAATGAGATTATCAGAGCATTTCTGTTGAGGTCAAAGAGCACCTTGCAATCCTCGAAGTGTCCCTTACCCTCCTCGGAGTGTATCAGCTTGCCCGTACCGAATTCCCTGCCCTCGAGAGTAAGGAAATCAAGCACCTCGTCGTAAGCCTCGATTATGTATTCTCTGTCGATACCCCACTTCTCGTCTAAAGCAAGCGCGTCGACGTGAGCATAATAGAAGGGTCTCACGTAAATCGGAAGTCCGATCGATACGGTTATGGTCAGTACAACAACGGATATTACGAAAAGAACCGAAAGGATAATATTTACCGCCTTCATACGTTGTCCTCCTTGAGCTTATGCGCAATTCTTGCGGCTACGATGTCAAGCGCGGTCTTATTCATTCCGCCGTTGATCATAATATCAGCGTACTTCTTGGTAGGCTCAACGTAGATGCCGTGCATTATCTTGACCGTCTCAACGTATTGCTTGATAACACCATCTATATCTCTGCCACGCTCGGTAACGTCGCGGCGGAGTCTGCGGAGTATACGCTCGTCCGCATCGGCATCAGCGAAAATCTTGATGTCAAACATCTCGCGAAGACGCTCGTCGTGGAAGGTCAGAATGCCGTCAACAATTATCACGGGGGTGGGTTTGACGGCCGTGTAGTCCTCCCTGCGGGTGTGAATGCAGAAGTCGTAGTTGGGTATATCCACCGCCTCGCCGCGCTGAAGAATGCGCAGGTGCTTAACAAGAAGGTCGGTGTCAAGCGCATCAGGGCAGTCGTAATTCGTCTTGAATCTCTCCTCCATTGAGAGGTGATCCTGCGGCTTGTAGTAGTTGTCGTAGGAAATGATGGTTATATCCTCGGGAAAGAGGCTCTTAAGACCGGTGGCAAAGGTAGATTTGCCCGAGCCGGTGCCGCCCGCAATTCCAATAAGCAAGGGTGCTGACATATTCTTCTCCTTAATTATCATTTAGCGTGCATAATACGCGCGATAGGTTGAAAGCTAATATATGCCTATTATACACCCAAAGACTCCGTTTGTCAACCGCGAAGCGCCACTTGCTCACTCTTCCCTGCCCCGGCGTTTTTCCAAAATAACCCCCATACCAAGACAAATCGCCCACAAAATGAAAGATAAAAATATTTTTCAAAAAGCTATTGACTTTCCTTTCTTTCTGTGATATAATACTCAAGCGAGATTTATGAGGCTCGTACAAAATGGCGAATTAGCTCAGTTGGCTAGAGCGTCCGGTTCATACCCGGCAGGTCGTTGGTTCAAATCCGACATTCGCTACCAGGCTCGTTGGTCAAGCGGTTAAGACACGGCCCTTTCACGGCTGTAACATGGGTTCGATTCCCGTACGAGTCACCATAAAAAAGACACCACCCGAAAAAGGGTGGTGTTCTTTTTTACTTTATGATGACTCGTACGCTCATCGAACCCAGCGCACATACTAGCCTCAGCTATATTCCCTACTAAGTAAGCATCTAAACCTTACCTCGCATAGCACTCTGTGGCCGTGCGCTATGGGTTCGAATCTCAGCCTCGCCGTCTTCCGCGAAGACCTCGTAGGGCGAGGCTGATTCCCGTACGAGTCGAGCACTTTGTTCGCATCAATCGAATTCTAGCATTTCATTATGGGTATTGCCGCTCGCGGTTAATGAGCGATAATCGTTCCGCTCTATACTAATTACACCTACATCTGCTCGCTTGGCAAGATACCGCCCGGGGCGGTATGCGAAACATTGCTCCGTCCTTCCCTGCGGGAAGCTTGTCAGACGGAGCAAATTCCCGTACAAAATCCCGATGGGCTCGACGCCCTCGGGATTTTCCTTTCTGCACTCCTCTGGCGGTATCTTGCGTTATTCGTCGTGTCGGCCGACGAATAGCAAATTCCCGTACTTGTTTGCCGCTCGCATTTTTCTTTGTGCCGGTTGATCTGTTTGATCTAAGCTTGCTGATTATCTGCTCGCTTGGCAATATACCGCTCCCGCGGTATGCACCCGAAAGTATCAATAGTAACGAGATGTTCATCCTTGCGGGTGTCCTTTTGTTATGGTGTCCCGTGCCGCAATCGGCACGGAATAAAAATGCTCTGCGTTTTTATTCTATGGGTTCGCATTTGCCGCTCGAAGATCGGCAAGCTCGCTTGCCAGGCGCAGAGCGAGCAAATATTCGCCAAAGGCGAAATTCCCGTACGAGTCGGGCACTTTGTTCGCACCAATCGGCATCTAACATTCTCTGACAACACAAAATAACCACCTTCAACACCAAAAACCCCACCGCCGAGGTTATCCCTCGGAGGTGGGTTCTATTTTTATCTCTATATTCTATTTCTATCTCAATCTATATCAATTTTCCATCATATCATTCTGCGATATCTTCCTTGGTAAGACCGAAGTAGGCTTTAGCCTTCTCATTGGCCTCCGCTACTCTCTCTACAAGTCCGTCCTCGTAGATATCGGAATAGCGGAACTCAAGCACCTCAAGTCTGTCACCCTCGGAGCTATCCACGTCCTCGGGATACTCAAGAGTAAGGTCGATAGCGTAGAAGCCGACGCCTGCGTTGTCAAAGCACTCGCGGATGCCGAGAAGGATCTCTGCCATACGCTCGGCGGAGACGGTCGCGTCCTCGATGTGTACGGTGAGCTTACCCGCGCTCTTGCCAAGCTCGTTTGCGTTGTAGTAAGCGTCAACGGTCAGCTCGTTCGAGATGAGGGCGTAGGTGGGAATCGTGGAGTTATCCTTATACTCCTCGGTGGTAAAGGCGAGCTCGCCGTAGCCGATGTACACGTCATAGGGGAAGCTGCCGCTCTCGATAAGGGTTTCAACCGTGTTGCGGTAATCCTTATCAATTCTCATTGCGGTATTCCAACCGCTGGTAACGTCGTAGTCGAAGTTATCGTATTTGAGCTTGCCAAAGCCGTTGATCCAGAGCTCGAAATGAGTGTCAATGCTGCTCGGGGATGAAACATATGCATGGTAGTAACAATCCTTGAAGCTGTATTTTACCTCCTCAAGCTCGTAATCGGTATTTGCGTAATTTTCTTCAAGATGCTTTTCTGCGGTGCTCTTCGCAAGTGCCTTGGACAGAGGATTTCCGACAAGGGAGTTGGCAAAGAGGAGTACACCTGCGATCAGGACGATCGCTAATGTAAGGGCTGCTATTTTTAATACTTTTTTCTTCATTAATCTTTCTCCTTTCTTAGAGCATAGTGTAGAAGAAATGCTATCGCAATTCCCACTAACACAAACAAACTGTAAACAATTGTCCACATAAATGCGGAATAAAGGTCAAGCTTTACGAGCTTGAATACGCACACGAACATATCGATTATAAGAAGAAGGAGGGGGAGCTTGTAGACCGATCTGTATCCGAATACACAGTAGCCGAAGATGCCGACAATGGGCATTATCAGGCTATTGTACATAAGGTTTTCTCCGCCGGTCCAGCCAAAGCCGAGGAAAATAAAGAAGATAACGAGCGAGTAGGATAACGAATAGAACACTCTGTTCATACGCTTCATAACCTTTTTGAAGGGCGCTGAGCTGTCGACCTTCGGCGCGGGCGTCTGCTCGACCTTCCGAGGCTCTGCTCCTCCCTTCAGTATTTCAAGCTCTGAGAGGCACTCGGGACACTCGTCAAGATGACGGATTACGTACTCCGCCGTCTCCTCGCTTACCATATCCTCAACGTAAAGAGGTAACAGGTCCCTGACGATGCTGCATTCTTTTTTCATCTCTCTTTTTCCTCCATTCTTTCTAAAATCATTTTTCGTGCGCGGTGATAGGTGACGCAAGCCCAGTTCTCGGTCTTGCCGAAGATACCCGCTATCTCCTTGAAGCTGAGCTCGGCGTAAGCGCGCCACATAAATACCTCTTTATACGGCTCGGCTACGTCGTGAAGTATCCTTTGTATCCTGCCTACCTCCTCGCGCCGTATATATTCATCGGCGGCGTTGGGGGCAAGATCAGGGATCTCGGCAATCTCTGCTTCATCGATCTGCTCGGTTCTGTTGTTTTTCTTAACGTAAGTGTAATAGCTGTTCTTTGCTATCTGACACAGCCAGACGCGTACGTCACAATCTCCGCGGAAGCTGTCGATCGACTTCATCGCCTTGAAGAATGTATCGCTTGTTATTTCCTCAGCCACGTGCTCGTCAGCCGACAGCCTCAGAATGTACAAATAAACGTCATTAAAATATCTTTCATACAACCGTTCAAAATCCGTCACTCTATCACCTCCTTCACTTATATGACTCCCTAAGAAAAGAAATCTTACAAACTTTTTTTCAATTATATCATAATTTTTTAAAAAATGTGTGAAAACGGTAAAAATACATAAAATTTCATAATGTAAAACGTCGCGCGTGCGGGTTTATACTACTTGATTTTTACTTATATAAGTGATATAATTCAAGTAAAGAATATATAGATACGTCCTACATATAAGGAGAGACAGCTATGTTAAAGAGTAATGAGCGCGTAGAAAGAATAATAAGCAATATGACCGTAGAAGAAAAGGCGGCGCAGATGCAGCAGGTTTCCGACACGTGCGGCAAGAACACCATACCCGACAAGGGCACGATCGGCTCATATCTCTTTACCAAGGAAGAAAACAAGGAAAAATATATTGGTCTTGCTAAGGAAACGAGACACGGCATACAGCCGATATTCGGCATTGATGCGATACACGGTCACGCCTGCTTAAAGGGTGCGACGGTCTTCCCTACCCAACTCTCACTTGCCTGCTCCTTTGACGAGGAGCTCACAGAAGAGGTGGGCGCTGTAACCGCGCGCGAGGTAAGAGCGGACGGTCACCACTGGGTATTCTCTCCCGTGCTCTGTATGGCGAGAGACCTGCGTTGGGGACGAGTCGGTGAGACCTTCGGTGAGGACACGGAGCTTGTATCAAGGCTCGGCGCGGCAATAATACGCGGATACCAGAGGGACGGTCTCGTCGCGGCGTGCGCAAAGCACTATATCGGATACGGCGAGGCAACCGGCGGACGTGACGCGTACGATACTCAGATAACCGAGCGCAGAGCAAGAGAGGTGCTCCTACCCGCCTTCCGCGCGGCGGTAAATGCGGGATGTATGTCGGTAATGACCGCATACGGCTCGATTGATGCGACACCCCTGACGACAAGCCACAGATGGATGACCGAGATACTCAAGGAGGAGCTCGGCTTTGACGGCTTTGTGGTGACCGACTGGACAAACGTGGAATTCCTCGTAAACGGTCAGCACGTGGCAGAAAATCTTGAGGAAGCGACAGAGATGGCGATAAACGCCGGCAACGATATGAGTATGCAGGTGGAGGGCTTCTACGATGCGCTCGTCTCGGCGGTAAGAAACGGACGCGTCAGCGAGGAAAGACTTGACGACGCAGTAAGAAGGATACTTCTTGTTAAGGAGAAATTAGGTCTTATTGACGAAAATATATGCGTCCCCGAAAGGTCGGTAATAGGCTGCGAGGAGCATAAGATGCTCAATCACCGCGCGGCGCTCGAGAGTCAGGTGCTCCTTAAAAACGACGGCGCACTTCCCCTTCGCGGTGTTGAGAAAATTGCCGTGATAGGTCCAAATGCGGACGATATAAAGGCGCAATACGGCGACTGGACGTATTTCACCCACCCCGAGAACAATCCCGACGCGACTCCGAAGGACGACTCGGTGACCGTGCTCAGCGGTATACGCGAGAGCTTCGCGGGTGAGGTAATCTATGCAAAGGGTGTAAACGTAACGCCTGCGGAGAATGATGACGAGCTTATCCTCAAGGCGCTTGATGCGGCAAGAAATGCCGACGTTGTAATAGCTGTGATCGGCGACGATACCAGCTATAACGGTGAGTGGAAGGACAGAGCAAATCCCACGGTTCCGGGCAGACAAGCCGAGCTCTTGAAGCGTCTCTCCGAGCTTGGCAAGAAGATAATTACCGTTGTGGTCAGCGGTAGAGCTCTTGTGCTGAGTGAGGTAAAGAATTATTCTTCGGCAATCATTCAGAGCTTCTCATCGGGTGACCTTGGCGGCAAGGCTTTGGCCGAGCTTATATTCGGCAAGGAAAACTTCTCGGCAAGGCTTCCCATCTCTATCCCCACGGATGCCGCTTGCGCTCCCACCTACTACAATCAGTATGATTACTGGCACACGCGCGGCGGATATATTGATGCAAAGAAAATGATAGACTATCCCTTCGGCTTCGGTCTTTCCTACTCGGATTTCGTTTATTCCGACGTGACGACCGACAAAAGGTGCGTAAAAATCGGAGATAAATTCACACTTTCGGTAGACGTCAAAAACGACTCGGACAGAGACGGTACAGACGTGCTTCAGCTCTACTACAGAGATACCGTGTGTAAAATTCTGCGTCCCGTGCGCTCTTTAATCGACTTTAAACGCGTCTCTATAAAGGCGGGCGAAAGTGTGCGAGTGGACTTCACGGTCGACTCGATAAAGCTCGGCTATCTTGACGAGAGCTGCAAGTACAGAGTCGATGCGGGCGAGATAAAGCTCTTTGTCTCGGGTGACGGCACAAGCTTCAAGGAAGCGATAATAAATCTTACAGAATAATTGGAGGGCTGCCTATGAAGGCATGGCTCATAGTAAACGGCTTCGTTGACTCAAAAAAGTTTAACGAGCTATACGGATACCTTTCCCGCGCCGCCGTGAGGCGCAATATAGAGCTTGAAATAAAAGCCTCGGACTCCTTCACAGTGCCCGTAGGCGAGAGGATATGCGGGAAAAACAAGCCCAATTTTGTCCTCTTTTGGGACAAGGATATACACCTCGCGAGACGGCTTGAGGCAGAGGGGATAAGGCTCTTCAACTCGGCTTCGGCTATCGGGATATGCGACAGCAAGATACTCACAGCACTTGCTCTTGACGGCAAGGTCCTGACACCGAGGACGGTAATAGCGCCGAAAACCTTCGAGGGAGTCGGCTATAACAAGCCGGAATTTGTCGAAAACGCTACACGGGTACTGGGTTTACCCGTAATTATCAAGGAGGCATACGGCTCATTCGGCGCGCAGGTATACCTCGCGAGCACGCTTGACGAGGCGAAGAAAATCGTCAGCTCGCTCGGTCACAAGGACTTCGTAATGCAGGAGTTTATCGCAGAGAGCCGCGGCCGTGACGTAAGAGTAAATGTAGTCGGCGGACGTGTTGTTTCGGCTATGGAGAGATACAATGAAAACGACTTCCGCTCCAATATTTCAAACGGCGGAAGCATGAGAAAAATCAACCTCAGCCCCGAGATGGAAAGAGCGGCTGTTGATGCCGCTATGGCTATCGGTCTTGACTTTGCGGGAGTCGACGTGCTCTTCGGAAAGGACGGTCCTATCGTCTGCGAGGTCAACTCAAATCCGCACTTTAAGTCATCGCTCGAGTGCACCGGTGTGGATATGAGCGAAAAAATCATGGAATATATTCTGGAGCAAATGAAATGAAGGGATTACTATTCTATGACAGCGAGGGCGCAAGGCGAAACAAATGGTTTATCGAGAGGCTGATTGAGTCGGCTAAGGAGCGCGGTTGCGAGCTCAAGCTCGTTATCCACCCCGATGAGACCGACGAGGCTCTCGGGGAGCATATCGACTTTGCCATAGTCAGGACAATTTGCCCTCATCTCAACGTCAAAATGGCGCACAACTATATCTACACATTCAATAACTACCAGACCTCCTACATCGCTAATGATAAATGGAAAACCTATCTTATCGCAAAGAAGCTCGGTATTCCCGTTATGGATACTTACGAGGTCGCATCCGCCGAGGAGGCTATGGCGTCCATCGACTTTCCTTTTATCCTGAAAGCGGTTGACGGTCACGGTGGTAGTGAGGTATTTCTCGTCAAAAACGCCGAAGAATGTAAACAAACAATGTCATTATTGACAAATAAGAGAGTTATCGTGCAAAGGCTCTGCGACGAGCCGGGCGTAGATATGCGTGTGTACGTTATGGGAGACGAGATAATCGCGGCGGCAAAGCGCACGTCGGCGGTCGACTTTCGTTCAAACTTCTCACTCGGCGGCAAGGCAGAGCTTGACACGCCGACAGAGGATATGCTGTGGGCAATAGATAAGCTGAGAGAAGCGCTCCGCTTCGACTTTGTCGGCGTTGACTTTATCCGTCATAACGGCAGATGGGTGCTCAACGAAATCGAGGACGTTGTAGGCACGAGAATGATCTATGCGCTCACCGATATAGACGCGGCGGATAGGTATATTGATTACGTCATCAAAAAGATGTCCGAATAGCGAGCAAAAAATGCCGTTTGGCGTATTTAATTTAGCAAAAGAAAAATCCGTGGAGGAAATATGTACGACGAATTAACATCGGTTGATATAAAGAAGATGGAGGAGGAGATCCGCTACCGTCAGGTAGAGCTCGCACCAAAGCTTATGGCTGAGATGAAGCGCACGCGAGAGTTTGGTGACCTCTCCGAAAATGCCGAATACAAGGAGGCAAAGCGAGAAAAGCGCAGAAACGAAGGCAGGATACGCTACCTTGAGAATATGATAAGGACCGCGAGGATCATAGAGATTGACGACAGCGCGGACACGGTATCTCTCTTTGACAGAGTCAGAATCTTCAACGAGAAGGCGGGCAAGGAGCGTGAAATACAGATAGTAACCACCTTAAGACAAAACGCGCTCGAGGGATATATCAGCAAGGAATCGCCTCTCGGCTCTGCCCTGATGGGACGCAAAAAGGACGACAGAATACTCGTTGAGGTAAGCCCTACTATGAGTTATTACGTAAGAATACTTGAGATAATCAAGGGCGAGGATAACGAGGATCTGCCTATAAGCGGTTATTGATCCACAATTTTCCTGCGTCAAGGGCCGAATGTTTACTTCATTTTATTGACAAAGCGCAGAAAAACGTATAAAATATAATCAGACGAAACGTTTACGGAGGATATTATGATCAATTTCAATACCGACCGCGAATTTGACGCACTCGGCATTGGCGAGGTTATGCTGAGGCTCTCCCCCTCGGGCAAGGAGAGGATCTCCTACTGCGAGACCTTTGAGAAGATGGCGGGTGGCTCTGAGCTCAACGTTGTCTCGGGCATATCTATGCTCGGCCTGCGCACCGGCATTATCACAAAGCTCCCGAAAAGCGAGATAGGAAAATTCATCAAGCACAAGATACGCTTTGCGGGTACAAGCGACGATTATATTCTTTACGATGATACCGATGAAAAAAGACTCGGCATCTATTACTATGAAAGCGGCGCCTATCCGAGACTCCCGATAGTCTCGTATGACAGAAAGCTATCTTCCTTCACAACCTTTAAGGCAGATGAGCTGCCCGAGGGCGTATATGAGACGACCAAGGTATTCCACACCAGCGGAATTACCCTCGCGCTCAGCCACGAGATACGCCGCGAGGTCACGAAGATGGTGAAGGCCTTCCACGATAAGGGAGCGGTCATCTCGTTTGACGTCAATTACAGAGCCTCGCTCTGGAGCGAGGAGGCGGCAAGGTCCTCTATCGAGAAGCTTCTTCCCTACATCGACATACTCTTCATATCCGAGGAAACGCTCAGAAGAATGTTCGGTATGACGGGAACGCTTAAGGAGATACATAAGCACTTCGCCAAGAAGCACCCTAACCTCTCGGTTATCGCATCGACCAGCCGCACCGTAATCTCTCCCACCAAGCATAACTTCACCTCGCTCGCGTACGATTGCCGCGAGGACCGTCACTTTGAGGAGGCGGCTTACGAGAACATCGACGTCGTTGACAGAATCGGCTCGGGCGACGCCTACGTTGCGGGAGCTCTGTACGGTCTTATCAAATACGGAAGCATTGAAAATGCCGTAAAATACGGCAACGCAATGGCGGCATTAAAGAACACCATTGTCGGCGATATGATAGTATCCGACCTTTCCGAGGTTGACAGAATTATAAGGTCCCATACCTCGACAGGTCCGAAGAGTGAAATGATAAGATAAGAGGTTCTATACCCTATTTTTCTTGCATATATTTCATTACTTGATTTTTTTAGAGAAAATCCAATCTTCCACTTGAAATAAGCTTAACAATGTGATATAATCTATAATAGCGGAAGGACCGCTAACACAATAATACATAAGGAGAAAACGAAAATGGCATCCAAGTCCATCACCGCTCAGTTTGAAGCGCTTCCTAAGCTCGTTAAGGTTCTTATCCTTATCGTTCTTGGCGTAGTTGTATCCGGTGTTTACAGAATCGTTCGCTACCTTGAGACCAAGAATATCGTTACCCTCGTAGCTGGTATCCTTTGCTTCACCGGTATCGGTTTCGTAATCGGCATCATTGACGCTGTTACCGAGATTCTTAGCAACAAGATCACTCTTCTCGCTGACTAATTTTCATCAAATAAAAAGCTCCGTGCCAGTCACACCTTGTGATAACGCACGGAGCTTTTTATTTTTTCTTGACTTTCTTCTTTGTTTCGTGTATAATAGTAAGACAACAAAACAATAATTAAGAAAATGTGCTTTCAGAAAAGTGACGGGATAATACCCGCAGTCGAATAACAGGAAGAAAGGAGAAAGCAAAAATGGCAAACATCTGGCACAACATATCACCAAAAAGAATAACACCCGAGGACTTCATCTGCGTGGTTGAGATATCCAAGGGAAGCAAGAAAAAATACGAGCTCGATAAGGAGACAGGCTTCATTATCCTCGACAGAATACTCTACACGTCCACCCACTATCCGGCAAACTACGGCTTCATACCGAGGACCTACGGCGACGATGGAGACCCCCTCGACGTCCTTCTCATCTGCGCTGAGCCGCTAGAGCCTATGTCGCTTGTCAGAGCCTATCCCATCGGTGTCATCAAGATGATCGACAACGGAAGAAACGACGAGAAGATAATCGCCATTCCCTTCAATGATCCCAACTACAACCACTACACCTCAATAGACGAGCTCCCGAAGCACCTCTTCGACGAGATGTGCCACTTCTTCACCGTATATAAGAACCTTGAGCACAAGGATACGGCGGTTGACGAGGTTTCCACACGCGAGGAGGCAACAAGAATTATCAAAGAGGCCATCGACCACTACAAGGACTGCTTCTGCTAAAAACAAACGTCGGTCACAGGGGCTGTGCCCTGACCGAGAAAGAGGAAAAAATGCATTTACAAGAATCAGGCGAGATGTATCTCGAAACAATATATATACTCACCGAGGAAAACCCCAACGTGCGCTCGATAGACATCTGCGAGCATATGGGCTTCTCAAAGCCGAGTGTGTCAAGAGCGGTAGGCCTGCTCAAAAACGGCGGATATATAAGCGTTGATAAGGACGGCTATATTTCCCTTACCGACGTCGGCCGCGAGGTTGCAGAGAAGATGTATGCGCGCCACAGCGTTATCAGCGACTTTCTCATCAGTCTCGGCGTAGACAAGGACGTTGCGATAAACGATGCTTGTAAGATCGAGCACCATATATCCGACGAGTCCTTTGAGGCCTTAAAACGCCATATTTGTAAATAATATTTTGTATTTTAAGTAAAAAACTATGCCCGAGCTTGATGCTCGGGCATAGTCTTTTTTTACGGAGTTTTTTTGATTATTTTAATTTTCTTCCTTGCTGCTGCAGCCGCAGGAGCAGGATGAGCATGAGCCTGAGCACTTGCTACCGCTCTGGCAGGATGCGCTGTCGGGACAGCCGATGCACTTCTTGCCGCTCTTTTTAGCGCGGTATATGTAGAAGGATGCGCCGCCTACGATAAGAGCGATAACCGCTATTACGACAAAATCGATGGGGCCCATATTACACGTTCACCGTTTTCTTTGCCTCAGCCTCGCGCTTTACCTCCTCACGCTTCTTAAGGATAGCGAAGGCGAAGATAGCCACGATAGCGGCAACGATAACCCAACCGAGGATGCTCATCCAGGGCTTACCGAGGTCTGCTCCGGTGAATATCGAGCCGAAGAAGAAGGTAAGGAAGCCGATGCAGTAACCTACTGCAAGCTGAATTCCAATGCCTGCGAAGAGCCACTTTTTATCCTTGATCTCGGAGTTCATCGCACCGATAGCCGCGAAGCAAGGGGGGGTAAAGAGATTGAACATAAGGTATGCAAGAGCCGCCGCCTTGGTGATTGCCATAATGCCTGCAACCTCAGCGCCTGCGCCCTCCATAAGAGCAAGCTCCTCGGTGTCGATAAGATTCTCAAGACCTACGAAGCAAACTGCAAGAGTACCTACGACGTTCTCCTTAGCGATGAAGCCTGTGATAGCCGCTGCTGCAAGCTGCCAAGCAACAACACCGACAATGGGAGCGAAGAGATATGCAAAGGGAGTAGCGATAGTAGCAAGAATAGACTCGCCTGCATCCTCAACGGGCTGAAGATTCCAGCCGAAGGTCTGCATAAGCTGAACTGCGAAGTTACATACAAGAATAATAGTACCCGCCTTAACTATGTAGGACCAGCCGCGCTGACACATAGAGAGAGCCGCCTTCTTGAAGCTCGGAGCCTTGTACTCGGGGAGCTCGATGATGAAGAAGGACTTCTTAGGCTTGTAGCCGTTAAGCGCGTTGATAAGAAGCGCGCAAAGAAGAATAAGGATAATACCGATGAAGTACATAGAAACGCCTACCCAACGGCTCTCGCCGAAGAACGCGCCCGCGAAGAGCGAGATTACGGGAAGCTTTGCGCCGCAGGGCATGAAGGGTGTGAGCATTGCGGTAGCTCTGCGCTCTCTTTCGTTTCTAATGGTACGGCAAGCCATAACGCCGGGGATAGCGCAGCCTGTACCGATGATGAAGGGGATAACCGACTTACCGGAAAGACCAACCTTCTTGAAGATGGGGTCAAGAACAACGGTAACGCGAGCCATATATCCGCAATCCTCAAGGAGCGCGATAAGGAAGTACATTACCATTACGAGAGGAAGGAATCCGACAACCGCGCCTACACCGCCGATGATACCGTCAACGATGATGGAGGAAAGAAGCGGATTTGCATTCTCAAGAAGTCCGCCAACCCACTCACCGAACATCTCGATGAGAGTTACAAGGCCGGGAATGGCGAATTCATTTTCTGCGCCCTCGTTAAACACAAGGCCCTCAGCGATCCAGGCGCCGAGCCAGGACTGCGAGATCTGGAATACGAGGAACATTACGACAGCGAAGATCGGAATACCGAGCCACTTGTTGGTGAGCACGTTGTCGATCTTGTCACCGATATTTTTGTCCTTGGTGAGGACCTTTCTGGTCTCAACCTTCTTAACAACGTCATTGACAAACGCGAAGCGGCGTCTGTCCTCTGCCTCAACCGATGCCTTATCAGCGAGGTCAATGTCAGCCTGACGGTAAAGAGCCTTCTGCTCCTTGCCTACGATGCCTGCAGCCGCCTCTACGACCTTATCAAGGCCCTTTGCAGAGGTGGAAACTGTCTCAATTACGGGACAGCCGAGAAGCTCGGAGAGCTTTGCCGCGTCGATCTTGTTCTCCTTCTTCTCATTGGAGTCGGTCTTGTTGAGCGCTACAACGAGCGGAATACCGAGCTCGAGAAGCTGGGTGGTGAAGAAGAGGCTACGGGAAAGGTTGGTAGCATCGACGATGTTGATTATAGCGTCGGGATGCTCATTCTGTACGTAGTCCGAGGTGATGCTCTCCTCCGAGGTGAAGGGAGACATCGAGTATGCGCCGGGAAGGTCAACTGCTATAAGCTCCTCAGCGCCGGAGTAATAGCTTTTCTTGATAGGGTGCTCCTTCTTGTCAACGGTTACGCCCGCCCAGTTACCGACCTTTTCATTTCTGCCGGTGAGAGCGTTGTACATCGTGGTTTTGCCGCTGTTAGGATTACCCGCAAGAGCGATTCTCATTTGGATTCCTCCTATATTTATGTTTTTAATAATACTGCTTAGTCGAGTTAGCCTCTGCTAACCGTGTTTCAAATCACAGAGCCATTAATACCGCGCGGGCTAAATGGCTCAATATATTTATTCTATTACAATAGCCTCGGCAAGGTCGTTGTCGATATTGTATCTGCCGTCCTTGATGGAAACGACACAGCCGTGCTTACGGCGTGTGACAACGGTGATGGGCTCGCCGCTGTAGCATCCGAGCGAGAACAAAAAGGAGTTGAGCTCCTCGTCATCGGTGTCTATGCGCGAAACGATATATTCTTTTCCTTCCTCAGCGTTAAGTAAAGTCATAATTCTCTCCATTATATCTAAAAAGCGAAATTATCGAGTTAGCCTTTGCTAACCGTATAACATTATACTCGCCAAAATATGATTTGTCAAGACGTTTTTTGAATTTTTTCAGGAAGTTTTTTTCGAAGAATAAAAACAGGCGCGGCAAAGCTGCCGCGCCCACGCTTTATTATATACTATTAGATTATGCAGTAGGATCAACGGGGATCATTATAGATGCGGAGTCACCTGTCATAACCTCGGGAAGCTCGCCATTCCACTTGGAAAGATACTCTATGTACTTAAGGTATTCGGTGATGAGCTGAACCTCCTCTGTGGACTTGCCGGTGAAGTCGATCTCATACTCAACGGAGGTAACAATGCCCTCCTCGTCTGTTATCTCGGTCTCGAGAATGGTAAAGCCGAGCGCACGCGCAACCTCAACGGACTTGAGCTTAACGGCGGTAGCCTCTGCCCTTGCAACCTCGATCTGAGCCTCAGCATCAGCCTTAGCCTTCTCAAGCTTTGCCTGAGCCTGAAGCTTAGCAACCTCGAGCTCCTTCTCAGCGTTGACGATAGCGGTCTCCTTCTCATATTCCGCCTTGAGCTTCTCCTGCTCTGCAATCATCTTATCCTCAACAGTCTTCTCAAAAGCATCGGAAAAGTCAATATTAGTTAGCACAACAGCCACAATATCAACACAGTATTCCTCATTGACCGCACTCTTGATAGTTTCCTCTACAAGAGGAGAAATGGTAGAACGAGTCTCGATAATGTTCATCGCGGAGTAGGAAGAAAGAGTTGCCTTAGCCTTTTCGGTAGCGATGGATTCGATACGGTTTGCAAGAAGGTCGATGGTTCCATACTGGTTAGCGATGTCGATAACCTTGGCCTCGTCGATCTTGTACTGAACGTTCATAGCGATGGTCATAGTCTGCGCATCCTTGGAGTACGCCTGAGTCCTGATGTCCATATTCTGAACCTTAGCGTCATAGTACTCATACTTCTCTGTGATCCAGAAATCGAAGTAAGTACCCGCAGTGCGGACGTTTCTCGCCTCACCGAGATGCTTTACTACCGCGATCTGGCCCGCCTCAACGGTGTGGAAGCTGCCGGGTATAAGAGCAAGGCAAAGAATTGCCACGAGAATAACGATAGTACCCGAGAAGCTGAGCTTCTTGAACTTTGTCTGATAAAGACGCCACGCCATAAGGCCTGCGCCCACAAGTAACGCAACAACAAATATCGCGCTTAAAATTAAACTGATTGCCATAATTCCTCCAAAAATTTTAGATTTCTTCCCGGACGGTAACGACGTTTTTCAATATATTTTCACCCGGGATTTATAGCGAGAGTCTTTCTCGCTCTCACTGTAATTATTGTACCATTTATCCCACAATTTGTCAAAGTCGACCTTGGTTAACTACAATCGCCCCAAGTCAACCCCGAGCATTTAGAAATCCCCAAGTCTTAAAATCCCATTTTTTCTCGTTTTTTCTCACGTTTTTGGGCTTTTTACCCCGATGACGCAAAAAGGACTGCCGCAGATATGATCCACGGCAGCCACGTATATTTTACCTATGCTTCAGTATCAAAGAAGGCTCATGTAAAGAGCGGTGATCTCCTCAACAGAGGTCTCTCTGGGGTTGCCGGGACGGCAAGCATCATCGTATGCAGACTGCGCAAGGAAGGGTACGTCCTCTACCTTTACGATCTCCTTGAGATCTGCGGGAATTCCTACGTCGAGAGAGAGCTGCTTAACAGCCGCGATAGCTGCCGCGCGGTACTCCTCAACAGACATAGCGTCAACACCCTCAACACCCATAGCGCGTGCGATCTCTCTGTACTTCTCGCCGGTTGCGGGAGCATTATACTCCATAACCGTGGGAAGAATAATAGCATTTGCAACGCCGTGAGGAGTATCGTAGAGCGCGCCGAGAGGATGTGCCATGGAGTGAACGATACCAAGACCTACGTTGGAGAAGCCCATACCTGCGATGTACTGGCCAAGAGCCATACCTTCTCTGCCCTCCTTGGTGTTCTCTACTGCGCCGCGCAGAGACTTAGCGATGATTCTGATAGCCTCGATGTGGAACATGTCGGAGAGCGCCCAAGCGCCGCCGGTGATATAACCCTCGATAGCGTGAGTGAGAGCGTCCATACCTGTAGCCGCGGTAAGTCCCTTAGGCATAGTGGACATCATATCGGGGTCAACTACTGCTACTACGGGAATATCGTGCACGTCTACGCATACCATCTTTCTGTTGTTCTGTACGTCGGTAATAACGTAGTTGATGGTAACCTCTGCAGCAGTACCTGCGGTGGTGGGAACCGCAATGATCGGAACGCAAGGATTCTTGGTAGGAGCAACGCCCTCAAGAGAGCGAACGTCAGCGAACTCGGGGTTGGTGATGATGATACCAACAGCCTTAGCGGTATCCATAGAGGAGCCGCCGCCGATGGCTACGATGCAGTCAGCGCCCGAAGCCTTGAACGCCTCAACACCTGCCTGCACGTTCTCGATAGTGGGGTTAGGCTTGATGTCGGAGAAGATCTCGTAAGCGATGCCCGCGTTGTCAAGCACGTCGGTAACCTTCTTTGTTACACCGAACTTGATAAGGTCGGGGTCGGAAGCAACAAGAGCCTTCTTAAAGCCTCTTGCCTGAATCTCGGTAGCAATAGCGCTGATCGCGCCCGCGCCATGATAGGAAGTTTCGTTAAGTACAAATCTGTTCATTCTGGTATTTCCTTTCGGTTTTTGTTTACTACGTCTATTATATAACAATATGAAGAGATTGTCAATAATTTATCAATCTTTTTATTTTACTATTTTTCTGCCGCGAGAAAGCCTCATTTAAGCAAAAAAACTCCCACGGGTTGCCCCGTGGGAGTCGATATCTAACTATTTACAAGTCAGTAATTACGCTAAATACCATAGCGCTATAATTTTGATGAAGTTTGTTCAAGCGGAACCCGAAGTCGTAGAAACCTACGACGAGCCAGGTGACGGTTGGGCAAAATTCGCAAAATTATTAGCTATAGAAATCAACGAACTTAACGAGGCGCTCATACTTTGCCTTTGCAGTTGCCTCTGCCTTCTCGAAGAGCTCCTTAGCTCTCTCGGGGAACTGCTGAGCAAGTCTGGTGTATCTTGCCTCGCTGTTGATGAATGCCTGGTAGTCGCCGGTGGGTGCCTTGGAGTCGAGAGTGAACTTCTTCTCTGCAGCGGGGTTGAATCTGAACATATGCCAGTAGCCTGCCTCAACAGCCTTTCTCATCTCGTCCTGGCAGTTAGCCATACCGCCCTTGATGGAGTGCATCTCACAAGGAGCGTAGCCGATGATGATGGAAGGTCCGGGATAAGCCTCAGCCTCTGCCATTGCCTTGAGAGTCTGGTTCATATCAGCGCCCATAGCAACCTGTGCAACGTAAACGTAGCCGTAGGACATAGCGATCTCTGCAAGGTTCTTCTTGCCGATTGCCTTACCTGCTGCTGCGAACTGAGCAACCTGACCGATCTGAGAAGCCTTGGAAGCCTGTCCGCCGGTGTTGGAGTAAACCTCGGTATCGAATACCATAATGTTTACGTCCTCGCCCGAAGCAAGCACGTGGTCAAGACCGCCGAAGCCGATATCGTATGCCCAACCGTCACCACCGAAGATCCAAACTGCCTTCTTGGAGAGGTAGGACTTCTCTGCAAGGATCTTGTCCTTGAGAGGATTCTTGCAATCGCAGGACTCAAGCATAGCAACGAGAGCCTTGGTTGCGGGCTCGTTAGCCTTACCGTCGTTTACGGTGTTAAGGTAGTTATCGATGATAGCTGCCTTTTCCTCGTCACAAACGTTCTGACGAAGCTCCTTAACGTAACCGATGAGCTTCTCACGAACTGCCTTCTGACCAACGTAGATACCGAGACCGTGCTCAGCGTTATCCTCGAAGAGGGAGTTAGCCCAAGCGGGACCGCGGCCGGTAGCGTTATTTACGGTGTAAGGAGTAGCAGGCGCGGAGCCGCCCCAGATGGACGAACAACCGGTAGCGTTGGAGATATACATTCTCTCACCGAAGAGCTGGGTGATAAGACGAGCGTAAGAGGTCTCTGCACAGCCTGCGCAGGAGCCGGAGTACTCAAGGAGGGGCTGCTTGAACTGGCTGCCCTTAACGGTGGTAGCAACAAGCTCAGACTTCTCTGCTACGTTAGCAACAGCGTAGTCGTAAGCTGCCTGCTGATCAAGCTGAGTAGCGATGGGCTTCATCTCGATAGCGGTACCGAGCTTCTCGTTCTTGTTAACGGGACAAGCCTTAACACAAAGAGTACATCCCATACAGTCAAGGGGAGATACGGACATGGTGAACTTGTAGTTAGTCTTAAGAACGGGCTTAGCGGCGAACTTGGTAACTGCGGGAGCAGCTGCTGCCTCTTCCTCGGTCATTGCGAAGGGACGGATACAAGCGTGAGGACATACGAACGCACAGTTGTTACACTGGATACAGTGCTCGGGGTTCCACTGAGGAACGGTAACTGCAACGCCTCTCTTCTCGAAAGCGGCAGAGCCCTGGGGGAAGGTACCGTCCGCATACTTAGCGAAGGTGCCAACGGTGAGGGAATCACCCTTCATTGCGCCAACGGGAACAACTACGTCGTTTACGAAGTCGATGAGATCCTGTCTCTTGCCCTCTACCTTAGCTGCGGGAGCGGTCTTGCCTGCGTCCTTCCAGGATGCGGGAACTGCTACCTCGTGGATAGCGTCCTTACCTGCGTCGATAGCTGCGTGGTTGAGGTCAACGATAGCCTGACCCTTCTTGAGGTAAGACTTGGTAGCCATATACTTCATATAGCCGTTTGCTTCCTCTGCGGGAAGGATGTTTGCAAGGGTGAAGAACGCGGACTGAAGCACGGTGTTCTTAACCTTTGCGTTACCAAGGCTGATAGCAAGCTGGGTTGCGTTGATGGTATAGAACTTAACGTTGTTGTTTGCAATATAGGACTTAACGGATGCAGGAAGGTGAGCATCAAGCTCTGCATCGGTCCACTGGCAGTCAAGAAGGAAGGTACCGCCGGGCTTAACGTCGGAGATCATATCATACTTGTTGAGATATGCCGAGTTGTGGCAAGCAACAAAGTCAGCCTTATTGATGTAGTAAGAGGACTTGATGGGGGAGTCACCGAATCTGAGGTGAGAAATGGTGATACCGCCGGTCTTCTTGGAGTCATACTGGAAGTATGCCTGGATATGCTTATCGGTGTGGTCACCGATGATCTTGATGGAGTTCTTGTTTGCACCAACGGTACCGTCGCCGCCGAGACCCCAGAACTTGCACTGGATCATATCGGTAGGAGCGGTGTCGGGAGCGGGCTGCTCGTCAAGAGAGTGACCGGTAAGGTCGTCCACGATTCCGATGGTGAAGTGGTTCTTCTTCTCGCCTGCCATGTTAGCGTATACTGCGAAGATGGAAGCGGGAGTGGTGTCCTTAGAGCCAAGACCGTATCTACCGCCAAGAACCTTTACGCTTCTGCCAACCTCATTGAGAGCTGCGATAACGTCGAGGTAAAGGGGCTCGCCAAGAGAGCCGGGCTCCTTGGTTCTGTCAAGAACGGAGATAACCTTTGCGGTCTCGGGAATTGCTGCAGCGAGCTTCTCTGCAACGAAGGGTCTGTAAAGTCTGACCTTAACAAGACCAACCTTCTCGCCCTTAGCAAGGAGGTAATCGATAACTTCCTCTGCAACGTCACATACAGAGCCCATAGCGATGATCACGCGATCTGCATCGGGAGCGCCGTAGTAGTTGAAGGGCTTGTAGTTAGTGCCGAGCTTCTCGTTAACCTTGTCCATGTACTCCTCAACGATTGCGGGAAGTGCATCGTAGTAGGGGTTGCAGGACTCTCTGTGCTGGAAGAAGATGTCGCCGTTCTCAGCCGAGCCGCGAAGTACGGGGTGCTCGGGGTTGAGAGCTCTGTTACGGAATGCCTGAACTGCATCCCAGTCAACCATATCTGCAAGATCCTTGTAATCCCAAGCGGCAACCTTCTGAATCTCGTGAGAGGTTCTGAAGCCGTCGAAGAAGTTAAGGAAGGGAACTCTGGACTTAATGGTAGCAAGGTGTGCTACTGCGCCAAGGTCCATGATCTCCTGTGCGTTGGTCTCAGCGAGCATAGCAAAGCCGGTCTGACGGCAAGCGTATACGTCGGAGTGGTCACCGAAGATGTTAAGAGCGTGGGAAGCTACGCATCTTGCGGAAACGTGAATAACGCAAGGAAGAAGCTCACCGGCGATCTTGTACATATTGGGGATCATAAGAAGAAGACCCTGAGATGCGGTGTAAGTAGTGGTAAGAGCGCCTGCTCCGAGAGAACCGTGAACAGCACCTGCTGCACCTGCCTCGGACTGCATTTCAACAACCTCAACGTTCTCGCCGAAGATGTTCTTAGCGGGCTCGCCGAAGATGTTCTTGTCAGAAGCGGACCAAGTGTCTGTTACTTCAGCCATAGGGCTGGAAGGGGTGATAGGATAGATAGCGGCAACCTCTGTGAACGCGTAAGAAACGTGAGCAGCAGCGGTGTTACCATCCATAGAAATTTTCTTTCTGACTATCATTGGTTTTTCCTCCATATAAAAAATTTAATAATACACATTTTACGGGTGCGAGAGCGCGCCCTCGTACCTCAATTTTATATTATAGCATATAAAATTCTAAAAGTAAAGAAGAAAATAAAAATATTTGTTAAAATATATACAAGAGGGAGGATAATTACTCCTCCCTCGTCATATATTAGTGCTTTTGCCGCAGGATAAATACCGCGCCTTGCGGATTTTTTCCTTTTCTTACAATTCCGACTCGACTACTTTCTTATATTCTTCCCTGTCGGTTATGATATTCAGAGCCTCAAGAAGCGCGTTGGCACTCATACCGTCAGGCAGTCCAAAATGCTTGGCGAGCTCATCACGTCTGGCGGCAGAATTCTCCGCTCCGGTGAGTTTATCCATATAAAAGTCAACTTTAGTTATCAATTCCGCCCCATTTTTGTGAGATCGTACACCAGAGTCACTATCAACGATAAAAGGAGATAGGACACGCATAAGCTCTTCTCTGCCCATTCCCTCGACGCCGAGGAGCCCCTCCTTTGAGGGTGAGGTCTTGCGTTTTTCCTTGCCCGGTATCTTCGGTATATAGAGGTTGTATATCTTATCCTTAGGTATAATTCCGTTTAAGAAGGAGCGGATAACCTTGCCCGCGCCGTCCGAGTCGGTGAGTACAATAATTCCGCCCGAGGCTACGCGCCTGATAAGCGCCTGCTTTTCCTTGGAATTAAAAACTCCAAATCCGCCGAGCGTTATAACCGTTGTGTCAAACATAGATAAGACGGTGCTCTTATCATACTTCCCTTCTACAATTACAGGGAGGGATATCTTTATTCTCTCAGCCATACTCTATCCCTTCTTAAGCCTTGCTTCCTTTAGATGATGCTCACACAGATCCCGCATAGGGCACTCAGCGCATTTCGGCGAGCGGGAGGAGCAGACATCTCTGCCAAAGTTAACTATCCTGTGACAGAAATCCGAGCCCTCGCCGTATGGGAGAAGCTCAAGAAGGATCTTCTCTATTTTATTCGGGTCGCGCAGGCTCTCGTTATACATTCCGAAGCGGCCGCATATCCTCATACAGTGCGTGTCGCACACGACAGCCGGAAGACCGTATACGTCACCGAGAATAAGGTTTGCTATTTTACGTCCCACGCCCGGCAGCTTAAGAAGCTCGTCCATATCGCGTGGCAGCTCACCCGAGTAATCCTCGACAAGCATGCGCGATGCCTCCTTGATGCTCGACGCCTTCATACGGTAGAGGCCGCAGGGCTTGACAATGCGCTCGATTTCTTCAAGCTCTCCATCAGCCATAGCACGGGCATCCGGGAAGCGTGAGAAAAGCTCACGGCAAACTATATTAACCCTCGCGTCGGTGCACTGCGCAGAGAGTCTGCCCATAACGAGCAGCTTCCACGGGTCGCCGTTATACTCGAGCGCGCAGGTCGCCTCGGGGTATATTTCCTTGAAGCGCTCGACTATCAGAGCGAGGCGCTTCCTCTTCTGTTTTTTAGTCATTCTCGGTTATCCTCTCAATCAGGCTTTTGGTAAGGCTGACCGACAGTCCCATAATGGTGTCGAAGTCTCCGTCATACCCCTCAATGAATTTTCCGCCCTCACCCTGGATAGCGTAAGCTCCCGCCTTATCCATAGGCTCTCCGCCGTCGATATAGGCGTATATTTCCTCATCGGAAAGGGGCTTAAACTTTACACGCGCCGAGGCTACGCCCGAAATTACGCGTCCTTTATGATGTACCGCAATGCCTGTATGCACGTTATGGTAATTGTCTGAAAGGAGGCTGAGCATACGGTGCGCGTCCTCACGTGACGTGGGCTTACCGAGCGGCTCACCGCCAATCTCAACAAGGGTATCCGATGAGATGACGATACAGTCCTCGGGAAGCTTCTCTGCTACCGCCCTTCCCTTTCTCACCGACAAGATTTCAACGCCCTCCAAGGGGGTAATTTCACCGTCAAGGCTCTCATCCACCTCGGAGGTTATGACCTCAAATTTATCGTAAAGCTTGCCGAGCAACTCACGCCTGCGCGGAGAGCCGGAAGCAAGTATTATTCTCGACATACTGTGTACCTCTTTATCTTTTCTTCCCTTATTGTAATATATTTTGTCGATTAAGTCAAGTATTTCAGCTGGGGGATCGAGCAAATATCATTCTTGCGTTTTGCTTTATGCAAGGAAAGAAAAAACAGAGCGGACGAAGGGTGATGTCCTTAGCGGAGAATTTGGAAGTTTTGCTAAGTGCGAGCATCGCATTTGTCGGGACAAATTCAGTATGGGCTACGCCCAAACCCCTATTACAAGCAGAAAGAGCACACACGCAAGGCGTTAAACCTTATGTGTATGCTCTTTTTTCTGTTAGTGAAGTTTTTGCTGTCGCAAAAGTGAAGTTGTGCAGATGCAGGACATCAGGCACAGTGAAGTTGCTCGTCAAGGCTCGCAGTGAAGTTAAGTTTGCCCATCACTTCGCCGTTAGGTGAAACTTCACTCACGAAGTGAACTTCACTATCGAAGATAACTTCACTTGCCCAAAGGGCAAACTTAGTTTCAGCGTGTTCTCCGTTAAGGATAACACGCTGAAACCGCTCTGTCTTAAAAAGCTAATTAACTGTTATGTAAATTAGTTAGGAAGGGTGGGATATACGCTATACTCAAGGTTGTAGAGTCTCCATGCCTTCTTGGGAGTGAGAGATGCATAGTATGCTCTCATCTCATCACCGGTAAGGTCGAACTCCTCATTCTTGATCATGGTATGCCACTGCTCGTTCATAGCTTCCTCATCGGTTGCGCTGTAGAATCTACCAAGAGCATCCTCGAAAGCCTTATCGAATGCGGAACGAACGTTCTCACGGATGTACTTAAGCATCTCAACGTTACCCTTTACACCGGTACCTACAACGTCGTACTGAAGCTTGTAGTCATAGTACTCGGTAAGAATTTCGGTGGAGTTGACGGACTGATAGTTGAGGTATGCGGTGCACTGAGAGAACTTCTCGGTGGTGTAAGAGATAGCACCGATTCTACCGATGTTGTGGATCTGGGTAAGGTAAGGATCAACCTTAGTTACGCCATCCTCAACGTAGCTTGCTCTGTAAAGAGGAACAGGAACGATACCGTAGCCTGTGCCGCCCTCGCCGTTCATTTCCTTATAAACGTCGTACTCAAGAGATCCAAGACAGATGATACCGCCGAAGAGAACGTAGTTACCGGCAAATCTCTGGCGGATCGCAAGAAGAGCGTCAGAGCCAAAGCCCTGAGTCTGAGAGTTGTTAACTGCGATAACGCCGGGCTGGTTGAAGAGGTTAGAGAGGTTTGCGCAGAAGGTGATAAGCTCCTCGTGAGTACCGTCGCTATCCATCTCAAACTGACCGTCTGCGACCTGGTGAGTATAGGGGTAGGAATAGGTGTAATCACCCTTAGCTACGTCATACTCTCTGTCGATAATGGTGATAGAGGTGGTATAAAGAATACCGGAAGCGGGAAGACCGGAAGCGGAACCAAGTGCAAAGCCTACGGTATCGCGAAGGTCTGTGCCGTCGTCACCCTCACCCTCAATGGTAACAGCTGCAGAGAAAGCAGCGAGAGTTTCATAGTTCCACTGCTTATCGGTTACAAGCTGATAGAAGTCCTCGATGGTGTAGTTGGTCTCTTCGTTTCCATTTTCATCAAAGGTCTGAGCTCTGTTGGAGTTGTAGAGACCCTCGTTCTCCATATCTGCCTGGAGAGTCTCAAGAAGACCGATGTTAACGGGAACGATAAGGAACGCACGTACCATATCGGTGAAATAGTCAGAGGAGAGGCAGTACATCTTGAACTTGGAGAGAGTAAGAGATCTCATGTACTCGTACATGTAACCCTTACCGGTATCAAGGTACTCGCCGAATTCATCAGTTGCTGTGTTCTCATCGGGGTTAACGAAGGTGAAATAGTTGTGGTCTGCGCCTGCGAGCTCGTGACCATCCTTGTACATGGTTGTGGACTTGAGGTTTGCGAACGCGCCCTTAAGGGAAACTGCAACCATATCGTAAACGAAGTTACAGTACATATCAGGACGTCCTGCGTCCTTAGCCATTACTTCCTCGAAGATGGTGTTGATGTTCTGACCCCATCCGTGAGCGGAAATGTCGGGAAGATAGTCATAGGTAACAGTAACGTTGGTGTACTCGAGAGCATCCTCGTTTCTGTCAGAAACCCAGTCATCGATAGTCGATGCATCATCCTCGAAGCCTTCAAGGTCGCCTGCAAGATATCTTCTACAGGTAGAGGGGAGCTCCTGAGAGTTGGAGTTCTCGGTCAACTGGAAGACGAGGTTGGTTGTTCTCCAGGGATAGTTGTCGTTGATTATACCTTGGCCACCACCAAGGTCATTTCCGCCGCCTTCACCCGGACCGGGCGTATCTTCTCCGCCACCGCAGGAAGCAAGACACATAACAAGAACAACCATTGCAAGCAGAAGTGCGATAATTCTGTTTTTCATGTTTTTCTCCTTTTTTGATTTTCGCCATTTTTTTCACCTGATTCCTTGGCAAGGGAATCAAGTGTTAAAGCGAGTGTACCCTTATGATTATATGCAGAGTCGCTAGAGCTCCGAAGGTCAGGCTATAGCTCCCCGAAGAGAGCAAGTACCTACTCTCAGCAAGCTAAAGCAAGGGCATTCTGCCCGATCATGCATTGCGGTTTCACCCTTCCGCAAGGCAAGAACGGATAATCACTACACTTTACCATCCATATGATAACATAAACGCCAAATTAAGTCAAGCACAAGAAATGAACGCGCGGAAAGTTTTCACACTTTGCACAAAGGCGTGGGCGCGCACTTGTACAACTTTACTATTTATATTATTAATAATATATTAACACATCTTTCGGCAGTGTTCTATGGGCAAGGATGAGCCTTTCTATGCCTTAGCAACGCTCAAAAGCTCACGCTCCCCGCCCGCAAATTATTTTACGAAAAAATAATTGACAAAATAAATATCTTGTGCTATAATACCCTTGTTGCAATTTCAGAGGTATGGCGAAGGCGGTAAAGCAGAAGTAAGTTTCAACCAACTTTCCATTTTCAACTTTCAACTTTCAACTTTC
>JAFTKM010000023.1 GCA_017453245.1 Clostridia bacterium
CACTTCTCCCCTACGTATCTAACTAATAAGTATTTGTTTGCTATGCAAACGATAAAACGCCAAGACAAACCGTCTTGGCGTTTTTTGGGCTAGATTAATTTAGGATGGAAATCGTCGGCTGACGAGCGAGAGATGTATATGAATACATCGAGCGAGGAAACGGCGATAGAAAAAGAGTGTAAGAGGTGGAAATTCTCGCAATTTCCACCTCTTACTTATGCAAATATTAAGTTTTAGGGTTGTTTTCATTGACTTCTCGGCTCTTTTTCGATTACGCCTAAATGAATCAGCCCATTTTCGTACTTATTTTGAGGCAGTAAGCTATACAAGATCCTCGAAGTAGCCGTGATAGTGGAAGTCTATCGGCTTATTTGGGAACATGAAATTATACAGCTCGGTGCAATAATCATCGGTCATTGAAGCCATATAGTCGATGACTATCTGATTAGGCTCGGTCTCGAGATAAGGGAGTCTAGGTGAATAATGATTCGTATTGATGAAATCGATATGATGCTTGAAGATTGGCGAGGACTTGTTGCCTTCCTTAAGGTCGGCGAGAAGCTTCTTATACATTCTCTGCATAAGAGGTCTTACTCTCTCGTCGAGCACCTTGGAGACGTTATAGGTGTTATATATCATTGCATAGTTATCGCGCTTTGCCTCTTTCATCAAGGAATAATGTTCTTCATCAAGCTTGATATAGGGCTTGCCGTAGCTGTGCTCTATGATATTAACCTCAAGATTGTTGATTATCTCCGCATTGAAGGTCCTGATCCTGCCGTCCTCATCGTTAAGTGTGGGATCGACGTATGAGAGCTTGGACTTCATAGCGTCGAGTCTATCCTTGCCCAGATACGCGATTATATCACTAACTCTGACAACACAGCCTTCAAGCGTGGACGGAATGATCTTGATGATATTTGACTGATCGACGTAGCAGCTCTCAACCATCTTATCAAAATCGTCAAAGCTGTCCATAGGAGACGGACGGTACTCGTTCATTTCAAACTCACCGTTGTGAGTAATAATGCCGTTGAGGGTATCGAGGGTGAGATTGTGATTGAATATGGTATCAAGCACTCTTACAGAGTGGACGTTGTGATTGAAATATCTGCCGCAGTGCTCCTGATAGAGCTCGCTGATATACTTCTCTCCCGCGTGTCCGAAGGGAGTGTGGCCGATGTCGTGGCCAAGGGCGATGGCCTCGATAAGATCGAGATTAAGGTTAAGCGCGGAGCCAATGGTGCGCGCGATTCTCGAGACAAGCTGGACGTGAAGCGCCCTTCTCGTTATATCGTCGTTCTTATAGAACGAGAAAACCTGAGTTTTATCCGTATATCTGTTGTAATAGGGGCTGTGAAGTATCTTATCAACGTCACGAGAATATGCAGGACGCCAGATAGACTCTCTGTCAGAGGACGGATCACGTCTTATAGCAAAGGAGCTGTCGCGTGCATAGTCAGGTCTTTTGCCCTCAGCTATATCCTGCCTCATTCGCTCGGTTAATTCAGGAGAAAGTCTTTCGTATTTCGACATATTCCCTCCTTATAGTTATATTAGTAAAGGTAGTATAGCACAAAAAATTTAGGTTGTCAATAGTTTTTTAGACTCATTCTAAATTTTATTTTTATTTTTCCACCAAATTTACTCTTTATACGAATAAAAAATAAAAAGACAGAGGGGGTTGGCGTGTTATCCTTAGCGGAGAACACGCAGCGATATAAATCCCTCCGGGGATTTGTGATATTCCCTTCGGGAGTGATATTTGCCTGCGGCAAGTGATATGCCCTGCGGGGCGTGAGGGGATTTATATCATATCGCATTGGAGCGAAGCTACAATATATCGCACGAGCAAAGCGAGTATATCGCGTTTGCCTGCAAACATATCGCAAAACAGAAAAAGAGATAACATTTCGGCTACAAACCGATTTGTTATCTCTTTCTGTCGTATACGGGTTTGGGCTAAGCCCAAGCGCTTTTGACAGGTCATGTGCGATGCTCGTACTTAGCGATTTTTTCAAATTCTCCGCTAAGAACATCACCCATTAGCTCTGTCTTTTTTTGCAATAGTCAATTTTGCTTTAAGCAAAAATTATGCCATCTGGTTGAACTTAAGAGCAAAGCCGGACTTCTTGTGAGCGGCGTTGTTCTTGTGAAGGATGCCGTGAGCAACTGCCTGGTCTACCTTCTTAACAGCAAGTCTGTAAAGCTCGGATGCAGCGGCCTTGTCGCCGGACTCAACAGCAGCGTTGAACTTCTTGATAGTAGTCTTGAGCTGGCTCTTGATCATCTGGTTTCTAAGCGCCTTTGCCTGGTTTACAAGTATACGCTTTTTTGCGGACTTAATGTTAGCCATTTTCTTCTCCTTTAAAATTTTACGTAATCCCTAATGCTACGCCGCAGAAGTTGGCTGAGAGGGTCCAAAATCAAGCAGCTTTACAACCTGGTTACTGTTTTTATTCATACTTCATAGATTATATCACCTCTCGCGATAAAAATCAAGGGGTTTTACAAAAAAAGTTCAAAATTTTTGGTTATATTTCATATATTTTTTTATTTAAGTACTTGACAAAGAGGATTTTATCTGCTATACTTGTAAAGTAATTTGCTTTACAGTATGACGAAGCGAGGTATTTATGTTTGAAAAGAATCTAAAGCTCGCATATCTTCTCGATTTCTACGGCGACGTGCTTGACGAGCACACGAGGAGCGTCATGAAGGCGTATTACGATGATGACCTTTCCCTCGCGGAGATTGCAGAGGGTGTGGGAATATCCCGTCAGGGTGTCCGTCACGTTATCAAAAAAGGCGAGGAACAGCTCTCCTTCCTTGAGGACAGACTCGGACTTGCCGCACATTACGAGGAGCTGGAAAGAGCCGTGGAGCTTATCGACGGTATAAAAAAGGGCCTCACAGACGGCTCGATTGAGAGTGAAAAGGCTATGGCTACACTCAGCGAGATACAGGATATAATCATCACAAGATGAGTCTATATGGCTCACAAATATTTAGGCAAGAGAGAATGATACGGATCATCTCTGAACAGCTCTCTTGCGAAATTTACGCACTACGTGCTGAATTGGAGGTACCATGTTCGGAGGTTTAACCGAAAAACTGGCAAATGCCTTTAAGAAATTCAGGAACAAGGGCAAGCTCACCGAGGCTGACGTAAAGGAAGGTATGAGAGAGGTCAAGCTCGCTCTGCTCGAAGCTGACGTTAACTTCAAGGTAGTAAAAGAGTTTGTAAAAGCAGTAACCGAAAGAGCGGTAGGCTCGCAGGTGCTTGAAAGCCTGCTCCCTGCTCAGCAGATAGTTAAGATAGTAAACGAAGAGCTCATCAAGCTTATGGGCGGCGAGACACCCAAGATCAACATCAGTCCCAAGCCCCCGACAGTAATTATGATGGTAGGTCTTCAGGGTGCGGGTAAGACCACCCACTCCGCGAAGATCGCATCCTACTACAAGCACAAGGGCAAGTCTCCCCTGCTCGTAGCCTGCGACGTTTACAGACCTGCTGCTGTTGATCAGCTCAAGATCGTCGGTGAAGCTGCGAATATCCCCGTTTTCTCTATGGGCACGAAGATCTCCCCCGTTGAGATCGCCAAGGCAGGCGTTGAGTACGCCAAGAAAAACGGACACGATATGGTGTTCATTGATACTGCCGGACGTCTTCACATTGATGAAGAGCTTATGGCAGAGTTAGTTAAGATAAAAGAAGCAACCGGCCCCTCTGAGATTCTTCTCGTTGTGGACGCAATGCTCGGTCAGGATGCCGTAAACGTGGCAAAGACGTTCAACGACCTTCTCGACATCACGGGTGTTGTGCTCACTAAGATGGACGGTGATACCCGAGGCGGTGCTGCCCTGTCTGTCAAGTACATTACGGGCAAGCCCATTAAGTTCATCGGTACAGGAGAAAAGCTTGATGCACTCGAGCTCTTCCACCCCGACAGAATGGCCTCGAGAATACTCGGTATGGGAGATATCCTCTCTCTTATCGAAAAGGCTGAAGCGGCTTATGACGAAAAGAACGCCAAGGAGCTTGAGAAGAAGATGCGCGAGCAGACCTTCTCTCTTGACGATTTCCTTGAGCAGATGCGTCAGCTTAAGAAGATGGGCAACCTCGAACAGCTCATCGCAATGGTTCCCGGAGCGAATATGGGCGCGCTCAAGAACGCTCAGCTCGACGAGAGCCAGATGGCAAAGACCGAGGCGATCATCCTCTCCATGACTAAGCAGGAGAGACTCCGCCCCGACATTATCAACGGCTCGAGAAGAAAGCGTATCGCAAACGGCTCGGGCACATCGGTTGAGGACGTAAACAAGCTTCTCAAGCAGTTCGACCAGATGAAGAAGATGATGAAGCAGTTCTCAAGTATGGGTAAGCGCCGCGGATTCGGCGGTATGAAGCTTCCCTTCTGACAAGCCGGAGGCTTGTAATGAAAAATGCAAAATGCAAAATGCAAAATTAACGCACGTTTATTATTAAAAATCAAAAATAAAAAAACATTCATTTTTTTGGAGGAAAAGAAAAATGGCAGTAAAAATCAGACTTAAGAGACTTGGTTCCAAGAAGAACCCCTTCTACCGTGTAGTTGTTGCAGACGAGAGATCTCCCCGTGACGGCAGATTCATCGAGGAAATCGGTTACTACAACCCCCTCACCGATCCCGTTGACATCAAGATCGACGCTGAGAAGGCTACCAAGTGGCTCGGCAACGGCGCTCAGCCCACTGAGACCGTTAGATCCCTTCTTAAGAAGTCCGATATCATTAAGTAATTCATACCGATAACGGAAGGATTGAAAGGTATTAATAATGGAGCTTAAGCAGGTACTTACCGATATTGCCCGCGCCATTGTTGACAATCCCGACGCTGTTAATGTAGTCGAAACCGTAGACGGCGACGACGTAGAGCTTGTGCTCACCGTTGCTGAGGGTGATACAGGTATGGTTATCGGGCGTCATGGCAGAATTGCTAAGGCAATTCGCCAGGTCATGAAGGCCGCGGCAAACACATGCGGAAAGCATGTAACCGTTGAAATCAAATAAAACTATTCCTCGGGGTATCTATGCCTCGAGGAAGTTTTTTATTTAAAGTACACAAAAAAGGAGTTTTAAAGCCACTAAGGAAAGCGGTTCTTTTTGGTTATTTTTCTGTTTTCTTTACGGTGAAAATTCGTTATGAAAAAATATATTATGGCGCTGGACCAAGGAACGACGAGCTCCAGATGCATCCTCTTTGAGAAGGATGGCAAGATCGCGAGTATGGTACAGCGCGAGTTTGCGCAGATCTTCCCCGAGGAAGGATGGGTTGAGCACGATCCTATGACTATATGGTCAACGCAGATTGGTGTGGCAACAGAGGCGCTCCTCAAGATAGGCGGATCGTGGTCAGAGGTATATGGCATAGGCATAACAAACCAGCGTGAGACAACGGTGGTGTGGGATAGAAAAACCGGTGCTCCGATATACAACGCGATAGTATGGCAATGCCGCAGAACGGCAGATTATTGCCAGGAGCTGAGTAATGCGGGACACGAGGAAATGATCAAGGAGAAGACAGGACTACTCCTCGACCCATACTTCTCTGCCACGAAATTACATTGGATTTTGGAGAATGTTGCAGGCACAAGAGAGAAAGCGGAGCGCGGCGAGCTGTGCTTCGGAACCATAGATTCCTGGCTTATCTGGAATCTCACCGGAGGCAAGGTCCACGCCACGGATTACTCAAATGCATCAAGAACAATGCTCTTCAATATACACACTCTCGAGTGGGACAAGGAGCTTCTCGACCTCTTCAATATTCCCTCCTCTATTCTCCCCGAGGTCAAGCCCTCATCCGGTCTCTTCGGTTATACAGATGCGGGAGTGCTTGGCGCTGTGCTGCCGATAGCGGGTGTTGCAGGTGACCAGCAGGCTGCCCTCTTCGGTCAGTGCTGCTTCGACAAGGGTGAGATGAAGAACACCTACGGCACGGGTGCATTCCTGCTTATGAATACGGGTGACAAGCCTTACGTTACCACAAACGGTCTTATTACGACTATCGGCTGTGGTATAGGCGACAAGGTGACCTATGCTCTCGAGGGCTCGGTGTTTACCTGCGGAGCGGCAATACAATGGCTCAGAGATGGGCTCAGAATTATCGAATCGGCGGCGGATAGCGAATACTATGCATCCAAGGTGAAGGATTCGGGCGGTGTTATGATCGTGCCCGCATTCCAGGGACTCGGTGCTCCGTGGTGGGATCCTTACGCAAGAGGAGTTATCATAGGCATCACAAGAGCAACGACAAAGTATCACCTCATCAGAGCTACACTTGAGTCACTTGCATATCAGGTCGTTGACGTAGTTGACCTTATGCAGAGATCCACCGATATTAAGGTCAAAAAGCTCAAGGTTGACGGAGGCGCAAGCGCAAACAACCTTATGCTCGACTTCCAGTCTAATATCCTTGGCGTAACGCTTGAAAGACCCGAGTGTATAGAGACTACCGCCCTTGGCGCAGCATATCTGTGCGGACTCGCACTTGGTGTATATAAGTCAATCGATGAGATAAAGGCTAATAACGGCATAGAAAAGACTATCACACCGACGGAAAGCGACGAGTGGAGAGAGTCGCACGTCAAGACGTGGAGACGCGCTGTTGAAAGATCGCTCGGTTGGATTGAATAAATCAATATAGCAATATAAATTTAGGCAGTCGCATTTTGCGACTGCCTTTTGTTTTTATTTCAAGACCTTGAATCACTTGATTTTCTCAGAATACATATGACCAAGTTCGGCATATAATCCCTCATTGGTAAAGTCCATGAGCCCAGCATAAACGAGGATATCACTTGTAGACATATCAAGGCTATCGTCAGTGTAAGTGAAAAGCTTGACGTATGCGTCTTTGGCAACATCAAAGCCATACTCTTTGGCAACAGCATAGATCTACAAAGCGGATAATGCTGACACTGCATAAGACGCGTAATAACACGGTGCATTGATGGTAGCATATCTCCAGTACTCTGCTATCTGGTATTCAGCAATACCAAAGTCCTCAAGTATACTCGTATATAATAGATCGTACTCGTCTCGGCTAATTCTACCGTCTGACATTATTTCATCGGAATATATGCCTGAATATGTACCTGTATAAACCGCTTGCTCAAATGTACTAACTGCAAGAGATGACATAATCGTATCGAGCATATTAAGTAGCTTATAATTCTCACAAAGCACAAAGCCTTTTTCGCTCAGCAGATCGCGCAGGAAGCTCAAATAAAGCATCTCGTTCCCCTGAGACTGTATGTCAAGAAGATCAATAGACTGCTTTAAGTTATCGTAATCTGCGTTGTAAATCTTATTCATATAGTGGCCGAACTCATGCACGACGGTGAACGGCGTATCACGTCCATCACCGAAATAAGCAATCGGTATCTCTAGTTCCTTAAGGTAAGTAACATAAGCTCCCTTATATCCTCCGCGAAACAGATTGCCACCGCCTACCAAATTATTAAACTCATCGGAGAATGTTATCTGTTTTTTAGGATTTGATGTGAAATCCATGAGATCTATGTAATCATTCACAAGTTTGTTAGACTCATACGAGGTAAAAAAGCTATCTGTAATCTGAGTATAATATGCATCTACATCAGTATTTGTTAAAGAAGTGCTTTGTGAAAACTCAATGTAGAAGTCGTAAAAATCGCAATAAGCATCACTTAGATATATTCTAGCAAACCCAGCCATTTCGGTAATATCCGAATAGGAGTATTCTCTCGAATACATATTTTCATATGCATAATCAAGATAGTTTTTATACCCCATTAAATTGGCAATCTTGTTGTTATTAGAAACGAATTCTTCATAAAGTTCCAGTACTTTGGGATCGTTTCCGGGGGAAGTAAGAGCATTGAAGGCGTTACAGATCTCGATGTTTCTATCCATAAGCGCTTTATGCTCAGTATCAAGGATACCATTACTATCGAATAGGAACGCTTTTATTTCCTGCTCTGTCATACCGTAATAGTAGAACTCACGATACATGGAATCGTAAATTGGCTGAGAAAAGCTATAAAAGCGAGAAATAAGCTCGTTTCTAATCTCAGAGATGTAGTTAAACCTTTCAGCTTTAACGGCAACGCCCTGGATATCATTAATACTCGCATAAAACTCAACTCTTGCAATCTCATACTGAGTATCTACATAAGAAATAACATCATAAAGCTCATCGTGCTTACTCTTCATTGCAAGATATTGCTCATAAAGATCCGTGTCCATAGCATACGCATGAAGAGTTGCATCATAAGCCTCTGCCGAAGTGATGATCGCTTCAAGCTCAGCGTAAATGCTCTCGAACCGAGCAATATCTTCATCAGTGAAATTATATACTATCACATTCTTATACTTTCCATCTGACTCAGGGAAAACAGCATAAGAGCAATTATTGTTTTCGCATGGAATAAGTCTGGATACCTCGACCGAAGCACCAATAGAATGTCCGATCGCGGGGATTGCCTCTACAGCCGTATACGAACAATTTCGACAGAAATAATTCTTTTCTCCGGCCTCGGTACAAGAAGGAAAAATTTGTCCACCGAGAAAAAGAATATGCTCGGCGTAATCCTCATGTTCTTCCGTTTTTGTTTCATCGCAGGAACAAGTATATATATTTGTGCCCTTACGCGAACATGTCGAAGCCTGAGTCCCACTAAGAATAAAGTCGTGCTCGTGCGTACTGCCATTTTCTAAGGAAAAAGACTTACAGCTTGTGATGGTAAGTAAAGAAATGACAAGCGCAAAAAGCAAAAACAGTACTTTTTTCATATTTTTCTCCTTTCTATACTTACTAAATGTATTTTCACATTCTCTTCAAAAAATCACACAAACCGTTACCGCTATAAACAATATAGCCTTTAAATTCATCACCGTCAAAAACCTCTTCGGCTCTATTTGTGCGCACAACTTCAATTTTAGCAGAAATCGGATTAATACACAGAATATTAATGACATCAGCTCCTATTTCAGCATCCACTTCAGGATTTATTGAATCTTCTTTAACATAATTATTGCGCGATTGATAAAACCGAGGTAGATACATTTTTCTTTCACTCTCTTTTTTTAGCACCGAACCAATGCTCGGGTAATCATACGAAACAAAAATAGGATTAACGTTATTTGACGTAAAAAAGCTATTTATGCTTGTAAGAGTATATATATCTTTTCTTTTCAAACAAGCAAACATTTTGATATAAATTGTTTTCTCTTTTCCTATAATTTTCATCTCGTGTTTTGAGGATTTACCGAATATTGATAGATAATAATTTCGATCATACGAAAAACAATAATTATTTTGCTGACAAATCTTTTTTATTTTTCTAATCAAAGATACTCTTTTAAATAAAGCCCTCAAGTACTTATAAGATTTTAGGATAGTAAAACAAAAAAGTGCTATCGCAGTTACCACTGAAATAAGATTTATCCATTGCTCAAGAATGTAGTCTATTTTTACACTTGATAAGATGAAAGGCAAAAAAGCTATTATTAATGCAAAACAATAAATGATAGGAAATAAAACAGTTGATATCTTATCTTTTTTATGCACGATTGTCAGCATTCTTTTTATTTTTTCAACGTCACCGATCTCATCACAAGCACGCTTGAATGCATCCTGTTCGTTTAAACCACTTATCATATAATGGTATACTGCATCTTCGATATGAGAAATAAACTCCGACTTTATTGATTCTCGCTTTTTAATCGGTCGGATATCATGCGTTATATGTGCAGCATAGGCCTCAATTTCTTTTTGAATATCAAAATCCGAATTATCCATATTAATTCTCCTTTAATATTGCATCGACAGCCCTAGAGAATACTCTCCATTCCTCTATCTGCGCAGCAAGATTAACCCTTCCAAGAGGAGTTATTGAATAATACTTTCTAAGTCTGCCCTGCTCGCTTATTTTAGAATAAGACTTAATCAGCCCATCCTTCTCCAATGTGTGCAATATAGGATATAAAGTACCTTCATTTAATTTAAACGTTTCACCGGAATCAGCATAAAGCTCCTGTGTAATCTGATATCCGTACGCATCTTCCTTTGATATTATCTTGAGAATCATAATTGCGGTACTTCCCTTTAACAATTCTTTTCTTATTCTCATGTTCTTACTCCTTTTAGATACATCGTAAATCTATGTATATAGTAACACAATGTATACTCGTTGTCAATACTTTTTTGAAAAAACAACGCTAAAACGATAAAAAAGACCGATTTTGCCCTGCTTTGTGGGTAAAATCGGTCTTTTTCTGTTATGAAAGTTCGTCTGCGAGCTTTACAAAATCCTCGGTGGAGAGACGTTCGCCGCGGACGGTATCGGTGTGCCCTATCGCGCGGATAGCCTCGAGGACTACGTCCTTGGAGTACGGAAGCTTAGCGCAAACTGCGTTCTGCAGAGTCTTTCTGCGCATCTCAAACGCCGCCTTGATAAGATCGCGGAAGAGCTTCTCGTTCTTAGGTGTGTATTTAGGCTCGCGGTAAAGGTCAATTCTGACTACCGCGCTATCAACCTTGGGCGCGGGAACAAAACAGCCTGCGCTGACCTTAAAGAGCTTCTTTGCTTCTCCGTAATAGCCGAGAACCGCGGTAATTGCACCGTAATCCGAGCTTCCGGGCTTGGCAACAAGCCTCGCAGCAACCTCGTTCTGTATCATAATGGTGATAGAAGTAAACTTTACACCCGATTCAAGCAGGCGCATAAGTATGGGAGTGGTGATGTAATACGGCAGATTTGCGCATACGGCAACGGGCATTCCCTCAGAATACTCGTCAACAAGCGCCTGAAGGTCAACCTTCATAATATCATCGTTGATCACGGTGACGTTATCATATTCCGCCATAGTTCTAGAAAGAATGGGAATAAGTCCTCTATCTATCTCGACAGCGACCACCTTTTTATATCTTATAGCTAACTCCTGAGTAAGACAACCGATGCCGGGGCCTATCTCAAGTATCAAACTCTGTTGATTGTCGGTGCAATTATCCGCGATATCCTCGGGAATGATTCTATTGGTAAGGAAGTTCTGTCCAAACTCCTTGCGGAAGGTTATACCCGCATCGGACATAAGCTCACGTATCACCGAAAGGTTACATAAGTCCATAATAAACCTCTTTTTCTTTTTAACGCTATGATTATATCATATAAAGCGGTGATTTGTCAATGTTCTTTAGAACTATATGCTTATTTTAAATTAGTTTTTGGTAAAATAAAAATATTACGTAAGTCTATTGACAAACCTAAGGAAAAGTGGTAAAATATCAAGGTAATGCTGGAATGGCGCAGTGGTAGCGCAATTGATTCGTAATCAATAGGCCGTGGGTTCAAATCCCATTTCCAGCTCCAGAAAACGACGGGTGTAAGCCTGTCGTTTTTTGTTTTATGTCAGCTTTTGAAATACGCGTCTTATACTATCGAAAATCAGGACGGTTGAGGCAAGAAGTGCGGTGCAACCGAGCTCCAAGGGAGTCAGAGGTATGCTTCTGAATAGCGTGCCGCCGAAGTAGATTATAAACATTTGGATGGCGGTGATAAATGACATAATCAAGAGAAATGCCTTATTCTTAAGTATACCGAAGAAGATGAACATTCTCTCGCTTCTGGCGGTAAACGAGTTTACGATACCCGAGAAGATAAAGAGCGCGTAGAAGGCGGTGAGGTGTCTGTCAAGCGTGCCGAAAAAGGCGCGAAACGGTGCGAAGCAAAGGAAGAAAACAAGAAGCGCAAGAGTGTATGCGCCGTTGAAGGCTACGTGGGATAGCATCTTCCTTGAGAGTATGGGCTCTTCCCTATGCTTTGGCTTCTCCAGCATATAATACGAGAGAGGAGCTTCGCCCGCAAAGGCAAGACCGCCGAGCGTATCCATAATGATATTTACCCAGAGCATTTGAATTATTGTGATAGGTGTATCTACTCCAAAATACGGTCCAAGGAGAGTTATGCCGCAGGCGGCAAGGTTCATTATAAGCTGGAAGGTAATGAACTTACGAATGGACTTGAATATTGTTCTACCGTATAGGATAGTCTTGGATATAGCCTCAAAGCTATCGTCGAGAATAACTATATCCGCCGCACTTTTTGCTATATCTGTACCGCTGCCCATAGCGAAGCCAACGTCGGCAAGCTTCAAGGCAGGGGCGTCATTTATGCCGTCTCCCGTCATACCGACAACAAGATTACATTTAGCAGAAATATTAACAAGTCGGACTTTATCTTCGGGCAGAGCTCTTGCTATAACACGCAAGCTAGGTAGAATTTCCTCAAGCTCCTTGTCTGACATTGCGGCAAGCTCAGCCGAGGTCAGAGCCAGGTGTCCTGCATTTTTTCTATAAAAGCCGCACTCCTCGGCAATGCTCATAGCGGTATCCTTGTTATCGCCCGTGAGCATCACTATCTGCACTCCGGCACGCATAACCGAGTCTACTGATTTTCTGACTCCCTGCCTCAGCTTATCCTTAAGGACGATAAGTCCAACGAAGGTGAGTCGGTCTGGAGAATCTTGATTTCCGAGCGCTACCGCAATCACTCTCTCCCCCTTCGATACAGCATCATTATACTCTCTCCACACTCGTAAGAGGTCGGAGGCATAGAGCTCGCCGCGCTCTCCATACGCGAAGCTGCACCTCGGGAGAATAGCCTCGGGAGCACCTTTAATAAACGTTCTTCCGCCCTCAAGCGTTGCGGTGGAGTATTTAAGCTCGCTTTTAAAAGGAGTTTTCGAAATAACGCGCGAGAGACTGCATTTCTCCTCGGCAAAGAATTCTGCAATCGCGCGGTCGGTGGAATTGCCGCCTATTATTTCCGTGCCGTTTTGTGTACACTCGGTATTAAGCTTGGCAGAGAGAACGAGAGGATCAAAGGCTGAGGATGTTCGTAGCCCTTCGATGCTTTTATAAATCCCGCTTTCGGTGACGATCCTATCGACAGAAAGCTTGCCCGTAGTGAGTGTACCGGTTTTATCGGTAAAGAGGATATTGAGAGATCCCGCGGTTTCTATGCCGACAAGCTTTTTGACAAGGACGTTATCTCTCACCATTCGCTTCATATTTGCGGATAAGACAACGGTGATCATCATTGGAAGTCCTTCGGGAACTGCGACCACGACAACCGTAATCATAAGCGTCAAAGCTCGGAGGAGGTGCGTAAGGAGATTTTTCACGTCGCCAAACGCCTCGGCTATACGCCACGGAATAAAGCCCTGATCTACCACGAAAACGTTAAAAAGATAGGTAAATCCAACGAGAAAGGCTACTATATAGCCGATTATACTTATCTGCTTTGCGAGTCTCGAGAGGCGTATTTTCAGCGGACTCTCGCGTGTTTCGGTCTGCACGTCGCGGGCAAGTCTCCCCCAAAAGGTTGACGAGCCAACCTTATCGACTCGCATAACTCCCTCACCGTCAATGACTACCGAGCCGCGAAATACGGCACATTCGTCGGAGAGTGAGAGGTCGCGTTGCCGTGTTGGACGCTTTCTTACCTCTATATTCTCGCCGTTAAGCGCGGATTGGTCAACGAGGGCCTCACCCTTTACGATGCATCCGTCGGCTTGTATCTTTTCACCTCGGACAAGGCGTAAGAGGTCGCCTACGACAACCTCGTCTATATCTATCGGTACATCCTTGCCTGAGCGTATAGCCGTCACACGGCTTTCCTTTGTTTCGGCCTCTATTTTGGCGAAGGCTCTCTCACTCCCATACTCGGAGAGTGTTGAGACCGTTGTGGCGATCAAAATGGCGGCAAGGATGCCGAAAACCTCGATAAGATTACAGTTACCGAAGGTAAAAATCACCTCAAGCGCTAAAGCGGCTATCAGAATTCTTATTATAGGATCGGAGAGATTCTCGAAAAAACGCCTGATTATTCCCTTTCCTTTTATGCGAATGAGCGCGTTTGTACCGTGCTTTTCGCGAGAGGCTATAACCTCCCTTTCGCTTAAACCTTTTAATTCCTTAGACATAGCTTCCCATCCTTTGTCTTTTCTATATACAAGCCTATGAAGATGGAAAAGAAAAAAGAACAGACGGAGTTATGCGTGTTATCCTTAACGGAGAACACGCAGCGATATAAATCCCTCCGGGGATTTGTGATATTCCCTTCTGGAGCGATATAAGGCTGCGCCTTGCGATATACCCTGCGGGGCGTGAGGGGATTTATTTCATACCGCATTGGAGCGAAGCGACAATATATCGCACGAGCAAAGCGAGTATATCGCGTTTGCTTGCAAACATATCGCAAAACAGAAAAAAATAACATTTAGGCTACGAACCGATTTGTTATCTCTTTCTGTTGTATAAGGGTTTGGCCTTAGCCAATATTTGCTTTTTAATAATGATGTATTTGCTAACGCAAAAATGATATTATGCTGCGCATAATGATGTTGCTCACCGAGGCTCGCAATGATGTAATGCTTGCCCATTGTGCCCGTGGCACAACGTCATTGCCAAAGGCTACATCATTAGCGAAGCGACATCATTTGCCCATTGGCAAGCATAATTTTAGCGCGCCATTCTTATGAATGACGCGCTAAGATACCCGCGAGAGCCGTGTAAGGCAATTTTTAACCCGGTATGACCAGGTGGGTGTCCTCTCTTTTTCATTGCGCTTCCAACATCTGTGGTAGGGAGGTTACAAGTAACAGTCCCGCACAGGAGGCCTGCATCCCGATAAAAGAAGTCCGGACTCCCTTTGTAAGTGTGTCGGTCCAAATATCACAATATCACGCACTCCGCAGGAGAAAAAGCGTTTTTTTAGTTCTCGTCGTAGTCTACTTCGCTGAAGAGAAGATCGTTGAAGTAGTCCTCAGCCTTCTCGAACTCATCATCGTCCTCGATGGTCTCGAAGAGGAGATCCTCACCGTCAACGGTAGCTCTGAGAATAACGTACTCGTCACCCTCATCATCTACGGGAACGAGAGCAAAGTAAATCTTCTCGTCGATGGTAGCCTGAGCCCAGATCTCAAAATCCTGCTCCTCGCCGGTGTCCTCATCGGTGAGAGTGATGATGTTTTCGTCAAGCTCTTCCTCGACGTTGGGATTCTTTTCAAAATCAGTCATTTTAGTCTCCTAATAATATTTTATTTCTGTATCTTTATTTTATACTATCTAAGTGTAAATTGTCAAGTGGTTTCAAAGAATTTCAACAAGGATGGAGTTGCTGAGATAAAAACCGCGCTCTGTGAGGGCAATTCTGTCCTCGGTAAGAGTTAAGAGGCCTTCTCGCTCGAGTCTTTCAAGAATCTGCTCCTTACCCACTGTAAAGGATACGCCAAAGCGAGCCTCGTAGTCGGATAGAGAAAATCCATCCTTCAGCCTGAGCCTTAACATAGCGTACTCATAAGCGAGGTCCTGAGAGGACTCCCTATCGCCGTGATTGTTGAGTCCTCGGGAAGATAGATACTCATCTACGTTATCCGAGTTTGAATATCTCACACCGTCGAAGAATGAATGAGCCGCCGCGCCGACGCCGATATATTCACCGAGATTCCAATAAAGCGAGTTATGTCTTGACCTGTAACCCCGCCTTGCGTAATTGGATATCTCATAGTGCTCAAAGCCTGATTCGGCAAGCATCTGACTTGCGATACCGTACATATCGCACTCCTCATCAAGCGTAGGAATCGGTAAGGTATCACGCTCGGCATAGAAGGGTGTGTCCTCCTCAACCATAAGCCCGTAGGCAGATATATGCTGGGGAGAAAGAGCTATGACGGCTCTGAGTGTTTCAGCGAAGCTTTCCTTGGTCTGATAAGGTATTCCGTACATCAAGTCAACGCTGATATTCTCAAATCCCGCTTCACGAAGCATTTTGTAAGACGAAAGGAAATCCTCGTAGTTATGTATTCTGCCGAGCTTTTTCAACTCATTTTCGTGAATTGATTGAAGTCCTAGGCTAACTCTATTAAATCCGAGCTTGTAAAACGCATTCACCTTTTCTCTTGTGAGAGTTCCGGGATTTGCCTCGAAGGTGATCTCCGCAGATGGGGAAATCTTAAAGGCTTCTTCTATCGACTCGACTATTTTCTCCATCTGACGGGGAGAAAGGAGCGAGGGCGTGCCACCACCGAAATAGACGGTATCAAGCGGTCTTTGTGCCTTCCCCGAATACTCGAGGAACTCTCGGCATAAGCGGTCGACGTAATCGTCGGGAACGCCTCCTGCGCCTTTCGGTAACGAGCAGAAATCGCAGTAATTGCACTTCCTTACGCAGTACGGGATATGGACGTAAAGTCCAAGGCTATCAGTTGCCATCGTCGAGCCTCAAAACAGCCATAAATGCCTCGGGCGTAACCTCTACGCTACCGAGCTTACGCATCTTCTTTTTACCCTCTTTCTGCTTTTCAAGCAGCTTCTTCTTTCTGGTGATATCACCGCCGTAGCACTTTGCAAGAACATCCTTGCGCATAGCCTTAACGGTCTCTCTGGCGATAATCTTGGAGCCGATTGCCGCCTGAATGGGAATCTCAAAGAGCTGACGCGGAATATTTTCCTTAAGCTTCTCTGCTATCTTTCTCGCTCTGCCGTAGGCTCTGTCCTCAAATACGATGAAGGAAAGAGCGTCGACTACCTCGCCGTTAAGCATAAAATCGAGCTTAACAAGCTTGGATGCCTCGTAGCCGTGGAGCTCATAGTCAAGAGACGCATATCCCTTGGAGCGGCTCTTAAGAGCGTCGAAGAAATCATATATAATCTCGTTGAGAGGAAGCTGATAATGAAGCTCTACTCTCTCGGTGTCGAGATATTTCATATCCACAAACACGCCTCGTCTGTCCTGGCAAAGGTCCATAATGCCGCCGACGAACTCCGTAGGAGTTATTACCGTAGCCTTCATAATAGGCTCGTAGGAGGTATCGATCTCGTCGGGTGTCGGGAACATAGAGGGGTTATCGACCATTACGGTCTCACCATTCTTAAGCTTTACCTTATAGATAACCGAGGGGGCGGTGGTGATGAGGTCGAGATTGAACTCTCTCTCAAGTCTTTCCTCAATGATCTCCATATGGAGAAGGCCGAGGAATCCGCATCTGAAGCCGAAGCCGAGCGCAACCGATGTCTCGGGCTCGAAAACGAGCGAAGCGTCGTTGAGCTGAAGCTTCTCAAGAGCGTCACGAAGGTCTCCGTATCTTGCACCGTCCGCGGGATAAATACCCGAATAAACCATAGGATGCACGTCACGGAAGCCGGGGAGAGGCTCTGCTGCTCCTCCAACCGCGGTCGTAACCGTGTCACCGACACGGGTGTCGCCAACCGTCTTGATGGATGCAGTAATATATCCAACCTCACCTGCACTCAAGGACTCACACTTTGCAAGTCCGAAGGGCTCCATTGTGCCGACCTCAACTACGTCGAACTCGGTGCCTCTCGCCATAAGACGAATTCTGTCACCGGCGCGAATAGTACCGTCAAAGAGACGGATATAAACCACTACTCCGAGATAGGAGTCGTAGTGGGAGTCAAATATAAGCGCCTTAAGAGGAGCCTCGGGGTCGCCGACGGGTGCTGGGATATCGGTAACTATCTTCTCAAGGACGTCCTCGATATTGATGCCGTTCTTTGCGGAAACGGCGGGACAGCCCTCTGCGGGAATACCGATAATGTCCTCTATCTCACGTCTTGCGCCCTCAATATCGGCGGACGCAAGGTCTATTTTGTTAATTACGGGAAGAATCTCAAGATTATTGTCAACCGCAAGATAAGCGTTGGCAAGAGTCTGCGCCTCAACGCCCTGAGTCGCGTCAACAACGAGGAGTGCTCCCTCACACGCCTGAAGCGAGCGGGAAACCTCGTAGCCAAAGTCAACGTGGCCGGGGGTGTCGATAAGGTTATATACGTAATCCTCGCCGTCGGAGGCTCTGTAATTAAGCTTTACAGCTCTTGCCTTGATGGTAATTCCGCGCTCGCGCTCAAGGTCCATATTATCGAGGATCTGAGACTCCATATCGCGGGAGGCGACGGTCTTGGTCTTCTCGAGAATACGGTCGGCGAGCGTAGACTTACCGTGGTCGATATGAGCAATAATTGAGAAATTTCTTATATGCTTTTGCTTTTCTGTCACTTTTGTCGTCCTATGGAGGTATTAAACCTCTGTCATCTTTCTGGAATCTGTTGCGTAAAGCTCGGTCTTCTTGTTGAGCGAGTCCTTATCGCTGTCGTGAGCGAGAATGTAGATCTTGATCTTAGGCTCGGTGCCGGAGGGACGGACTATGATCTTATCCTCGTTCTCAAGTGTGTAATAAAGAACGTCGGAGGCGGGCTGACCTGTGCTTACTTCCTCGCCGGTAGCAACGGTGAGAACAGTTCCCTTCTTGTAGTCGCCAACCTTAGCAACCTTAGCACCGCCGATAGATACGGGAGCGTTATCACGGAGAGACTGCATAATGCGTCTTCTCTTCTCGATGCCGTCAAGACCTTCCATATAAATATCGATAACTCTCTCACCGTAAACGCCGTACTTCTCATAAAGAGCCTCAAGCGCGTCGGAAAGAGTCATATTCTGCTTCTTGTAGTAAGCGGTCATCTCAAGGATCATCATAGAGCCCTCGACCGCGTCCTTGTCTCTTGCATAGGTTCCAAGGAGGTAGCCGTAGCTCTCCTCGAAGCCGAGAACGAAGCCGTCTGCCTTGCCAACCTTCTCATAATTCTTGATGGTCTCGCCGATAAACTTGAAGCCGGTGAGAACGTCGTGAAGCTTGATTCCGTTACTCTCGGCTATTTTATATGCCATATCTGTAGAAACGATGCTCTTTACGCAGTATGCGTACTCGGGAAGCTTGCCGAGGAGCTTTCTCTGAGAGATAGCATAGTCAAGAAGGAGCGCGCCCATCTGGTTACCCGAGATGGTAACGAACTCTCCGGACTTGGTTCTGGTCATAACACCTACTCTGTCGGAGTCGGGGTCGGTAGCGATAACGATGTCTGAGCCCACTCTGTTAGCAATCTCGATACCGTCTGTGAAAACGTCGGGATACTCGGGATTGGGCTTCTTTACGGTCGGGAAATTACCGTCGGGAGTCATCTGGCTGTCAACTGTGTAAAGGTGCTTGAGACCTATTCTCTTGAATACCTCGGGAACAAGCTTATAGCCTGCGCCGTGAAGAGGTGTGTACACTACCTTGAGAGTATCTGCAACCTCGCCGACAAGGTCGGGGTTGATAGCGGTAGCAACTACCTCGTCAAGATACTTCTCGTCGAATTTCTCGTCGAGGATGGTGATAAGACCGCTCTTTACAGCCTCGTCAAAGTCTGCGATACCGTCGGTATCAAGCGGATCAAACTTATTTCTCTCATTTGCGACTACGCTTGCGTGCTCGGGAGCGAGCTGAGCGCCATCCTCCCAATATGCCTTGTAGCCGTTATATTCCTTGGGATTGTGGGATGCGGTGATGTTGATACCTGCAAGAGCGCCGGTCTCTCTTACCGCATAGGAAAGCTCGGGGGTGGGACGAAGTCCGTTAAAGATATAGGACTTGATGCCTGCACCCGCAAGAACACACGCGCTCACGCGAGCAAACTCCTCGGAGTGATTACGGGAGTCGTATGCGATAGCAACGCCGCGGGACTCACCGCCCTCAGCCTTAATAAGAGCCGCGATACCGCGAGTTGTGTGAGCAACGGTGAAGCGGTTCATACAACCGATACCCATATACATAGTGGAACGAAGACCTGCCGTACCGAAGTCCATGGGCGCGCCGAAGCGAAGCTCCTTGGTCTCCTCGTCATTTTGAATAGAGAGAAGCTCTGCTCTCTCCTCGGGACTAAGCTTGTCGGATGCTAACCATTTGTCAAATTCGATCTGATAATTTTTCATCGCGAAGTTCCTCCGTTTATGTATTAATTATGATAATTATGCCTTGGTGAGCTCCTCAAGCGCGAGAGCGAGCTGATCGGGGCAAGAGGTGGACTTCATACCGCACTTGATACCCTTGATTTTTGCTACAGCATCCTCTGCCTTCATTCCGATAACGAGGGATGCAACGCCCTGAGTGTTGCCCGAGCAACCGCCAACGAATGCGCAATCGGTGATAATGCCGTCCTCAACGTCAACTACTACTGCTCTTGCGCAGGTGCCCTTTGTCTTGTATTCAATATGCTTTTTCATTTTTCTGTATTCCTTTCTTATTCTAAGTTTTTGTATATACCAACGGGTACGAAATCCCGTAAAAATAACGTGAAGTAGGTTAAAAGAGGCGCAAAGCTGCTACCGCCGTCCTTTATTACGACGGAGAAATAGGTCTCCTCCTCACCTTCGGTGTCAAAGGTGACGGTGTTCACACGGTAGACGCTCATACCGAAATAGTCAACCGCGCCGAATACCTCGGCAAGCGCGGAATCGCCTCCTACGCCTATTCTTATCTCGAGGTAGAGGTCATCGTCCTTCCTTCTCTCGGGGACCGTGAAGCTCCTCGACACAAGCGCGTACTTCATATCCGCATTTCCGTCCGGTCCGAATACGGGGATAACCGAGTTGATCTTAAAATCATTTCTGAAGATTATCTCCGACACGGTGGGGAGTCTTGCCCCGCCCTTTTCCTCAAGAGGAAGAAGGCAGTAGGTAACGTCACCGCCGGAAACCGCTTGCGCGCATTCCTTGAAGCTTGCGGAATATTTCACCTTAGGATCTGAAAAATCCTGTGAAAATACGTCGTAAGCCTCGTCCGAGAAGCTATTGCGGACGTAGGTGAAGGTCTCGGCGCCCTGTGAGCTCGGTAAAAAGTCACGCTCGGTCAGGGTCCGTCCAAAATCGGCAAGTCCCTCGGCGTAAAGCTCGGTGAAAATCGCCTTGTCAGTCCGTGATAAAGCACCAAGGCTCTTTGCCACCTTCAGGCGATACTCGGGAGTCGTATCATCGGACAGAGGGTAATCACCAAACGATAACCCCTCTGAGAGGACAGAAAGCATCTCGTAGCTCTCAAGACCTTCGTCAAGAAGCTCAAGTGATGCCTTGACCATAGGAAATGCGACGTCGTAAAGCTCAAGCGTGCGCTGCTCGCTTATAATGCTCTCTTCACGCGAGAGTCTCTCGAGATTTGATAAAACCGTCTCGCTGACGGGAAAAATCATATCCTCGGACATAGCACCTCCTTGTAAACACAGTTATACGGATATATTGTAGCATAAAATTCAGAAAAATACAATATATATTTAAAATTTATATGCCCGCAACGCGTAATTTTTGCGCGCAAAATAGAAAAGATATGGCAAAGGCACTCAAATATTGACAATAAACATCGAAAAAAGAAAAAATCCAACTCTCACGAGTTGGATTTTTGGTGCCGGTAGTCGGGGTCGAACCGACACGGTATTGCTACCTTCGGATTTTGAGTCCGACGCGTCTGCCAATTCCACCATACCGGCATGGTGCGCTGACCTTAGTCAACGCTATGTATTATAGCATACATTTCATGAAAAATCAATACGTTTTTCAAAAAAACTGCCTCTATAACGCTTATTAATTTATCGTGTACTTTGCTCCGCTCTTCTGAAGGCGCGGTTCAGATAACGCTCGATGGTTCCCTGCTTCTCAAACTCGCCCCGGAACATAAAAATGCTGAACACGAGGAGTATAAGCGGCACAGGGTTAAATGCGCCGAGGGAGATGCAGCGATAAACGTAGAATACGAGGAGCAGTGCTAAAAGCGTATGGTATATCGGCGCGGTAAGGATTATACCGCTAAGGCGGGTCTTGCCGTCCTTTTCGGTGAGCTTACCTACAAAGTAGGTACCCTCTAAGAATCCGTTGTCCTTTGTAGGTCCGCCGACCATCTCACACTTGATCTTTATCCGCTCGCCCTTCTCCCTTACGTGGATGAGAGGCTTGCCCTTATTTTCATCAAACTTCACCCTATCGTTGACAAGCTCGGAGTTCTTTATGATATCAAGGAGCTCGTCTCGGGAGGCGGAGCTCTCAAGCTTAATACGCTTCATAATTACTCACCGAGGCAGGAATAAACGACGTTGCGGAGTCTGGGGAGTATAACGGGATGAAGTCCGCCCATATGCTCTGCGTAGAAGAAGGCGATCTTATTCTTGGGATCGCAGGAGAAGTAGGATCCGCGAGCGCCGTCCCAACCAAACTCGCCGACGGGAGAGAGGTTGCCGCCCATAGCGGGGTCAAGGTTAGTTCTCACGCCATATCCGTAACCGTAGCCGACAGCCTGAAGGATAGTTCCCTTCTTGAAGTCGGAGATGATCTCCTCGGGAAGATGATTTGCGCTCATAAGCTCGACACCAGCCTTGGAAAGTATGCGATTGCCGTTCTTACCAACTCCGTAGTGAGTAAGAGCATCTGCAAGGAGTATCTGATCCTTTACGCTGGAGATAAGTCCCGCGCCGCCGCTCTGGTACTCTGTACCAAAGACGAAGGGGTTATAGGTTTTAGGTAACTCCTCGCGCTCGCCTGTAAGAGCGTTGAACTGATACTGAGTAGCGAGCCTTGCAAGTCTCTCTTCGGTAAGATCAAACGAGGTCTCATCCATACCGAGAGGCTCAAAGATATTTTCCTTGAAGTAATCGCCGAGCGGCATACCGCTGACAAGCTCAACAAGTCCGCCGATAACGTCGAGGCAAAGACTGTACTGATACTTGGTGCCAGGCTCAAAGTCGAAGGGATCCTCCGCAAGAGCCTTAACTATCTCAAGAGTGGGCGCTTTTCCGCCGGTTCTCTCTATTGTACGAAGAATACCGGGGCGCTGAAGATTGTAGTCAAGACCGCCTGTCATTGTAAGAAGATGCTCGATCTTGAGCACGTTTTTCGCGGGCTTTATCTCCACCTTGCCGTCGGGACGTACGTGTCTTACCTTAATGTCCGCAAACTCGGGAAAATATGCGTAGACGGGGTCCGTAGCAAGTATCTCACCGCGTTCGATGAGCTGAGTTGCCGCAACGCAGGTCGCAACCTTAGTGCAGGAATACATATAGTAGAGCGCGTCGGGGCGTACGGGTGTACCCTCGGTTATATTGTCGTAGCCGCTCTGATAACGGAAGATCTCATTATGATCCTTGTATATGACTATATCCGTGCCGGGGACACCGAGCATCGGGATATAATTATCCATAAAATCCTTTAAAGGCTGAAAATTCATATTTTTTCTCCAATCCTTTTACTTTTTGAATTCTATTACGGTAACGCCTGCGTCACCCTCACCGTACTCACCGTGACGGTAGCTCTTGATTCGCTTATCCGACTTGAAGTATCTCCAAAGAGCGGCGCGGAGAGCGCCTGTGCCCTTTCCGTGGATTATTCTTACAGTACTAATGCCTGCGAGTATCGCATCGTCGAGATATTTGTCTACGACGAACCAAGCATCGTCACCTATCATGCCGCGGACGTCAACCTCGGGCTTGAAGGTTGAGACGATGGACTTCTTGACCTTGCCCTCGCTGACCTTGGGCTTGGGATCGTCCTTGCGTCTGAATTTAACGTCGCCCTCGATGAGTCTGAGCTTATCCTCGCTGACCTTGGTTTTGAGTATTCCCGCGGTGACCGCAACAAGACCGTTTTTGTCCTTCAGAGCGGTAACTACGCCCTCCTTGCCGACGGTAACAAGGTAGACCTTATCACCGACCTTTAAGGGACGCGGGAGTGTATATTCCTCGTCAAGCGAGACCTCGCGGACGTCAATTCCGAGGGAGAGCTTCTCGCTTTCGCGAAGGCGTTTTCTTACCTCCTCGCGGGCACGCTGTGCCATTTCATCGCGCTTATCCTTATTCTCCTGCTTGCGGATATCCTCAAGCTGTTGGAAGATAAACTCGCTTGATGCTCTAGCACTATCTAAAATCTGCCGAGCTTTTTGTACCATTTTCTGAATTTCCGACTCACTCTTAGATATTTTATCCTCGAGCTCGGATTCCGCCCTCTGCTTGAACGACTCGTACTCCGAGCGCATTCTCTCAGCCTCGGTCTTATGACGCTCCATCTCTATTCTGTCGCTGTCAAGACGCTCGATAACGTTCTCAAAGCGCTTATCCTCGTTCTTGATAAGCTGCTCAGCTCTCTCGATTATCTCATCGGATATACCGAGCTTCTCGGAGATGGCAAAGGCGTTGGAGCGGCCAGGTGTACCAACGATAAGTCGGTAGGTCGGGCGCAGGGTTTCTATGTCAAATTCGCAGGAGGCATTCTGCACTCTCGGGGTGTCGAGAGCGTAAGCCTTAAGCTCTGCGTAGTGCGTAGTGGACGCTGTGAGCGCACCGCACTTCTGTGTTTTCTCAAGTATGGAGATGGCAAGAGCCGCGCCCTCTACGGGGTCTGTACCCGAGCCAAGCTCATCAAAGAGCGCAAGCGAGCGAGGACCTACCTTAGAGAGAATATCAACGACCGTCACCATATGCGAGGAGAAGGTCGATAAAGACGCCTCTATGCTCTGCTCGTCACCGATATCAACAAGCACCTCCGAGAATATACCGACTCTCGAGGTCTCAAGCGCGGGAATCTGCAAGCCTGCCTGAGTCATAAGAGTCATAAGCCCCATCGTCTTGAGCGTTACGGTCTTACCGCCGGTGTTGGGACCTGTGATGATGAGTGTATCGAAGTCCTTGCCGATAGACACGTCGATGGGAACGACCGTATCCTTGGGGATAAGGGGATGTCTTGCTCTCTTGAGCTCAAGGACTCTGTCCTTGGTTATCTCCGGCTTCTCCGCTCTCATCTGCATAGCAAGAGTTGCGCATCCGAAGTAGAAGGATATCTCGGTTATATTGTGATAGTCGAGCGTAAGCACGGAGGAGATGTCCGCAACGTCAGCAGAAAGCGAAGCGAGTATGCGCTCGATCTCCTGCGTTTCCGCATTGGAAAGACGCTTGAGCTCATTGTTGGCGTCAACGACCGCCATAGGCTCAACAAAGAGCGTTGCGCCCGAGGAGGAGGTATCGTGCACCAAGCCCTTGAACTCGTTTCTGTACTCTGCCTTAACGGGCACGACGTATCTGCCGTTACGCATTGTTACGAGGTTATCCTGAAGGTATTTGAGCTTTGCGCCGCCGATGTAGCCTTGGAGAGTCTCCTTTATCTTGTTGTTGGCGTTACGAATCTTTCTTCTGATGTCCGCAAGCTCGGGGCTCGCCTCGTCGGCTATAAGGTCCTCCGAAATGATGGAGCGCGTTATACGGTCCTCAAGAGGTCTGTTTGCGATAAGCCTTTTGAATATCGGGTCGAGCGTTGTCTCGAAGGGCTTATCGGTATCAATATAGTCGAGCATTCCTCGCGCTGAGCGAAGAAGAGACGCCACGTCAAGAAGCTCACGCGGAGAAAGAATGCCGCCCTTATAGGCTCTGTCCGCCGCCTCAGGTACACTTTCCGGAGCTGAAAAGGACGGGTAACCCTTGGCGTTAATAAGCCTCTTAGCGTCATCCGTCTTATTCTGTCTGTCAACGACAAAATCGTACTCGTCGACGGGCATAAGCGCGCGGGCGCGAGCCTTTGCGCCCTCGGTAGCTGTACATTCAACGAGCATATCTATTATTTTGTCGTATTCAAGTGTTGTAAGCGTTTTGCCGGTAAAGATCATTTATCTTTTTACCTCATTGTAAAATTCAAGTGTTTTGTAGCTTCTCTCAAGATGATTTATCACGTAGCGCTCTGCCGCCTTGGCAAACAGCGCCATATCCTCGTCGGATACGTTAAACGAAAACATTCTCTCAAGAGGCGAATAGATAGCGTAGCACATAGCCGTTTTTGCCCCCTCGGAGAGTATGGACACTATGTGTCCCTCGTGCTCCTCCGAAAGCGTTGTGTGTGATGCTGCCGAGCGCTTATGACAGTCGAAGCACTCTAGCGCTCCCGCCATAATATCAAAGAAAAATTCACCCTCGCGCCCCCCGCAGGTGTGACAAGCGAGCACCTCGGGCATAAATCCGAGAATGGACATAGCGCGCATCTCAAACACGGCTTTTATTTTATTCAAATCGTATTTTTCTTCGGAAATAGCGTAAAGAGAGTTAAGGGCGAGTCTGAGAAGGTCAACCTCCTTGTCCTCAACGCCGACGTCCGCAAGCACCTCTACGATGTACGCGGCAAGGGCGAGTCCCTCTATACTGTTTCTGATGCCGAAGAAGCTCTCTATGAGCGAGGCCTCCTTTACCCAATACTTATCGCTCTGTCCGTAGAGGATGAAGCTCGAGTAGCAAAACTGCTGAGTCGAGGACATTTTTCTGCTTTTAAGCGAGCGAGCGCCTTTAGCAAGAGCGGTAACAATGCCCTGCTCCTCGGTAAATATGGTAAGAAGCCTGTCCGATTCCTTTAAGTCGACTGTCCGAAGGACCAGTCCCTTTACCTCGGTATGCATCAGTTCTCTTCGTGATAACCGAAGTTGTTTATGTTAAAATCGCTCTCGCGCCAATTCTCCTTGACTCTTACGTAAAGGTCGAGGAACACCTTGGCGTCAAGCATACGCTCAGCATCCGCGCGAGCCTGCGTACCTATCTGCTTGATAAGCGCGCCGCGCTTGCCTATAATAATGCCCTTGTGAGATGCCTTCTCACAGTAGATCTCGGCTCTGATGGAAATGACGCCGCGCTTCTCTGTCCATTCCTCAATAGTGACCGCTGTGCCGTGAGGGATCTCCTCATCAAGCGAGCGAAGTAGCTTCTCGCGGATTATCTCTGCAACGATCTGTCTCTCGGGCTGATCGGTGATCATATCCTCGTCGAAGAACCACTCGCCCTCGGAGAGGAACTGACGGCACTCGTCGATAACGATGTCAACGCCCTTGCCCGTCTTAGCGGAGATCGGAATAACCGCGTCAAAATCAAACGCATCGGCATAAGCCTGAATAGTCTTTGCGATATTAGCGGCTCTGACCATATCCGTTTTGTTTACAACGAGGATCGCGCGCATGCCGTCGGACTTGAAGCGGGAGATGAGCTGAGCCTCGATGTCACCTACCTCTTCTCTTGCCTCAACGACGAGAATAGCGTGGTCAACTCCGCCGAGAGTCTGCGACGCAGTCTTGACCATAAAGTCGCCAAGCTTGGTTCTGGGGCTATGAAGGCCGGGGGTGTCAAAGAAGACGAACTGATCGTCTGCCTCGGTATATATTCCGGTTATTCTGTTTCTTGTTGTTTGAGGCTTCTTGGAAACTATCGCAACCTTCTCACCGATGATGGCGTTGAGGAGCGTGGACTTTCCAACGTTAGGTCTACCTACAATTGCTATAAATGCAGTCTTTTTCATTTTTATCGTCCTTTAAATATCTACGTTTTCGATGATGGCTCTCTGTCTTTGGCACTGCTCCTCCTCATCCTCGGGAGAGCGCTCGTGGTCATATCCGAGAAGATGGAGAACAGAGTGAACGGTGAGGAAGGCGATCTCGTGGTGGAAGGTGTTGCCTATCTCCTTGGCCTGCTCCTTGGCTCTCTCGATGGAGATAACGATGTCTCCAAGAACCGCGCCGTTTGCACACTCGACCTCGTCAAATTCGCCGCCTTCATACATCGGGAACGAGAGCACGTCTGTGTGGCGGTCTACGTTACGGAATTCCTTATTAAGACCTTTTATATACTCGTTATCGCAGAAGGTGACGGACACCTCGGCATCGTATGGGAAATCCTCGTAATCAAGCGTTGCCTTGACCGCTTCTCTTACAACTCTCTTAAGGTAGTAAGAGGATTCGTCAAAATATCTGGTTGCCGTGAAGGTTATATATACGTCTCTCATTGTTTTCTGTCCTTTCCGGAGTCCTGAATAAATCTGCGTTGCTTTTTCTCTATCTGCTCTCTTTCGTACTTATCGTACGCGGTGATAATCTTTCTGACTAAGTGGTGTCTTACTACGTCGCGCTCGGAGAACTCAAAGATTCCGATGCCCTCAATATTCTGAAGAATTGACGCGGCGGTGGAAAGACCGCTCTTCACTCCCCTTGGGAGGTCGGTCTGCGAAAGGTCGCCCGTAACTACCGCCTTGGAATTATATCCAAGACGAGTTAAGAACATCTTCATCTGCTCGCCTGTGGTATTCTGCGCCTCGTCGAGAATGATGAAGGAATCATCAAGCGTTCTGCCTCGCATATACGCAAGGGGCGCTATCTCTATCGTGCCGCGCTCCATATACTTCTGGAAGTTATCGGGACCGAGCATCTCAAAGAGCGCGTCGTAAAGTGGACGGAGATAGGGATCTATCTTGCTCTGAAGGTCGCCGGGCAGGAATCCGAGTCTCTCGCCTGCCTCAACTGCGGGTCTTGTGAGAATTATGCGGTTTACCGCCTTTTGTCTCAGCGCCTCGACCGCCATAGCAACGGCAAGGAAGGTCTTACCCGTGCCGGCGGGACCGAGTCCAAGGACTACCGTATTCGATTTTATTGCTTTTATATACTTTTTTTGACCTATTGTCTTAGCCTTGATGGGTTTTCCGCGGTTTGTGATGCAAATAACGTCCTTGGAGCAATCCTCGAGCCCATCGTCCTGACCGTCCTTGACGGCGCTGATAACGTACTCTATACTCTGCTCGCTGAGAGTCTCTCCGTCACCGATCATTCTCTTGAGATACTCAAGCACCCTGACAGCGCTCTTTACGTCCCCCGCTTCTCCGCTGACAACTATCGCGTCACCCGAGTCGGGATCGCTGTTTCTGTTGGAGACTCTGACGCCAAAGGCACCCTCAACTATCTTTATGTTTGCGTCAAACGCTCCGAAGAGTGAGGCGGTCGCCTCGTTTGACTGAGTCATTACAATTGCTTCTGACACTTGTAACATCCTTTCAGTTAATTTCAATTGCGCTCTCTTTGCCTATATCCGTTGAATACACAACTCGCGAGGTAAGATAATAGATGCCGTCCCCGAATTCTCCGCTCGTGCTGAGGCTGATAACATCCGCATCCTTAAACATCGAATATATCTTTCCGTCAAGCTCTCGCCTTGCAACAAGGATCATTTCATCCTCGGAGCGTATGCGGGAGCTTTCACCGTATTCGATCGAGTGGGCAGTCTCAAGCCTTATGGGCAATCTATACTTATCGAAAAGCGCAAATTCCCTTATTTCTTCTATTATATCACAACTATTCTCGCGATTTCCATAGTTTTTAAAAATATTTATCGAAAAATTAAATATTACTACCCGCGCGTAGGCGAGCTTACGCTTCAGAGGTTGCTTTTCATTTACCTTTCGTGATGCCTCAGACGTTACGTTTAGTACACTCTGAGCACGCACAGAGCCTTCTGCGCGGCAAAAGCTGACTCCCGACTCGTTTTCCACAACTCCGGATATAAGGATATCACCCTTTCTGACAACGTCGCCGACCTTTACTGCGGCTACTCCGCTTTTAACCGTTATTTCCTCAATTACTCCGTCTCGCTCAGCGACAATATTTGAGTATTTCGGAGAGGCTTGTTCGATTATTCCAACGTTTTCGCTCTCTATCACCTCAACATATGCGACAGTCCCGCGACGGTTGATCGATATCCACGCTATATCCGGTCTCTCGGTAAGTATTTCCGCCTCGAGGGCGTTTTTATCAACTTTCCGCCACGGTGTCCCGACCTCAAATCCGTTTGCGATGAGAGCGTCCTCTATCACGTAGTCAGAAAGCCGCTCGTTTCCGCTTATCCTTACGTCCCAAACCAACCCCGACGTAAATAAACATATACATAAAAGTGTAATTACAGCGGCAAAAATGCCGTATCTCCGTCTGCTTCTGTGTAAAAAACCGTATACGCCCAAAGGCTCGCCAAGGTCAAAACGGAATTTCGGCTTTGCCAAGGCCAGAAACCTTTTCCTGTCCTTTTCACGTATTCTGAAGGCACCTTCAGGCGTAATGACGGAGCATATTTCATTTTTCAAGAGCAGATTAGCCGCTTTTGCTACGTGCTTCTTCTCTACGCTCCCTCGTCTGTAACCGAAAACGAATTCATCAAGTCTTGCCATAGCTCAGTCTGACCTCCGTTATTCTGCCGAATATTTCAACCACACGTCCCTCGAGCACCGATATCTCAAGCGAATCGCCAACGAGCGTCAAGCGTCCCGAATGGGACAAAAGCTCAACACATTCTTCTGTAAAATTGCCGATGCTCATAACACCCGAGACCACCGCAACAGCTCCGCGCGAGGATTTCTTTATCTCAATATGGAACGAGGACGGTGAAAGTGACGTGAGAATAGCGCTTGGCAAAAGCCTTTTTTTATTACCTGTCATTTTTTGCATCCTACCTTTCATAGCTTTTATTACAGTAAAAATGTATGGTCGGTGAGATAAAAAAATGACAAAGACAAAATCTGTAAAAACGGCTGCAAGGAGATGGACAGAAGAAATGAAGTCGGCATTACTCCTTCTTTCCGTGCTTATCTTCGGTCTGTTTCTCTCGGGGGAAGCCGCGGAATACGTAAAGGAAGGATTGAATCTGGCGGTAAAGTGTGTAATCCCCTCCTCCTTTCCGTTTATGATAATTTCGGATATGTACGTCGCATACGGACGACCGGAAAACATACGGATACTCAGAAGGCTGTTTTCTGCTCTCTTTGGACTGTCTCCTATTGGAATTGCACCGTTTATATGCGGAAACGTAGGCGGCTTTCCCATCGGGGCAAAAATGGTGAGCGAGCTCTACACCTTGGGCGCACTTAGTAAGAATGAAGCCGAGAGGCTTTTACCGCTGTGTAATAACCCCTCCTGCGCTTTTATTATAGGCGGAGTAGGCCTCGGTATTTACGGCGACGTAAGAGTCGGTTTTTTGCTGCTCGGCGCGGTATATATATCAACCGCAACATGCGGGATAATCACTCGGAACAATTCTGATAAAAATGATTTTACTGATAATAATATTAGGCAGAGTTATAATTTCGTTGAGTCAGTGAAACGTGCAGGAACAAGCTCGATTGGTATAATTTCCTTTATTTCTATCTTTTCCGTGCTCTCTGGAATAACAAAAAATCACATAAAAAATCTGCCTATGTGTTGCCTTATATTCTCTGTTCTCGAGGTGACGAACGCAACGAAAACCTTCTCCCAATTATCCAATTTCTCGCCTTGCCTTGCGCTCTCTTTATCTGCGTTTGCACTCGGATTCGGCGGAATCTGCGTCGGTATGCAATCCTCTGTTTTCACCTCTCCATCGGGGCTCAGTATGAAAAAATACTACGTGATAAAATTACTTGAAGGGGCGCTCTCCTCTGCGCTTGTCACAGCTTTCTTCCTATTGATTAAATAAAAAAACGGAGATACCGCAAAGCGCAATATCTCCGTTTTTTATTATGTAAGTGTTGAACTGATCTGTTTGGGATTGTCCGGATATATCAATACTTAATTTCCCTCGGTCGTATCCTCAACCTCAGGGTTGGTGGGAATAGGAATGATGGGAAGCTCAACGCCACCGCCGATAGAACCGTCGGATTCATAGATCTCGCCGTTGCCGGGAACGACCTGACCGTTGTCGCCGCCTTCAACTTCCTCATTACACTTATCGCACTTGCCGTCCTTGTTCTCGTCAACGTGCTCGCAGGTATCATCACCGCCGGGATTGGGACCGTCGGGCTCTTCTCCGGTAATGAAGCCCTTGATGGTATCAAGAACTACGCAAGAGGTGAAGCTGAATACAAGTACGGATATAAGGAGTAACACTAAGAGTTTTTTCATAAGTCCTCCAAAAGACTTTTTTCTTTATTATAACATCTAAATATATGAATGTCAAGTATGAACTTACAAAAACATTTTATATATAGATTTTTATATCAAAGCAATAAAGGATTATTCAAATGGGCAAATGCAGTCTATATCCCGGCAAATGCCCATTTGTATCAAGCAAAATTACTTTGCAAGTCTTGCCTCAAGAGCAGCAAGCTCGTCGTAAAGCTCAGCGGGAACTCTGTCGCCAACCTGCTTGTAGAAGTCGTGAATGCCCTTGCAGTCCTCAAGCCAAAGCTCGTTATCAACGGAAAGAAGATCAGCGAGAGTCTCCTTGGTGATGTCAAGGCCTTCAAGCTCGATGTCATCAACGTTGGGAACGTAACCGATAGGAGTCTCAACAGCGCCTACCTTACCGTCGCAGCGAGCAAGGATCCACATAAGAACACGCATATTGTCGCCGAAGCCGGGCCAGATGAAGTGACCCTCGTCATCGGTTCTGAACCAGTTAACGTGGAAGATCTTAGGAGCGTTGGTAAGAACCTTACCCATATTGAGCCAGTGCTGCCAGTAGTCACCCATATCGTAGCCTACGAAGGGACGCATAGCCATAGGATCGCGACGAACTACGCCGACTGCACCTGCAGCTGCTGCGGTAGTCTCGGAAGCCATGATGGAACCAACGAAGGTACCGTGCTGCCAGCTTGTAGACTGATATACGAGGGGAGCGGTCTTTGCACGACGGCCGCCGAATACGATCGCGGAGATCGGAACGCCTGCGGGATCGTTGAACTTATCGGAGAGACAAGGACAGTTAGCGGCCATAGCGGTGAATCTGGAGTTGGGATGCGCACCGGAGGTGTTAACCTTATCCTTCTTGTCATACTTGGTGTAATCCCACTTCTCACCCTTCCAGTTAAGAGCGTTCTTGGGAGGATTATCATTGAGACCTTCCCACCAGATGGTGTTGTCATCAAGGTTGTGACAAACGTTGGTGAAGATGGTATCCTTCATAGCGGTGTGAAGAGCGTTGGGGTTGGAGTGCTCGTTGGTACCGGGAGCAACGCCGAAGAAGCCGTTCTCGGGGTTAACTGCCCAAAGTCCGCCGTCCTTAACACGGAGCCAAGCAATATCGTCACCTACGCACCAGGTCTTATAGCCCTTGTTCTTGTAGATTGCGGGAGGAATAAGCATTGCAAGGTTAGTCTTACCGCAAGCAGAGGGGAATGCAGCACTTATGTACTTAACCTCTCCCTCGGGATTCTCGATACCGAGAATGAGCATATGCTCTGCCATCCAGCCTTCCTTTCTACCAAGGTAGGAGGCTATACGGAGAGCGAAGCACTTCTTACCGAGAAGAACGTTTCCGCCGTAACCGGAGTTAACAGACCAGATGGTGTTGTCCTCGGGGAAATGACAGATGTATCTCTTCTCCTGATCGATGTCTGCGCGAGCGTGAAGACCCTTGATGAAGTCAGCGCTGTCGCCGAGAGCCTCAAGAACGTTGGTGCCTACTCTGGTCATGATGATCATGTTAAGTACAACGTAGATGGAGTCGGTGAGCTCGATACCGTACTTAGCGAAGTCGGAGCCTACTACGGACATGGAGTAAGGAATAACGTACATGGGCTTGTTCTTGTAAGAGCCCTTGTAAAGCTTGGAAAGCTTCTCGTAGCACTCCTTGGGATCCATCCAGTTGTTAATGTTACCCGCATCCTCCTTCTTGGAAGTACAGATGAAGGTTCTGTCCTCAACTCTTGCAACGTCGTTGATAGCAGTTCTGTGAAGGTAGCAGTTAGGATAGAGATCCTGGTTAAGCTTTACAAGCTCACCAAGCTCGCACGCTTCCTTACGAAGAGCCTCAGTCTGCTCCAGGGAGCCGTCGATAAGAATGATCTCAGAGGGGTTAACGAGGTCTGCCATCTCAGCAATCCACTCGTTTACAAACTTGTTGTTGGTAACGTTTGCGTTCATGGTTTATCTCCTTAAATTTATTTAATAATCGTCATAAATGGTAAATTGCCAATCTACCACAACTACATTATATCATAATAAAAAAAGCTTTGCAACAGATTTTCAAAAAATAAAATGCAAACTTTGTTAAAAAATTATTAAACGCTGCTTGTCGTTTATTGTAAAATGCTGTTGAACCGTATTGCGAATTGGTAAATTTTACCATTTTTAGTGTTTTAACTTTGTCAATTTTTTCGCTATATTCAGTCTTGATTTTATGTGGTAAATTGTGGTAAAATGTTGTTGTATTTGGGAATTTCCATTTTTTACAAATTTCAAATCAAAAAAAGGAGCTAACAATGGAACAAACAGCAAAAATCCTGATCTGCTCGGAAAACAACGAGGAAAGGAAAAGGATCATCGAAGCATTGGCAAAGGGCGGATACCGCAACGCTGACGAGTGTATGACGGGCGACAGAGCCATTTCCCTGCTTTCGGACGGATCGTACGATATCGTCATAACCGATCTCTGGCTTAGCGGTCTTGACGGAATAGGAATTATCAGAAACGCATCGGGACTCGGACTAAAGAAAAAGCCCGCCTTCGTGTTGATGTCACCCATAAATAAGCAGAATATACTTATGGAGGCATCCATGGCGGGAGCGGATATTTGTCTTCTTAAGCCTATTGATTTTCTTTCTCTCAGAGCGCATATTGATACGCTCGTTAAATTGCGCGCGGGAGAGAAGGGCTCGAGCTACGAGAAGCTCTCCGACCTGCCGGATATGGAGGCTCAGGTAACAAAGATCATACATCAGATAGGCGTGCCTGCGCATATAAAGGGATATCAGTATCTAAGATGCGCGATACTTATGGCGATAGATGACGAGGAGGTCATCAATTCCGTGACGAAGGTGCTCTACCCCTCTGTTGCCAAGAAATACCAGACAACGACCTCAAGAGTCGAAAGAGCGATAAGGCACGCGATAGAGGTAGCCTGGGACAGAGGTGACGTGGACACGCTCAACTCCTATTTCGGCTACACAATACAAAACAGCCGTGGCAAGCCCACAAATTCAGAGTTCATCGCTATGATAGCGGACAACCTTCGTCTGAAGTACAGGTACACGACTGTTTAAAGTAAAATATTGAATTATTTCTCGGTACGGTTATTACCGAAGAATCTTCTGCCCTCCATAGCACGAAGGAGGGTGATCTCATCGGCATACTCTATATCCGCGCCGACGGGAATACCGTAGGCAAGCCTTGAGACCTCTACGGGATACTTCTCAAGAAGTCTTGCGATATATGCGGCGGTCGTATCTCCCTTGGGGGTGGGGTTGGTGGCGATAATGACCTCGCTGACTCCGCCCTCCTCTACTCTCGCGACCAGCTCCTTTACGGTAAGGTCCTCGTGAGTGACGTTATCAAGGGGAGAAAGAGCTCCGCCGAGAACGTGATAGGTACCGCGATAGCCGCGCACCTTCTCCATAGTCATAACGTCCTTGGCATCCTCTACCACGCAAATAACCGACTTATCTCTATCGGGCGATGAGCAGATGTCACACGAATCCTCGTCTGAGGAAAGGCCGTGACATATCGGGCATTTATATACGTCGCGCTTGACACCGATTATCGCATCCGCGAAGCGAGACGCCTCGCTCTCGGAAAGGTTAAGCACGGCGAAGGCATATCTTGCCGCAGTCTTGGCGCCGACACCGGGAATTTTTCTGAATTCCTCGATAAGTCTTTGTATAGGTAAAATATACTCGGCCATATTATCAGAACATACCGGGCATTCCGGGGATATTCATACCGCCGGTAAGCTTGGACATTTCCGCAGCCGCATCTTCCTCAACCTTCTTGATAGCCTCGTTTACACCTGCTACGATAAGGTCCTCAAGGGTCTCGATATCGTCGGGATCTACTATCTCCTCGGCAAGCTTTACGGAAAGGACTTCCTTCTTGCCGTTGATCTTTACGTTAACTACTCCGCCGCCTGCGGCAACCTCGTACTCGCGAGCCTCAAGCTCTGCCTGCTTTGCGGCCATATCCTCCTGCATTTTCTGTGCCTGCTTAAGCATGGACTGCATATTTCCGCCGCCCATTCCCTGAGGAATTCTAACTTTCATTTTTTTCTCTCTTTCTATCTTAGATAAATTTAAAACAAGGTTTGCATAGAGCCGATATTGTTCTCTATCTCATCGGAGAAGTCACCGATAGACGAGGTATCAAGAGGCTCGATATTTACTCTTATCTGTTCCGGGGGCAGATTCTCCTTTTCGGCAAGGATACCGCGAAGAATGGAGAGGTCTGCATCACTTCCCGCAAGCTTCTTAGCAAAGAAGGAATTCATTCTGATAAGGAAGGTTCCGTCGGGCTTTTTGTATGCCTGGGACTTGATAAACTGCACGGAGAGCGAGGTCTTGAGCTCGCCTATTCTTTCCACCACGTAAGGCCATCTTTCATACTTTACAGGCTTGGACTCGACCGTTGCTTTTGGCGTTTCTGCCTTATCTTTTATATCATTTTTAAGAGTTTCTTCCGTTTTATCTTCAGGTTTTTCCTCGATTATCTTCACGGTGGGAAGAACCTTTACGTTGGTCTCGTCATTGACGATTTTGTTAGTAGTACCGATGCCGAGCTTCATCATAGAGAGCTCTCTTTCAAGCTCGTCGACACGGAGCGCGAGCGACTCGGGAGAGAACGACGATTTAGCGTCGCACATACGGGTGAGCGCGATTTCCGCGATAGAACGCTTGGAATTAAAAGCCCTCTGCATATCCGCCATAGCGCCCTCAAGAAGTGATACGTGATACGCAAGACGCGCGGGGGTAAACTCCCCTGCAAGCTTTACAAGCGACTCATACTCAACCTCGGTAAGATCGAGATAATCCTTAGCGCGCTCGGTATTCTTAACCACCATTATATCTCTGTAGGAATCTATGATCTCCTGCCAGAATACCGAGATATCCGCGCTGTTCATTACAACCTCGTTTACAGTAGCGTAGACGGAGGTGTAATCCTGCTTGAGTATAGCTTCAATAAGCTTATATGAGCTGTCTCTGTTGCCGGAGCCGACGGTCTCAAAGACGAGTCTTTCGTCCACCGTCTTGCGCGAGCCTGCGCAAAGCTCGAGAAGGCTGACCGCGTCACGCATACCGCCTCTTGACACTCTGGCTATAACTCTTGCGCCGTCGTCGGTGAGCGAGATATTCTCGTGGGAGGCAATGTGCTTAAGTCTCGCCATAATATTCTCTGAGGATATTCTTCTGAAATCGAAGCGCTGACACCTCGAGACTATCGTGGTGGGAAGCTTGTGGAATTCGGTCGTAGCAAGTATAAATACGACGTATGACGGAGGCTCCTCAAGAGTCTTGAGAAGCGCGTTAAACGCAGAGCCCGACATCATATGAACCTCGTCTATGATATAAACGCGGTACTTGAGAAGCGCGGGAGTGAAGGCAATCTCGTCCTTCATATCTCTTACGTTATCAACGCCGTTGTTGCTCGCGGCGTCCATCTCGATCACGTCTGTGGCGATGCCCGCATCGATACTGCGGCAGGCCTCGCACTCGTTACAGGGGTTGCCGCCTCTCGGATTAAGACAGTTTACTGCCTTTGCAAGTATCTTGGCGCAGGTAGTCTTACCCGTTCCGCGCGAACCGCAGAAAAGATAAGCGTGTGAGAGCTTATTGTTAGCTACCTCGTATTTAAGAATATCAGTTATCGCATCCTGGCCCGAAACGTCGTCAAAATCGACCGGACGCCATTTGCGGTATAAAGCTCTGTAATCCGACATACAACCTCCTATAAAAATAAAAAGCACGCAGCGATACACCATAGGTCCGCATACGCGCTTTATTCGATGCGTCGGAAAGAGCCATACACCCTAACTTCGAAAATCCCCCTACATACGGTAACCGCCACCTCTACTCCGAACAGGCTCCCTCGCGGCACACCCGATAAACCGCTTAATGCTGCTTGGTTCCCCACCTGACATGGTTCACAGCCTCGAGTTGCGCAAGACCCATTCTTCAACATAGAAAATGACGGTGCAGACTACACAGGACGAGCCCTCAGAAAGGGAATGAACCCCTGCTATAGCGGATTTCAGGTACAAGGTACCGCTACCACCCCGGCTGGTATGACTCCATCCGACGCACCGATAAATATTTATTAGACCTTTACAGTCTTTAAGATTATATCACATATATTTTAAAAAATCAATAGCTTTCATAGATTTTTTACCGACAAATTACGCGCAAGGACGTGGAAAAAGCTTAAATAACGTAGCCTCCGCTCACGTTAAGCACCTCACCGGTCACGAAGGACGCCTTTTCACTCGCGAGGAACAAAGCCGCCTCGGCAACATCGGAGGGCTCGCCGATACGCATAAGGGGAGTATCGCCTAGGAGCGCTTCCCTATCCTCTTCGCTGAGTGCCGCGTTCATATCGGTGTTGATAACACCGGGAGCGATAGCGTTGACGGTAATACCCGAGGGGCCGAGCTCCTTGGCAAGAGCCTTGGTCATACCGATAAGAGCTGCCTTGGTCGCGGAGTAATGCACCTCGCAAGACGAGCCGACAAGTCCCCACATAGAGGTGATATTGATTATTCTACCCGATTTTCTCTTAAGCATATCGGGAATTACTCCTCTGGAGTAAAGGAAGGCTCCGGTGAGATTCACCGCAAGCATATTATTCCACTCGTCAAGCGTAATATCCGTAAAAAGCGAGAAGGAGGATATAGCCGCATTATTGACAAGGCAATCTATTCTGCCATAGACGGAAAGAGTCCTCTCAACAGCAGATAAAACGTCCGCCTCTTTCGCGGAATCCGCCATAATGGCAAGCGCTCCCGTTTCCTTAGCGAGAGCCTCTGCCGCCTCGCGGCTTGATCTATATGTGAAGGCGACGTTATATCCGTTTTCCGAAAAAAGACGCACTATCTCGCGTCCTATTCCCCTTGAGCCGCCCGTTACAAGTACAGTTTTCATCATTCTCTCCGAATAATTTAATGAATATATTATATACTTTTTTGCCTCCGATGTCAACTCATTTGCGCAAAGACTTGAATTTTTCACACATCTTTGATATAATAACGCGTGGCGCACCTCGATTGACACGGAGAATGACCGAAAGGAAATCATCATGGTACTCATTATTGACTCAATGAAAAGAAAAGCGCAGGCGATAAGCGATATATTTTACTATATGGGCGTTTTGTCCTATGCCGCGACTCCGAGCGAGGCGCTGTCGGAAATATCAGGTCTTTACAGCGCGGTATTGGTGCTTAATCCGGAAAATCTGCCTGATGCGGAGAATTTCGTCGAAAGACTGCGCTCCTACGATGCAAGAATCCCCATCTTTGCGATAACCGACGCTTCCCCGGAGCTTTATCCCGAGAGCATCTTTAACGGGAGCTACCCCGACTCGATATACTCCTCTACCCTCGTTGAGGAGATCGTAAAATACCAGATAAGGAGAAATCTCCCCTTAACGGCGCATTACCGACTCGCGGGTATCGATGCATCCTGCGATATGGAGCGCGTAACGGTATTTGACGAATCGATCGGCTTTACGAAAACGGAAACGATGATACTCCGCTATCTTATAAGCTCATATCCTATACCGCAAAGCGCGAAGGAAATAATCAAATACTCCTTCAAGCCATCGAGGAAGCCAGAGATAACGAGTATAAGGACTCACGTTTCGGTTATGAACAGAAAATTCCGCGAGATAAGGGGCAAAAATCTTTTCCTCAATATCCAAGGCAAGGGCTACGTCGTCTCAACACCCGAAATACTGAAATCGCTTTCCGAGGCTAATTAGAAAATGAATGCATATCTGTCATATAGGCGGATATGCATTTTCTTTTTTTTGCAAGAATATAATGTTTTACACCGACAAATAATACGTATTGGAGTAAGCATGAGAGAATTATCTAAGATCCTATTGCGGTTTATAAGCCTTATTCTCGGTATCGAGCAATTTGAGAGCTTTCCGCCGCCGCTAAGCAAGGATGAGGAGGCAGCCGCGTTTGAAAAAATGAGGGCGGGAGATAAAAAAGCCAGAGAGATAATAATCGAGAGAAATCTGAGACTCGTATCGCATATTATCAGAAAATACTACTCGGCGTATCAATATCCCGACGAGCTCTTAAGCATCGGAAGTCTCGGGCTGATAAAGGCAGTCGATTCCTTCAAGAGTGAGTACGGAACACGGTTTGCGACCTATGGAGCAAAGTGCGTACAAAATGCTATCCTATCATAACGGACTTTTTTGGAGCATATGATGCGAAAAAAGTACCATATGATCAAAAATGG
>JAFTKM010000024.1 GCA_017453245.1 Clostridia bacterium
AGGGTATTGAATGAGAGTCCGGTGGACTCTCAGACCCCGAGGTGCATTCAAAGAATATTGCCAAGCGAGCAGATGGTAGCTTTAATCAGTACTTACACATCAATCATCGCAGAGTATTAAGCGAGCGGCAAACATGAGCCCACAGGCGAGATAAGGTGGATTGCGAAGCAAGACGGATGAGGTTGCGATACACTAACTTTTGAAAACCTCATCCACCACTCCGTGGTCCCCCTTCCCCAGAGGGGAAGGTTAAAATAAAGTTCGCTCTTGCTCTGTCAACAATCCTCCTTTGGGTAGCGAAGCGAAACCGAGGGGGCGTTTAAAAGGCTCCCTTGCAAAAAGGGAGCCTTTTCATACTATGATCGAACCGTGGGAATCCCGAGCGTATTACTGCTGCTCGGTAGCCTCGAGGTGCTTTTTATTCTTTGCGTGATGTGTTCTGCGGCTGACTCTGCCCTCGGGCTTGATGTCGCCTGCCTTGGTGAGAGCCATCTTGGTGAGGAAGGGACCGACGATCTCGTATACAAGCACGGCAAAGAGGGTTATCGACTGCACCATCTTACCGGTGTCCGAGCCGAAGGTGAGCGCCTGGCTTGCCATACCGAGAGCAACTCCCGCCTGAGGAAGGAGTGTGATACCGAGATACTTGCAGGTATTCTCATCGCACTTGGTAAGGCGAGCGCTGATGCCCGCGCCAAAGTACTTACCGAGCGAGCGGAAGATGATATATACCACGCCCACGACAACGAACATAATATTGGCAAATACGCTGAGGTCGAGCTCCGCGCCGCTGATAACAAAGAAGAGCACGAGTAGGGGCGCGGTCCACTTATCCGCTCTGTCCATAAGGTCCTCGGAGAAGTCACAGATATTGCAGAATATCGTACCGAGCATCATACAGGAGAGGAGCGAGGAGAATGCGATATGTACGGGACCGAGGCTGAGCTTGATGCCCGAAATAGCGACGGTAGCCATAACGAATGCGACCGAAACAGCCATACGCTTGGAGTTGGAGTGGAAGTACTTCTCGCAGAGGGTGAAAAGACCGCCCATTACCGAGCCGAGAATTATGGAAAGTACGACCTCAAGAAGCGGATTTACCACCATAGAGATAACGTCAACGACGCCGGTCTCGATGGACTTGGCAACGCCGAAGGAGATAGCGAATACGACAAGACCTACCGCATCGTCAAGAGCAACGATGGGAAGGAGGAGGTCGGTGAGCGGGCCCTTAGCCTTATACTGTCTTACGACCATAAGGGTTGCGGCGGGAGCGGTAGCGGTTGCTATCGCGCCGAGAATGATTGCCGCGGACATCGGGAGCACGTCCTCGCCGAAAATGAGCGAGAAGGAGATGAGCGCGATGTCAACAACGATGCAGGCAAAGAGAGCCTGGAATATGCCGATAACGGTTGCCTTACGGCCTATCTTCTTGAGCTGGGAGAGTCTGAACTCGTTGCCTATGGAGAAGGCAATGAAGCCAAGAGCAAGGTCCGAGAGTATGCCGTAATGCTCGGGGGAGTTGTCCGTGGAGTTAAAGCCTATGCCGAGCTGACCGAGTAAAAACGGTCCGATAAGCACACCCGCAATAAGGTATGCGGTAACGGCGGGGAGTCCGACAAGCTTAGCAAGTCTTGAGAGTAAAAGTCCTGCGAGCAGGGCTATGGATAGAGTCAAAAGTACTGTTGTAGTCAATTCAATGCGCCTTCTTTCAAATTGGAAAAATCTTTATTTATACGATTATTTGACAATCGTAGTTTACTAAAATCGATGTTTTATCAAACTCTTAGGCCGAAGAGCTCTGCGGCAACAAAGAAGTAGATAAGCAGAGATGCCGCGTCAACGAGAGTGGTGATAAAGGGGGATGCCATAACGGCGGGGTCGAGCTTCAGCTTCTTCGCGAGGATGGGAAGCGCCGCTCCGATAAGCTTCGCAAAGATTATGGTGAGCGCTAAGGACACCGCAACGGCAAGAGCCACGAGCACGGAAACGTCGGGATTGCCGAGTAAGAAGCGGTCGATAAGAACGACCTTTAAGAAGGTTGCCGCGCCGACAGTAAGACCTGCCATAAGTCCGACGGTCAGCTCCTTATACATAACCTTCAAGATATCCTTGAACTCGATCTCACCGAGAGACAGGCTACGGATAACCGTAACCGAGGACTGTCCGCCCGAGTTACCGCCCGTACCCATTATCATAGGCACGAATAAGACGAGCGCGGCGGAGAGTGCGTCCTCAAAGATGGTGAGGATAGCGGAGGATATGGTCGCCGAGAACATCAGAAGAAGCAGCCAGGGGAGTCTCGCCTTAAGAAAATCAAGGGGCGAGGTCTTAAGGTAGGTCGTCTCTGTGGGAGACATACCTGCCATCTTTGCGAAGTCCTCCTCGGTCTCCTCTCTGATGACGTCCATAGCGTCGTCGACGGTAACGATACCGACGAGTCTTGTCTCGCTGTCAACAACGGGAAGCGCTAAGAATCCGTATCTGTCGAAGAGGAGCGCAACCTCCTCCTTGTCGTCTGAGGTTCTGGCGAAGACAACGTTCTCCTCCATAATTTCCTCAAGCGTTACGTCGCGCTCGCTTAAGAGCAGGTCCTTCGCGGTAACGATACCGAGAAGATGTCTTTTTTTGTCGGTGACGTAGCAGGTATAGATGGTCTCCTTGTCGATAGCGACGTTTCTGATATGATGGAGCGCGTCTCTGACCGTCATCTCGGGGACGAGGCGGACGTACTCGGTAGTCATTATCGCGCCGGCGGTGTCCTTGTCAAAGAGGAGGAGGCGGTTGATCATCTCCCTTTCCTCCTTGCTCGAGAATTTGATAATTCTCTTAACAACCGCGGCGGGCATTTCTTCAATTATATCGACGGTATCGTCGAGGTACATCTCCTCGAGAATACCTGCAAGCTCGTGGTCGGTGAAGCTCTCGATAAGAGCCATCTGCGTGTCGGTGTCGAGCTCGACGAATACGTCTGCGGCAGTCTCCTTGGAGAGCAAGCGCAGAAGCACCGCGTGGTATCTCGACTCGACCTCGGAGAATATCTCCGCGATGTCGACCGATGGGATATCCGCGAGCAGCTCCTTGAGCTCCGCATATCTCTTAGCCTTGATGAAGTCGGTGATCGTCTCGGGCTCCTCGACGTTTTCGTCCGCAGAGACGAGAGGCTCTGCCTCCTCGGTATCATACTCTACCTCTATCGCGCCGTCAAGCTCGAGCTCGTCGATCTCGTCCTCGGCAAGCAATCCCTCGCCCACCTCGTCAAGGATCTCCTCGTCCTCGTCGGGAAGGATCACCTCGCCGTCGGTATCAACGCCGTACTCGATCTCATCAGTGTCCTCTGCTTCGGGCTCGGTCTCATCGGTTGGCATTACACCGTCCTCTGGGCCGTCCTTCAGCTCATTGTATTCTTCAATTTCACGGAGCATGACCTCCTCGTCAAGCTCCTCGGTGTTATCCTCTTTTACCCTGTCAAGCTCCTCTCGGGTATCCGAGGTCTCATCAAACATTTCGTCCTTCATTTTTCTGCCGCCTTTCCGCCCTTTTTGGGCAATTTCGGTGGCGTCGCCTACGAAAGAAAAATACTCTGCGCGGCGAACGCCCTGTCTGTACGATTATTCTTTTTACAACTTCGTGAGTCGTCCATCGCGCTTCACTTCCTTTCATAGTCCTTTGACGAAGGCTGTCTTTTCATTATAAATGAAAATAGCTCGGCTGTTTTCTTAGCCAAGCTATTATACTCTCTTTTCCAAGAAATTACAACCCCTTTTTGAAAAAATATTAAAATATTTTTTGGGCTGTATGGGTGCGCCCTTCAAAGAAGGCTCAAAGGAGGTCAAGCTCGCTCTCGCCGAGAACTCTTATACCCTCGGAAATAAGGAGCTCTGCCGTTACTCCGTCGCGCTCGGTGAGTGCGCCGGTAAAGCTGCCGTCATAGATCTTACCCTTGCCGCAGGATGGAGAGCGCTCCTTAAGAATTGCGGTCCTGATATTATAGATGCGGCAAAGCTCGAGCGCCTCGCGAGCGCCCCTTCGGTAATTCTCGGTGACGTCGCGTCCGTCCTTCATCATCACCTTGTCTCCAACTCTCTCCGAGGGTACTCTCGGGGTGGGAAGTCCGCCGTAGATCTCGGGGCATACGGGTATGAGATTGTATTTTTCGCGGAGCGCCATGACCTCGGGGTTTGCCTTATGCTTTCCGTCATAGCGGCAACCAATGCCGAGCAGGCACGCGCTGACGAGTATGTTTTCCATTTTTATCTCCTTTCACAAAGCCGACACAACCTATGGTTGCTCATCTTACGGCCGGCTGTGTTTTTTACATAAATTTATCAGGTCGCTCCTGACTCTGTCTACCTCTCCCGCGCCAGCCAGAGCTATGACTCCCGAGGGGCGAGATAGGGCGATCTTCGCCGCGTCCTCCATTTCAGCATAGGCGGCGCGGGGTATATGCTCCGCGAGATTTTGCGAGGTAATTCCGTCAATCGGCTTTTCTCTTGCGGGGTAGATATCGAGCAAAATTGTAAAGTCCGCTTTGCACAAAGCGGAAATAAAGTCCTGCCACAGACTTGCGGTGCGAGAATAGGTGTGCGGTCTGAATATGGCCGTCACGGAGCCGTAACGCTCCTTCAGGGCGGTGATGAGTGCCGAAAGCTCAGTCGGGTGATGAGCGTAATCGTAAAGGATTGGGACACTGCCAAAATCGGCTATGTGGGATAGTCTGCGATCTATCGGGCGGAAGGTGGATACAGCGCGTGCTATGTCCTTTTCATCTATGCCTAAAGTGCGAGTAAGAGCAACCGCAGCGGTGATATTGTATATGTTGTACTCCCCGATAAGCGAGGTCTCAAGCTCAAGAGTCTCCCTGCCGTGTGTAACGGTAAATCGGGTATTATCCCCTGCTCTTTCTATGTTACCGAGTCGGTAGTCTGCCATAGGGGACTTGCCGTAGGTGATTGGATCTTTACCCCGAGCTTTGAGCTCATCAATAATGCTCCTTGAGACCACGTCGTCGCGGTTTATAATCGCCGCCTCTGCGCGCTCTGCCGCCTTAAGGAAGGAGGAGCGGATAGCGTCAAGAGAGGCAAAGTAATCGGTGTGATCAAGCTCCACCGAGGTGATGATCTGATGTGTGGGACACAGCCTCAAAAATGAGTCCTTATACTCACAAGCCTCAGCGAGGAATATCTCGCCTCCACCATCAGAATAGGGCTCGCCCGATTGAAGCGTTGCGCCCGAGACGGCGGTGTGCTTCTTCCCTGCCACCGTGAGGATATGCTCGATAATAGCGGTTGTCGTGCTCTTTCCGTGAGAGCCGCTGACCGAAATGCGCGTTTTTGCCTCGGACATAAGTACGCCCAGGAGCTGAGCGCGGGAAATGAGCGGCACTCCGTGTGAGAGAGCGGCGGTGATCTCGGGATCGCTCTCATCGATTGCGAGCGAGTATACGGCAAGTCTCACTCCAGACCAATCCGCCTCTGTGTGACGGGAGAGCGTTATGCCCTCAGGAGTGACTAAAGAGTCCTCCGCGCTGCGGTCATAGCCGCTGACAGAGTAGCCGCGCCGCGATAAAAGTCGGGCAAGGGGATACATTCCCGAGCCGAGTATTCCGATAAAGCGTACCGAGCCTTTAACGTCCTTTAAAATCCGGGTGATCTCCCCGAGCCTTAAATCTGAATTAAAAATCGACAAAGCCTCCTACATTTCTGCGCTCGTTCAAAGTTTATTAACCAAATATTTACAATTACTGTCCTCTTTGTTCAAAAAGTCTCTGCATTTTTTCCGCGAACTTGTTGTATACTATATGCAGTACAAAAAACGAATGTTAACAGTCAGATCACCCGCACAGACGATACAGATTCTTTATGACCTTTACAGCGCAGGACCTTGCTTAGCATTTAGACGAAAGGAAAAACAAATGCAAATCACAGACATTAAAATCAGAAAATTCTTTGACGAAGGCCCAATGAAGGCAGTTGTATCGGTCACCTTTAACGACTGTCTCGCCGTTCACGACATCAAGGTCATTTACGCAAGAGACCGTTACTTTATCGTTATGCCCTCGAGAAAGAATCCCGACGGCACCTACCGTGACATCGTGCATCCCATCAACTCGGACTTCAGAGCAGCTCTCGAGGAGGCTGTAATCGACGCCTACCACGTACAGCTCGTTGCCGCTGAGCACGATGAAAGAGAAGCTGACGATACCTACGTTATCTGAGTAATACGGATAGCCAAAAACGGCCGAAAAACTTTACACGCATACCGACTAATCGATCGGTGCGCCTATTACAATTATACACACATCGCGTCCCGTTGTCAACTGCGGGGCGCGCTTTTTTTCGTGCTTCTCCCCGGCGGAAAAGCACAAAGCGATATAAATCTCCCGGGGAGATTTGAGATATGTTTCGAGCATCCCGGCAAAGCCAAGATACTCAAAGCTCGATATAAGGCTGCGCCTTTCGATATGCCCTGCGGGGCGTGAAGAGTTTATTCTGTATCGAGCCGAGCTCCGCGAGGCATATCGAGCCGAGCTCTGTGAGGCATATCGAGCCGAGCTCCGCGAGGCCATATCGAGCCGAGCTCCGCGAGGCCATATCGAGCCGAGCTCCGCGAGGCCATATCGAGCCGAGTATCGCGAGGCCATATCGAGCCGAGCTCCGCGAGGCATATCGACCAAGTGCCTTGCGCACTTCAGGATACAAAGCGTCGATATTCGCCTGCGGCGATCTATATGCGCTTTGCGCTCGATATATTGCAACCGGATTTTCTTCCGCTTGCAATTCGATATGTGCTTCGCACGAGAAGGAGCGAGGCCATATCGAGCCGAGCATCGCGAGGCCATATACGCATCAATAAAAAAATGCGGCTCAAGTGCGAGCCGCATTTTCTATGTAAGTTTAATTCTTATCGAATTACTCGGATACTTCCTCAGCGGGAGCTTCCTCAACGGGTGCCTCCTCAACAGGAGCCTCCTCTACGGGAGCTTCCTCAACGGGTGCTTCCTCTACGGGTGCTTCCTCAGCGGGAGCCTCCTCAGCGGGAGCTTCCTCTACAACGGGAGCCTCCTCAACGGGAGCCTCCTCAGCGGGTGCTTCCTCAACAACAGGAGCTTCCTCAACTACGGGAGCTTCCTCAACTACGGGTGCTTCCTCAACTACAGGAGCTTCCTCAACTACAGGAGCTTCCTCAACTACAGGAGCTTCCTCAACAACGGGAGCTTCCTCTACAACGGGAGCTTCCTCAGTCTTCTTGGACTTTCTCTGACGAGCGGGCTTCTCCTCAGCGGTAGCCTCCTTGAAGTCCTTAACTGCCTGTCTCTGGTTTGCGATAGCTGCCTTCTGGAGCTCGGTGAACTCTGCCTGCTTCTCAAGAAGAACCTTACCTGCCTCCTGAGCCTTAGCATTGCTCTGAGCAATTCTGTTCTGAGTATGAAGGATTTCCTTCTGTGCCTGCATAACTGCCTTCATAGCGTCGTTAAGACCGCTCTGAGAAGCGATTACTGCAGCCTGAGTCTCGATCATGCCGTTCTGAGCATCTGCAAGTGCCTGCTGCTGCTCAACAACAGTCTTCTGACTCTCAACAACTGCTGCCTGCTGAGCATTAACCTCAGCCTGATCCTGGTTAACGACTCTAAGGCTAACCTGAATACCCTGCTGGTCACGCATGATACGGCGGAGAGTATCGTTGGTCTGCTTCTGCATTGCGTTGAGATCCTTCTGCTTGCCGGAGGTAGCGGTCTGAGCCTCGGTAAGAGTCTCAAGAGCCTCGAGCATAGTAGCGATCTCCTCGCCCATAGCCTTAAGCTTATTGTAGATCTCCTGCTCCTTAGCGAGAAGCTCACCCTGGAGCTCAACGTTAGCAACGGAGGTCTCGGAATTAACAACAACTGCGGGAGCAGCTTCCTTAACAACTTCTCTTACAACGGTAGTCGCAGGTGCTGCAGCTACGGGAGCCTCAGGAAGATTGAGGTTTGCGAAGTAGTCACGAAGTGCCTTATCCATGTAAAGAGTAAGCTTTGCCATGGTGTTATCAACCGCGTTGGAAACGATGGAAGATACGTCGAGAATAACGGGGTTGATGCTTACGGGAGAAACGGTAATGGGAGCGGGTGCGGGTGCGGGCTCAGCTGCGGGAGCGGGAGCTTCCTCAACAACCTCTTCCTCAACAACCTCTTCTTCCTCATCCTCTACGAGATCCGGAACGCCCTCGGAGATGATAGCGAGCTTCTTCTCAAGCCAATCCTTATACTTCTCAAACTCGTTAGCAACCTTCTCAGACTTACGCTGAGAGCCGCGCATATCGAGAAGATCACAGATCTCATTGTAATCCTGCTCGATGGAGTTGAAGTAAGCCTCGATGAGCTTGTAAACCTCTTTGTAGTCGTCATTTGCCTTATAGAAAGTGTCAAGAGAGTGGTCAAGCTTTCTCTCCTGCTTAGCCTTAGGCTTCTTGTCATAAGCAGCCTTAGCCTTCTTGTACTCCGCGGTAGCCTTAACAAACGCCTTGGAAACCTTGCGGAATGGACGGAACTCAGCCTTGATAGCGGACTTGGAATCGCCGATCTTAGTGCGAAGCTCCTTAACCTGTCTTGCGATTTCACTCTTAGAAAGTGCAGGGCTCATAGTTTTTACTCCTCACAATGTAAATTTAAGCTGATAGACACGCAAAAATATTACGCCCCTATCTTTTTATACGCCTATATTATACTAAATAAAAACGCGTATGTCAATAGAAAATACGAAAATTTTTCGAAAAATGTAAAAATTTTTTCTGGCGATTTTGCATTTTTGCAAACTAAACTTTCTCTTTCTGTGCATTTGCCCCTCGGCATAAGAGAAGGAAAAATCAGGCAGCTTGTCAGCCCTTGCGAAAAATCGGCCAAAATATAGCCGCAAAACAGCGAGAAAAAAGACATCGGAACCCAAAATGAACAATAAATTCTTAATAATATTTCATTTTTGCCATTGCCGTTGACGTCCCGAACGAGGACGAATACAAAAAATCAGGAGTAGCCAAGTGGCGAGAGTCCGCTCCCCTGCCCCTCACCGCAACGCGGCGAAACTTCGCTCCGTCCCCCTCCCCCGAGAGTGTCGTCAGACGGTACAAAAACGGCTGTAAAAAAGTAACGTGACGAGTGACAAACGCTAAAACAGGCGTTTTAAGCGCAATAATTCACTAAAATGTAAAGCATAGTTAGGATTTTATGCACTAACGAGGTTTTTATCATCGGTTTACATTTTATGCACACTTTTTCGAGCCTCTCTATGAGCGCACATACTTCCCTACTCTGCATCACAAAAGACACAAAAATTTAAGTCCACCTCTTCCTATAAAACTCATTTCTTTTTCGGTTATACCAAAATGCACCGCGTATCTTCGGTCTATATATTTTGAGGAGAAATTTTCGTTCTTCGCCCCGCAGGCGTATGTATCATCAGTTCGCTTCGCTCCAAGCAGAGGAGTGGCACGCAGGCGTCAGGGGCGAGGAAATTCGGAGGAGAAATTTTCGTTTTAAGACGTGAGGCGTACAAGCGTACGACGAGTCGTGAAAACGGAAATAGAAAAAGAAATACTTTCTTTAGCCTACGATATCTGAACAAAGAAAAGAGGCGAGCGATAAGCCCACCTCTAATCACATTTTTTCGGTTATACCAAAATGCACCGCGTATCTTCGGTCTATATATTTTGAGGAGAAATTTTCGTTCTTCGCCCCGCAGGCGTATATACATACGTCGAGAGGGGGAAAACGGAAATAGAAAAAGCAAAGAGGCAATTTCTTGCCTCTTTGCTTTTTTGGTTATACCAAAATATATTACCGAAGAATTAGTGGCAGATGCACTTCTCGCTATCCTTATCAAAGATATGGATTCTCGAAGCATCAATAGCAACCTTAATCTTATCGCCGGAGCGAGCGGTAGAACGAGAGGAAACTCTCGCGATAATGTTCTTACCGTTGGTAGCATCCTCCATACCCTCGAATCCAAGGTAGAGATAAATCTCAGCACCCATAAGCTCGGTAACGTCAACGTCAACGTCGAGAGTGGTGTCAGCCATAGAGCTGAGGTACATAGGCTCGTCGTGAATAGCCTCAGGACGAAGACCGAAGATAACCTCCTGACCGATGTACTCCTTGAGGTCGGGGTTGTTAGCCTTGTCAGCGGGAAGAATGATCTCGGTGGTACCGAAGGTAGCGTAGAGATCGTTGCCCTTCTTAAGAAGCTTACCGGTGATGAAGTTCATCTGAGGAGTGCCTATGAAGCCTGCAACGAAGAGGTTGCAGGGAGTGTCGTAAAGGTTCTGGGGAGTGTCAACCTGCTGGATAACACCGTCTCTCATAACAACGATACGGGAAGCCATGGTCATAGCCTCTACCTGGTCGTGTGTTACGTAGATGAAGGTGGTCTCAACTTTCTTATGAAGCTTGGTAAGCTCGGTTCTCATGCTCGCACGAAGCTTAGCGTCGAGGTTGGAAAGCGGCTCGTCAAGAAGGAATACCTTGGGGTTACGAACGATCGCACGACCGAGCGCAACTCTCTGCTTCTGACCACCGGAAAGAGCCTTGGGACGTCTCTCAAGAAGGTGCTGAATGTCAAGGATTCTTGCAGCCTCCTCAACACGTCTCTTGATCTCCTCCTTGGGAACCTTACGGAGCTTAAGACCGAATGCCATGTTATCAAATACAGTCATATGAGGATAAAGCGCGTAGTTCTGGAACACCATCGCGATATCTCTGTCCTTAGGAGCAACGTCGTTAACGTATCTGTCGCCGATGTAAAGCTCGCCCTCGGAAATCTCCTCAAGACCTGCGATCATACGAAGGGTGGTAGACTTACCGCAACCCGAAGGACCAACGAAGATAAGGAATTCCTTATCCTTGATCTCAAGGTTGAAGTCGGATACAGCGGTAACACCGCCGGGATACTTTTTGTAAATGTGTCTGAGTGAAAGACCTGCCATTTTCAATATCTCCTTTGAAATATATTTTTTATCGTATATATTTTAACAAATCCAAATCAATTTTCCAATAGGCAGATTAACGATTTTGAAGCTAATTCTTTGTGCCATATGTACAACTTTTGTGACTAAACTTTGTCTATTTCAACGACGAATTAATCCAAATTCTAATTTATTAGAAAAACGCTTATAAATAATATAAATATTTTATTATATATTATATAAATAGGAAGAAAAGGGCGCAGAGGATATATCCCTTACACAAAAAAGCGAGACTTGGACGTCTCGCCTTATATTATTTATTGTGATACTCCTCAAAAAGATCGTTTGGCGTGCACTCAAGAATATCGCAGATGGCCTTAAGATTTTCAAACTTGATGCTCTTGGTTTCGTTATTTACTATCTTATTAAAATTCTGATAGCTGAGCCCAAGCTGGATATAAAGCCAATACTTTGTTTTGCCCTTTTCTTCAAGTATATCAAGGATTCTAAGTCTCATAGTCTCACCTCTAAATTATCTAATGTTTTGATTAGATATATTATAATCAAAAGTAAGACTTGACACATAGACGTGTACGTGATATAATGTATACATTAGTTAATGAGAACGTGAGGCTGAAATGAAGATTGCAAGAATAGATAAGCTTGGAAGAATAGTGATACCTATGACTTACAGAAAGCAGCTCGGTATCAAGGAGTACGACGAGATATCAATCGATCAGGTCGGAAGCACGATAATCATTTCCCCACTGAAGGGTGTATGCAGGCTGTGCGGAAGCAGGGTTGACGCAAGCACTAAAATGCAATTATGCGAAAGCTGTATAAAGCAAGTTAAGGCGTTGTAAAGCCTTTATTGTCATTCTTTGACAAGTTTTATTTACAAATATTGCTGTTTTGGCAAAACAAAAAAGCGCTGCTGAATTTGCAACGCTTTTTGTTATATGTTATTTTAAGACGCAACAGATGCGGTCAGGTCTAATAAGCCTTACGCGTTAGCCGCCTTTACGATAGCGGTGAACTTGTCGGTCTTGAGAGATGCGCCGCCGATAAGACCGCCGTCAACGTTCTCCTTAGCAAGAAGCTCAGCGGCGTTACCATCATTCATAGAGCCGCCGTACTGAACGATGATCTCCTCAGCCGCCTCAGCGCCGTAGAGCTCAGCGATGCACTCACGGATAACGCCGCAGGTCTCGTCTGCCTGCTCGGGGGTAGCGGTAAGACCGGTACCGATTGCCCATACGGGCTCGTATGCGATAATAACGTTCTTAAGCTCGTCAGCGCTGATGCCTGCAAGGTCGAGCTTAGTCTGAAGTCTTACAACCTCGTTGGTGATGCCGGAGAGTCTCTCCTCCTTAACCTCACCGAGGCAAAGGATAACCTTAAGGCCTGCGGCAAGAGCAGCCTTGGTACGAAGGTTTACAGTCTGGTCGGTCTCGCCGAAGTACTGTCTGCGCTCGGAGTGTCCGATAACAACGTACTCAGTGCCGATCTCCTTAAGCATAGCTGCGGAAATCTCACCGGTGTATGCGCCGCTCTCTGCGAAGTGAACGTTCTCAGCGCCAACGTGAATGTTGGTGCCTGCAGCCGCCTCAACAGCGGTAGCAATATCTACGTAAGGAACGCAAAGCACGATGTCGCACTTATCAAGGCCTGCTACCATAGGTGCAAGCTCAGCAATAAAAGCCTTGGTCTGGGAGGGAGTCATATTCATCTTCCAGTTGCCGGCAATTACATATTTTCTCATAGTATTAGTGTCCTTTGATGTACTTTTTCTTTGTTTTGTTGTATTTTTCGGATATTTCCCCTGTATTCTACCAAACTCGGCGTATGATATATACGCATTACTCCTATGCGGCTTAGCGCGTGACCGAGCCGCAGCGAGACCTTCCGGTAGAAGTATGTGAGAACTATATCAAAAAATACTCTTACTGATTAAAATATCATTCCGATGCTTAAACATAACGCGTGTACTCAGCCTAAGCATCGGATACTATTTTTTATAAAGCCCGATAAGACAGGAATTTTTGATGCAGATTCGTCGTTCTTCTACCCAGATAATCAAGCGAAAATCTCGATTTTTGAGGTAGAATTGTCGTTCCAAGGCCGAAGTCGTAGAAACCTACGACGAGCCTGCCGCGGAACGGCGATTATAACCAAAAATTATTTATCGAGCAAACAAGATACGCCGGGAAGATCCTTACCCTCAAGGAACTCGAGGGATGCACCACCACCGGTAGAGATGTGAGTGATCTTGGAAGCGAAGCCGAGCTGCTCGCATGCTGCTGCGGAGTCACCGCCGCCTACGATGGTGATCGCGTCGCTATCTGCAAGAGCCTGAGCTACTGCAACGGTACCCTTTGCAAGAGTGGGGTTCTCGAACACGCCCATAGGTCCGTTCCAAACAACGGTCTTAGCGCTAAGAACTGCGTCAGCGAAGAGCTTAGCGGTCTTGGGACCGATGTCAAGGCCTTCCATATCGGAGGGAATGTTCTCAACGTCAACGTAGGTAACGTCGATAGGACCGTCGATGGGGCTCGGGAAGGATGCAGCTACGCCACAGTCGATGGGGAGAAGAAGGTTTACGCCGTTCTCCTTAGCCTTAGCCATCATATCGCGGCAGTAGTCAAGCTTGGTCTCGTCAAGAAGGGAGTTACCAACGCCAAGGCCCTTTGCAGCTGCGAAGGTGTAAGCCATACCGCCGCCGATGATAAGGGTGTCAACCTTGGTAAGAAGGTTGTCGATAACGTTGAGCTTGTCAGCAACCTTTGCGCCGCCAAGGATAGCAACGAAGGGTCTCTCGGGGTTCTGAAGAGCCTTACCCATTACGGAAATTTCCTTCTGGATGAGGTAACCGCAAACTGCGGGAATGTAATCTGCAACACCTGCGGTAGAAGCGTGAGCTCTGTGTGCCGCGCCGAAAGCGTCGTTAACAAAGAGGTCTGCGTAATCAGCAAGAGCCTTTGCAAGATCTGCGCCGTTCTTGGTCTCACGAGCGTCGAATCTGGTGTTCTCAAGAAGAACTGCGTGGCCGGGCTCGAGAGCGGCCACCTTAGCCTTTGCATCCTCGCCGATGATGTCCTCAGCGAAGGTTACAAGCTCAGCGCCAAGGAGCTCGTTAAGACGAGCGCAAACGGGCTTAAGAGTGAGCTTCTTCTTATCGGAAACGAGCGCCTTTGCAAGGTACTCTGCGGTAGCTGCTGCCTGCTCCTCAGCGGGAAGCGCCTCAACTGCCTTCTTCTCCTTCTTGGTGAGGCCGAAGCCCTCGGTAAGAATGCTGTGGGGCTTGCCCATGTGAGAGCAAAGGATAACCTTTGCGCCGTTATTAAGAAGGTACTGGATAGTGGGGAGAGCGCCAACGATTCTCTTATCGGAGGTGATAACGCCATCCTTCATAGGTACGTTAAAGTCGCAGCGGACAAGGACTGTTTTGCCGGCTACTTCTACGTCTTCAATTGTTTTCTTGTTGTAGGTTGCCATAATGGATTCTCCTTTATATATTTTTATTAATAACACGTTCACGCGAGAATTTCCCAACCCTCGCCAAATATCATATTAGCACAATTTAAGTAATAAGTCAATATTATTGTTAAAAAATAAACATAAAAAATATATACATACGAGCGCACAAGAGAGATAAACTCCCAAAGCGATAAAAAATCACGCTTTTGGGAAGTTGAAATTATTCTTTACCCCCTCGGGTACTTGACCGAAACAATCAGATATGATATAATTTATACACCATAATTTATCTTTGGAGGCAGATATGAAAACGACTAAACTTGTATCCCTTATACTCGTTTTGACCCTAGTCCTTGCACTTGCGTCCTGTGACATACTTGCATCATTCCTTCCGACAGGCGACCAGACAAGCAACGGGGAAAGCCAGAACAGCGGCAATCAGAATGGCAACGAGACTGACGGCGCGATCAATGAAGGAAACGATAATAGCCAAGGAGAGCAGCCATCCGACAAGGACGAGGGCGACAATACGGTAACCGATAAGACCGACGGAGAAAACGAAAAAGATCCTACCCAAAACGAGGGTGAAAATAACGAAAGCGGCGAAGGTAACAACGACGAAGAAAACACCGATGACAATAATGTTAACAATCCCGACGATAACAAAGGCGACAACTCGGACGACGTCACAGAGTGCAGCCACGTGTACGCAAACAACGTGTGCATCAGCTGCTCAAAGCAGTATATAATCGGCGATAATGTAAATAATTGTGTGCACGAATGGGCTTCTATCTTCTGTAACACCTGCGGCGCAAGATGCGATCATAAATTTGATACAACTACTTGCGAGTATTGCGGCTACGTATCTGGCGGTATAGATAACCCGGTTACTATCCACTTTGAAGGCTCGGAAATCCCCGTACCTTACTCCGCGACCTTCTTTGACGTTGTCACAGTCTATATGGCGTTTGACATAGACGTTGAAATGAGCTTTATTAATGACGAATGGGCGATAGAGATCGACGGTGAGAGAAGAACTGTGGGAATGTACGAATGTCCCGCAGACTACGGCAGAGACGTATGGCTCGTGTATTTGGGCGGTGACGTTTATCCCGGCGGTGACTCAGGCAGTAATCCCGCAATCGTCTACATAATCAGTGTTATCGACAATCCCGCATACGTCCCCTTCACTATTGAGAGTGACACTCCTCTCTCCGGTGAGGAGATTATCCAGAGAGCGGGTATCGAGAATCCCGAGCGCTTCTACATCTACGTTAACACCTCGGAGCTTTACGATCTTGATAACTTCAGATTAATGATATTCACCGAGTCAATCAACATTGAATTCCATCTTGCGGGATAATACCGTATAAACAATCAAACAATCAAAAAAGCGCTTACGGCAGTTTGTTTGCCGTAAGCGTTTTTTTACCAGATATTCTCCCCGCGCTCCAGCTTGTCGACAAGATAGAGCATTCTCGGGAGGTGGAACGGGCCCTTGGAGTAGTTGCCCTTCAAGGTGTTTGCGAGCGTGCCGTCGTAGTGCATATAGCCAAACCACTCGCCATATTCGGGATCGGGATAACGCGCGAAGCACCAGTCTCTATGAGCCTCAAAGTCCTTAAGATATTTCTCCTCGCCAAAGACGTTGTAGCACAGGCGGTTGGCTATCATAGCCTCACACTGAGGCCACCATATCTTCATATCCCACTCGAGGTGGTCGGGCGGATTTTCGTCACAATCCGTGAAAGCAATTATGCCTCCGTCACGGTAGCCGAGCTTCATTGATATATCGATGATTTCCTTGGCTTTCGTCTTGTAAAGGTCGTTATTCTGATACACGCCCTCGGACATAACGAACCAAGCGGCCTCAAGAGAGTGACCGGGATTGACCTCGCGGCCGATGGGGGAATCGATGAATTCACCGCCGAGGGAGACGTTCTCAAGAAGGCCCTTGCCCTCGATATAGTGGACGAGGATCTCGTCGGCGCACTCGATTGCGATGGGGTCGTATTTCTCCTTGTTTACCTTGCGGAGCACCTGCGCTGTCGAGAGCATTATCATAGACGGGCCGAGCGCCTTGGTCTCGGGGACTGCGGGGCTTTCGGAGGGGACTCTCGCGAGGTCCTCCTTGTAGAGACGGTAGGCGATGTCGAAGTACTTCTCCGCACTCGCCCACACCTCGGGCTTACCCGTGGCGATATAGTATTCCGCGCATCCGATGGCGGCGAAGGTCTCGCTATAATAGGTGGAGTCGGCAACGAGCACCCTGCCCTCACGCGAGGCTATGAAGGGGAGTCTGCCCGACTCGTCAAGCTCACACCTCGGGAGGAATGAGTACATATTCGCGGCAACCTCAAGATACTCGGGATTCCTGTCAAGCTCGTTATAGGCGAGCGAGTAGGTGTACATAGTCCTACCTGCAAACCATACGTTTTTGTTAGTGCCGTATACCTTGCCCTCGCGGTCGATATAGTTGTAAAGGCCGCCAACCTCACGGTCGATGGCGTGCTCCATCCAGAAGGGTAGGACGTTGTTAAGAAGAAAGCTTCTCATATCTGACTCCTTGCGTTTTCTTTTACTCGCATTATACCACAGTCAGATGGGGAATGCAAGTAAGTTATGAAAAATATATTGACTAATTAAGCTCGTAGGTATAAAATATAGGTGTAAAGAAAGTGAGGTGAGAGGCGTGAAAATAAGAGTCCCGGAGTATTTCATAGACTTCAGGTGTATTGCCGACAAATGCAAGGATAGCTGCTGCATCGGCTGGGAGATAGATATAGACGAGAGAACACGTGCAAAATACGAGGCTCTTGACACCCCTCTTGGGCGTGAAATATGCGAGAAAACCTCACACGGGTGCTTCCCTCTTTCAAAAAACGGGCGTTGCTCCTTCCTTGACGAGAGAGGACTTTGCCGTATCATTTCCGCACTCGGCGACGGGTATCTATGCGACATCTGCCGCGAGCATCCGAGATATTACGGAGTATATAAAGGCGGCTATGAGGGCGGTCTCGGCCTCGGATGCGAGGAGGCGGCGAGGATGATACTTTCACTAAGATCTATGCCGAAATTCACAGAGATAGAAAGAGATATTCCCTACTCCGACGAGGACGACTTTGCCGAGCTTTCGGACACCCTGCGCAAAAATCTCTATAACCGTATTTTCGAGCTGTCGATTCCCGAGCTTATAGGCAAATACCTAGCATACGCATCTGCCGCTGATGAGGTGGCGTTTGAGGCGAGCGCGAGCGGCAAGGCGGTAGCAATACCTAAGGTGACGTATGCGCCCGCGGAGTGTGAGGAAACAGGTGAAATTTACAAGGCCTTTCTTGATGCGCTTTCTGATTGTGAGGCATTGACGGATGATTGGGATACTCTTATGGAAAAGCTCGAGGATATAGACGCTGAGGATATACTAAGAAAAGAAAAGGCGCTCCGCCCCCTTCTCTTCTACTTCACCCACAGATACGTAAGAGATGGTATCCTCGATATGTCGCTTGGAGCAAGGGTGCTCTTTGCGCTAGGCTCAGCGCTGGCCGTCACGGCGCTTTCCGAGGTCATAGGAGTGGACGAGCCCGAAGCAAGAGCGGTAGTCCTATACTCCAAGAACATCGAATACTCCACGGATAACGTGGATATGATTTTAGATGGATTAAGCGAATTTTTGTAAATAATACTTATCATTTTACGCGAAAAGCTGTACCAAGCATTAATGCCACGGTACAGCTTTTTCTTTTTTATTTATATAAACAGTATCCAGATAAGCTTAGATATAAGGTGGCATCCCGCGTGTGCAAGCATAGAGTATCTGAGGCCGAATCTGTGATAGAGCCATCCGAACATAAAACCTATGCCGCCGTTGAGGAGGAAGCACCTGAAGACAATCATAGGTGTGATCCCGAGCATCATTGCGGTAGCGGGCAGATGTCCCGCCGCAAAGATGAGCGCGCAGATCACGTTTGAGACAATGAAAACCCAATTCGATACTTCGTCCCTTCCCTTACAGAAAAGCTTAAAGAGAATAAATGCGGCGAGCGAGAGCATAAAGAGTCTTAGCATTACCTCCTCGATAACGCCTCCGTATATGAGTGACGCGAGGATAAGTGGGACGGTCGGCTTTGTCAGGTAGGAGCTCATTATTGCCTCAGAGAAGCGGCCAAACCATAATACGTCAAAGAGGATCATCGAGAGTCCGCCGACAACTGCAACGATGGCGGTATAAATCAAGGGCTTTTTATCAAGGCGCTTTTCATTTTTATATAAGCCAACCTTTTCCGCGAAAATAATGCCAAGTGCGCCGAGGATTATGCCGTAGCCCGCGCTCTGAAGTGCGGTAACCAAGCCGAGTGAGACCTCGTTAAGTCCCCCGTCATATATCTGCTGACGTATCTCCTCGGGGTACCCATCAAGCGCAAATATGCCCGTGAAGAAGCCGCCGATAAGTCCCGACAGAGCGAAGAATAAAAGCGTTTTTAAGTGTTCATTCAAGAACTTCTTTATATAGTCTGTCATTATGCTTATCCGACCTTCTCAAGAAGGCTGTCGTAAAGCGCCTTGGTTTCCTCAGCGGTCTCGTCTGCGATGACGATGATTCCGTCTGCGGTGCGGATTATGAGAGTAGCCTCAGCGTCCGTGTAGGTGTAGCGGGTGTAGCTGCCGAGCTCGTCATTCTTGAACCAGCCCCAAAGGAGCTTGCCCGAAGCGAAGCCCGAGACACGCATACCCGAAACCTCACCCTCAACGTACTCTACACTCTCGATATCCTCGTAGTCAAGAGTCATACCGCCGCCGTAGGTTGTATCGACCTCGAGTGAGGTGTCACCGAGGGTAAAGGTGATGGAGCCGACAAACATCATTATCACAATTCCGACAACTATAAGAGAGCCGATGACGGTGGAGATGACTGCGACCTTCTTATCTACCTTGCTCTTCGGGTAGGAGGCGTAATCCTCCTTGGTTGCGGTGCCGTCGCGGAGCTGTTTTTTATAGAAGCAGTAGGAATAAATTACGGGAATGAAAACCGTAGGAATGATGGCAACGAGTATAAGATAAACCGCCGCCATCTCGGGAAGGAATGCGCCAAGGAGTACGACCAGGCCCGTGATAACCCAGACCTTACCGGTAACGCGGTGGGTTGCGTTCCAATTCTCCTCATTGGCAAGCGTCCACTTGATCTTAACGCCGAAGGAACGGTTTCTCACCGCCTTGGGAGTATAGTTGCCGAGAATGATAAACATAAGACCGAAGAGAATCGAGAAGATCGCGCCGATGAGGTTATCGTAGCCGAGTGAGAGAAGCATAAATACGCCGCTTATATATACCGAAAGCGCGGGGATTATCCAATAGGTGATCTCGACTATCTTTTTGTTCTGCTCTACCTCCTTATTCTCACGGAAGGTCACAAGGTGGAGAATGACCTGTACCGCGACGAGTATCACGGGAAGCACCCAGGTGAAGTGCCACGCGCCCATAACCTTGGGCTCGACAAGTCCCTTCAAAATAAGAGCCGCGAGCGTGGGCAATATAATTACTATGGAAGAAATCAAAAGCTTGATCTTATTCTTGTTCGTCATTTTTCTTGTCTCCTTTCAGACCCGTTATAAAGATCATTATGTCCTCGAGAACCGAGGTGTTAAGCTCATAGAAGATAAATTTTCCCTCGCGCTTGTCGCGTATGAGATCGGCTTCCTTCAGTACCGAGAGGTGACGCGAGATTGATGCGCCGGTTACCTCAAAGTGTGCGACAATGTCGCCTGCGGACATTCTCCCGCCCTTGAGCATATCGAGTATTTCTCGCCTTATCGGGTCGGACAACGCCTTGAGTGTGGATTGTAAGCTCATTTCCCTTTCCTTTCTATTTTTATATACACAAGTTTTGGTTAATAATGTTCTTTAGTATCTATTATATTCGAATGTCATTTAACATTTAACCTAATTGTTAAATGTAGTATAACATAGGTTTTTCGTTTTGTCAATAGAAAAACGAAAAAAGTTGAAAATTGAAAGTTGAAAATTGAAAATTAGTTAGATTAGGGACGCGGTGCGGCGGAGCCGCAAATGCGGAATGCGGAATTAAGGCGTAAAGCACAATGATATCCGACGATGTCGGATGATATACGGTCAAATGTCTTTTACCGTATGATATCTACCTTTGGTAGATGATATCCTCGCTCGGCGAGGATGAGAAGAAATGGTAGGGGACGGCGATGCGGCAGAGCCGCAAATGCAAAATTAAGAATGCAAAATGAGAGGAACGAGGAACAACTCGTAGGGGACGGCGCCTTCGACGTCCCGTAAATGCGGAATGCGGAATTAGGAATGCGGAATTAAGGACGAGGAACAACTCGTAGGGCGGGGGCTTGCTCCCGCCGGATAACGCGGAGTTGGTTAAAGTGTCATCCTGAGCGGAGTGCGTAAGCACGGAGTCGAACCCGTAGGGCGACACAAAGTGTCGGGATCTACTTTGGCTAACACGATAAC
>JAFTKM010000025.1 GCA_017453245.1 Clostridia bacterium
CGATGATTGATGTGTAAGTACTGATTAAAGCTACCATCTGCTCGCTTGGCAATATTCTTTGAATGCACCTCGGGGTCTGAGAGTCCACCGGACTCTCATTCAATACCCTCGGTTTCGCTTCGCTACCCCAAAGGGGAAGGTCTGTCTAGCCTTCCCCTTTGGGGAAGGTAAATTGCCAAACTCGTAAACATTACCACCAAATAAAAAAGCGGATTTGCCGAGGCAAATCCGCTTAAATGCTAATTATAGTTTGTAAAAAACAAGGTTTGATGAATTGACGCGGTGCGTCATGAATTGAAGCTCTGTTCAATGAATTCTTGCTTCGCTCCATACATACCGCTTGCGGTATCTTGCGTCATTCGTCGTATCGGCCGACGAATAGCAAATTTCTCGCGCTACGCGCTCCATGATTTGAATTGCGCACCAACCTTAATGCCCTAGAGGGCAATTACTCCTATGTGGCGTAATTCCACCTTGTGTCCTTGGTGCTTCGCACCTTGCTCCCCTTACGGTGAGCCGCCACGGAGCAATCTACGCGAGCGTCCTTGTGAGTAAACTCCCAGATCCGCTTTCGCTTGATTATCATGAGTGCGACACACTCAATTAATGCGCTTTTGCGCAATTCATTGTAAGCGCTTTCGCGCTTACTTTCCTGCCACGCTCATATCGGGGACAAGGACGTCGGGGGAGCAGAAGCCGGTGAAGCCGGTGGTAACGCCGCGCTCAAGCTTATTGCCGAGGGCGGAGATGCTCTTTAAGAGCTCGAAGAAGTTGCCCGCAACGGTGAAGCCCTTAACGGCCTCAGCCTTCTTGCCGTCCTTGATAAGGAAGCCTGCAGACTGGAGCGAGAAGTCGCCGCTGACGGGGTTTGCGCCCGCGTGAAGGCCGTTGATCTCGGTGATATAAATGCCGTTGCCGACCATCGCGAAGAGCTCGTCTTGGCTCTTGTCACCCGGCTCGATAGCAAAGGAATAAGGTCTGACACCGATGGGAGAGGAGTAGCCGGCCTTAGAAGCGTTAGCGGTGGTCTCCTTGCCCATAGCGAGAGCTGTCTCTCTGTTGTGAAGGAAGGTCTTAAGCACACCGCCCTCAACTACCGCCTTGCGGTGGGTTGCAACGCCTTCAGCGTCAAAGGTGGTACCGACCGCATTTCCCTCTCTCTGAGGATCGTCGGTGATGGTTACAATGTCTGCGGCGATCTTCTCGCCCTCCTGCCCCTTGAGTCTTGACATACCGTCGAGGACCGCCTTAGCAGAGAATGCGGAGGAGAATACGGACAGAAGCGAGCGCATCTGGTTACCGCTTATAACTACGTTATACTTGCCCGAGTCGACGGAGCCTGCGCCAATCTTGGCAAGAGCCTCTCCGACAGCCTCGTCTACTACCTCGGCAACCGTGTCTTCACCTGTAAGATTCTTGAAGGAGTAGTCCTGCTGATTCTCTTCACCAACACCAACCACCGCCTCGCCGATAAGCGCGTTTATGCCGCAATCAAGAGAGAGGTCGACGCCGTGAGAGTTCACGAGTCTGACTGTTGTTCCCGCGCAGATCGCCTGAGAGGAGGTACCCTCCTTAACAGCGGGGGCCTTGGCAAAGAGAGCCTCGCCCGTCTTTATTGCGTAATCCTTAAGCTCTGCCGCGGAGAGAAGCTCAACCTTCTTGATCGTAAGCTCCTCGTAGCTCTCCGAGCCCGCATAGATACCTACGGTATCGGGCTTCTCGGTAGCCTCGGCGTTTGACTTAGCGCGGCGAGGAAGCTCGCGCATCTCTGCCTCGGTCATAAGCTCGGTGGAAGCATATCCCATCTTGCCGTCAACGAGGACTCTAAGACATAGTCCGCCGCTCTGAGAGGAGGAGAAGGAATTGACCTCCTTATTGAGAGTCTGCACAGAGGTGCTCTCATCACTCATATAATATATTTCGTACTCGTTGAGCCCTTCCTCCAAAAGAGCGGCTACAAGAGTATTCTTTAATACGTCAAAGTTCATTTATCTGCCTCCTACTGTAATTTTTGAAACGCGGATGAGGGGCTGACCTACGTCGGTGGGAACGCTGCCCGATGCCGAGCCGCACATACCCTGACCGGTAGCAAGGTTCTGACCTACCATATCTATATCCTGAAGTATCTGTGAGCCGTTGCCGATAAGGGACGCGCCGCGGACTGCCTCGCAGATCTTACCGTTTCTGACAATGTAGCCCTCGTTGACCGCAAAGTTGAAGTCACCGGTAAGGGGGTTGACAGAGCCGCCGCCCATAGACTTGGCGTAAAGGCCGTACTCGATGGACGCGATGATGTCCTCGTTCTTATCGGGGCCGTTGTCGATGAAGGTGTTGGTCATACGGGAGGTGGGCTCGTAAGCGTAGCTCTCACGACGGCCGTTACCCGTAGAAGGCATACCCATTCTGCGAGAGCCGAGACGGTCGATCATATAGCTCTTGAGAACGCCGTTCTCGATAAGTACGTTACGCTGAGTGGGGTGACCCTCGTCGTCGATGTTGACAGAGCCCCAAGCGCCTGCGATGGTGCCGTCGTCGATAGCGGTGACCTTCTCGTTAGCGATCTTCTGACCGAGCTTGCCGCACATCTGCGAGCAGCCGATACCGACAGAGGTAGCCTCAAGCGAGTGGCCGCACGCCTCGTGAAAGATAACGCCGCCGAAGCCTGACTCGATAGCCACGGGCATCATACCCGCGGGACAGTATACCGCGCCGAGGTTGACCATAGCCTGTCTTGCCGCCTCGGTACCGATGTCCTCGGGCTTGAACATCTCGAAGACCTCAAGTCCCATACCGCGTCCGGGCGAAGAGGAGCCCGACTGAGTCTCGGTGCCGTCGGATGCGATGGCGCTGACCGCCATACGTGTGCGCACGTGTCTGTCCGAGGTAAGAAGACCCTCGGAGTTTGCGATCTCTATTGTATGGTCGACGGTGAGAAGATTTCCCGCCGCCTGAACTATGCGCTTGTCATAAGCCTTCGCGCTCGAGCACGCGAGCTTAAGAAGGTCGGTCTTGTAGGAGGTCGCAGCGCTCGAGGGAACGATGCGGACGGGGTGAATGTTGGGGAAAATGCGCTCGGTGAGAACGACGTTCTGTCCCTCACCTATCTCGCCCATAGCCTCAGCTACCGCGCGGGCGCACTTAACGAGTCCCGCGGGGGATATATCAGAGGTCGAGCCGTAAACTGTGGAGGTGCCGCGGAAGGCGCGGATACCAACGCCTGATACCACCTCGTCGGTGATAGCCTCGATCCTCTCGTTCATAAGCGCAATTCTGCCGTTGCGCGTGTACTCGCAGTAAACCTCGGCAAAATCCGCTCCGCCCGAGAGCGCTATACCAAGGATCTGTTCGTATAGTCTTTTTTCTAACATATTCGTACCTTTCTCAATCGCGTGCGATTGCTTATAAAATAAAAAATTACCTTTATTATATATTAAAAATTAATCATTTTCAAGTCTTTGAAAAAATTATATTAATTGAATGTATAATAGGGGTATTAATATTTCTCATACTCAGGGACGCTTTGAGGCGGAAAATCAAAAAAATAGCAAAAAAGTGAAAAAATCGGCAAAAAGTATTGACTTTAGCGTTACATATGTTGTATAATTTTCGACGTAGTCTTTTTTAAGGGCTATCAATTTCAGTAAAGAAAGGCATCACGGAGACAAAATGGCAAAAAAAGAAGACCTCAGAATCACCAAAACAAAGGCTGCGCTGACAAACGCATTTTACGCTATGCTCGAGGATATGTCCCTCGAGGAAATAACGGTTAACGACCTGTGCGAAAAGGCGGAGGTGCGCCGCGCCACCTTCTACAAGCACTTCAATGACAAGGGGGATTTCATCCTCTATCTTATCAAGGACGTGCGCGAGAAATTCGAGACAGAGGTCTGGGCTCACGAGTCCACGGGATACCCAAGCAGAGAATACTATAAGAAGTACGTAGAGACTCTTATGGCATACCTCATAAAGAGAAAGGACGCTATCAAAAATATAGTTCTCTCCTCCGCTCGCTCTACCCTCATCGAGACCTTCTCTCAGCAGAATCTCAAGGATACGAAGAAGCGCCTCGAGGAAAGCCAGGCGGCAGGAATGCAGCTTATCTCCACTCCCGCAGTTGTCGCGAGCATGCTCGTCGGCGGAACCGCGAGAGCTATCGTCGACTGGTTTGAGGATGAGCAGAGATGTCCCCTCGACGTACTCTTAAAGGAGATCGGCAAGATCATCGACCGCGTTTTGGCGTAAAGCTCCCTCGGAGCTTCACGCAGTTATATTCGCCCGGAGGGCGAGTTCTATTGCCCAAGGGCACCTCTATTGCTTCGCAGTTATATTCGCTCACGCGAGTTGTGAGTTCATAGCGAGTTAGATCGCATAAATATAAAAGAGAGCATCTCGGCTAGAAGTCCGAATTGCTCTCTTTTTGTATTGTTTTGTCAACTGATGTTTGCAAATAATGGGGGTTAACGAATTTATGCTAACGCATCATGAATTGAAACCGCGTTTCATGATTTCTCGCTTCGCTCCATGAATTGAATTGCAACATACAATGCGCTGTAGCGCAATTCATGCCGAAGGCAATTCATGAGTCAGAGACTCAATTCATGCAACTTGTTGCAATTCATTGAAGCGGGCTTCGCCACGCTTCTTAGTATTCAGCGTTGCCGACGGTGCGAGGATACGGAATTACATCACGGATGTTAGAAACACCGGTGAGGTACATAATAATTCTTTCGAAGCCGAGGCCGTAGCCTGCGTGCTTGGTGCCGCCGTACTTGCGGAGGTTTAAGTACCACCAGTAGTCCTCCTCGGAGAGGCTAAGCTCTGCCATACGGGACTTGAGTACGTCGAGTCTCTCCTCACGCTGGGAGCCGCCGATGATCTCGCCGACACCGGGAACGAGAAGGTCCATTGCGGCAACGGTCTTGCCGTCGTCGTTGAGTCGCATGTAGAACGCCTTGATATCCTTGGGATAGTCAACGAGGAAGATAGGCTTCTTGTATACCTGCTCGGTGAGGTATCTCTCGTGCTCGGTCTGAAGGTCAACGCCCCAGTATACGGGATACTTGAAGTCAGCGCCGGACTTAAGAAGAACGTCGATAGCCTCGGTGTAGGTCACCTTAGCGTAATCAGCGTTGCGAAGCGCGGTGAGTCTATCGAGAAGGCCCTTGTCAACGAAGGAGTTGAAGAAGGTGAGCTCTGCCTCGCAGTTATCCATTACGTGGTTGATGATGTACTTGATCATATCCCACGCAAGCTCTATGTTATCGTTAAGATCTGCGAAAGCGATCTCGGGCTCGATCATCCAGAACTCTGCCGCGTGACGCGCGGTGTTGGAGTTCTCTGCTCTGAAGGTAGGACCGAAGGTGTAGATGTTGCCGAATGCCATAGCGTAGGTCTCGCCCTCAAGCTGTCCGGAAACGGTGAGGTTGGTGCTCTTGCCGAAGAAGTCCTTCGAGAAGTCTACCTTGCCGTCCTCGGTCTTAGGAAGATTGTCGAGGTCGAGGGTGGTTACTCTGAACATCTCGCCTGCGCCCTCTGCATCCGAGCCGGTGATGATGGGGGTGTGAACGTACACGAAGCCGCGGTTGTGGAAGAAGGAGTGGATAGCGTAGGCAACCTCGGAGCGGACTCTGTATACCGCGGAGAAGAGGTTGGTTCTCGGGCGAAGGTAAGCCTGCTCACGGAGATACTCTACCGTGTGGCGCTTGGGCTGAAGAGGATAGTCGGGGGTAGAAGTGCCCTCGATCTCGATCTTCTCTGCCTTGAGCTCCATAGGCTGCTTTGCGCCGGGGGTGAGGAGAATCGTACCCGTAACAACAAGAGCCGCGCCAACATTCTGCGATGCGATCTCGTCATAGTTATCTATCTTTTCTCTTTCAAATACTACCTGAATGCTCTTGAAATACGAGCCGTCATTAAGGTCGATGAAGCCAAAAGCCTTGGAATCTCTGAGGTTTCTGACCCATCCGCCTACGGTTACGGTCTTGCCGCCGTAGGACTGCATATCACTGTATATGCTTCTGAGAAGATCTCTTTTCATTTTTGCCTCCAAAATAAGAGAAATTAGCTATAATGATATATTTTAACACAATAATAAGGTTTTTGCAACCTTTTTTCAAAATATTTGGAAAAAAGTGCGATGAGCCGCGCGCGTATGTGCAAACTGAGGCCTAAATATTGACTTTTCCAAAAAATACTGCTAAAATAAAAGAGTTAACGGATATATAGTAAGCTATTTAAGGCGTTAACAAATCAAGTGTTAACAAAAGGAAAGGAGAATATTATGGAATTCCACGTTAACCACCCCGTCCTGTTCGTGATAGTCGGCATTATTATTGCCGCGGTTATCGGACAGTCGGTCTACTTCCTGGTGAAGTCCTACAGACGCGCCAAGGAAAAGGGTATGGATATGACGCAGATAAACAAGACTATCAAGACTGCCGCCATATTCACCGTCGCTCCCGCAATCTCAATCGTAATCACGGTAATCGCGCTCTCGCAGTCGCTGGGCATCGCCCTGCCCTGGCTGAGACTCTCGGTAGTAGGCTCGCTCTCATATGAGGCTATCGCGGCGGCAAACGCTGCCTCGGGTATGGATACTACTCTCGCGGCTCTCACAGGCAATATGACCGCGTCTCAGTACGTTACCATCGCAATAGTTATGACCGTGTCCATCATGGTCGGTATCTGGCTCGTGCCCCTTATCGCAAAGAAGTATCAGTCGGGCCTCGTCTCCTTCGAGAAGAAGGATGCGAAGTGGAGTGGTATCCTCCAGAACTCGCTCTTTATCGGTATGATATCCGCGTTTGTCGGCTTCGTCTTCTGCGACGTGTCAAGACTCTGGACGAGTGAGAACGGAATCTTCACCACCTACGTCAAGAACGCTGAGGGCATTGAGGAGGCGGTACAGTACACCTCGACCTCCGGTCTTGTTCCCGTATTCGTAATGGTTATCTCCGCGGGCGCTATGTGCGTTTGCGGTCTGCTTATCAACAAGCTCAAGTGGAAGTGGGTAAACGACTATGCTCTGCCCATCTGTATGGTGCTCGGTATGGCGCTTGCAATTCCGCTTACAAGCTGGCTGGGAGGTAAGATATAATGAAGAAGAACACTAATATGACTTATATGGATACAGTACACAGAGACGGTACTATATGGAACCTCTCTATGATGGTTATCCTCCTTCTCTTCCCTATCCTTGTATGGATACTCTTTGAGGACGCTACCCCCGACTGGCGTGGTGTTGCGCTCGGTCTTCTCGCTACCGCTCCTATGTACTGGGCTGTCGGCGTGGTTGAGGTAATAACCTTTATCCCCATGCTCGGCGCGGGCGGCTCCTACCTTTCCTTCGTGACAGGTAACATCTCCAACCTCAAGCTCCCCTGCGCTATCAACGCGCTTGAGAATGCGGGCGCTGACCCCAAGAGCGAGGAGGGTGAGATCATCTCCACTATCGCTATCGCGGTGTCCTCTATCGTTACCACGGTTATTGTAGCTCTCGGAGTTTTACTCATCGTGCCGCTCTCTCCCATTCTCTCAAATCCCGCGCTTACTCCAGCCTTCGACCAGATGCTCCCCGCGCTCTTCGGCGCTCTCGGCGTAGCACTCATCTCGAAGAACTGGAAGATAGCTATCGCGCCTATCATTCTTATGCTCGCGCTCTTTATCTTCGTGCCCGCGCTCGACTCGGGTATGGTAGGTATTATGGTTCCCGTTGGCGTAATCTTCACCATCGCGGTATCCAGACTTATGTATAAGAAAAATCTGCTTTGATAGGAGATTTGCAAATAATGCCTTACATTTTAGCCAGTATCGGCGCAGTTATACTTGTATTCCTCGCCGTAGTTATTATCAGAACATTACAGTTTAAGCCAAAGGCTATGCCCGAGGCTGACGGCGAGACGATCGAGTTCGACAGAGAAAGGGCGCTCGACGATCTTGCCCGTCTTGTCAGATGCAAGACTATCTCAAGGATAGATCACGTGGGTGAGGACGACGCTGAGTTTGACAAGCTCGTCGGCATACTCCCCGAGCTATATCCTAACGTCTATCAGAAGTGCGAATTCAAGTCCTTCCCCGACAGAGGTCTTCTCTACAAGTGGGAGGGTAAGAATCACGCAAGTCCCTCGGTATATATGGCGCACTACGACGTCGTGCCCGTAAACGAGGAGGGCTGGGAAAAGCCTCCCTTCGACGGTATCATTGAGGACGGCGTGCTCTGGGGACGCGGCACCCTTGACACCAAGATGACCTTCTCCGGCGCGCTCTTTGCCGCCAATCATCTTATCGGCGAGGGCTTTGTACCCGAGAATGACATTTACCTCGCCTTCTCCGGCTGTGAGGAGGTAAACGGCCTCGGTGCTAAGCATATCGTAGACTACTTTGAGGAAAACGGAATTAACCCCGCGCTTGTGCTCGATGAGGGCGGCGCGGTCGTGGAGCGCGCATTCCCCGGACTGAAGGTCCCCTGCGCCTACATCGGTATTGCCGAAAAGGGTATGATAGACGTGGAATACCGCGTGAAGTCAAACGGCGGTCACGCCTCCGCGCCCAAGCCCGGCACTCCCGTGCCTACCCTTGCGAAGGCCTGCACCAAGGTTGAAGCCAAGCCCTTCAAGAGTCATATAACCAAGCCTGTCGCGGAAATGTTTGACACCCTCGGCAGACACTCTAACTTCCTCTACCGAATGATATTTGCGAATATGTGGTGCTTCGGCTGGGTGATCGACCTGCTCGGTAAGATGCAGGGCGGAGACATCAACGCGCTCATACGCACTACCGTCGCATTCACACAGATGTCCGGAAGCTCGGCATCCAACGTTATCCCGCCCGAGGCTACGATGGTCTCTAACCTCCGCCTCAACCCTGAGGATACGATGGAGTCGGCTCTCGAATACTTGAAGAGCGTTGTGGACGATGAGAGAGTCGAGCTCACAAGGCTCCGCGGATACAATCCCAGCCGTATCTCGGTAACCGACTGCGAGGGCTTTGACAGAGTGGCAAGCGCGGCTGTGTCCACCTGGCAGGGCTGTATTCCCACTCCCTACCTTATGATGCAGTGCTCAGACTCAAGACACTGGGGCAAGATCTCCGACAGAGTCTACCGCTTCTCTGCTATGGACCTCACCAAGGAGGAAAGAGGCTCTATTCACGGACATAACGAGAGAATACGCATTGAGTGCCTTGAGAGGGCGTGCGAGTTCTATATTCGTATGATGAAAAAGTCTTAAATATGGGGCGCTTAATTTAGGTGTAACCGAAAAAGAGCATAACAATTAAAGGAACCATCCTTAAAACTAAAATTTTACTCAGCAAGAAGTGGGGATTTCAAGAATTTCCACTTCTTGCGCTCTTTTTCTATCGTCGTTTCCTCCCTCCGACGTATGTATATACGCCTCTCGGTCGGAGAACGACGATTTCCATCCTAAATTCAGCTAGCCCCTTTTTTAGCAAAGGAAAAACAGATGCTTTTCGAAAGAACGGTTTTAAAGATTTACAAGAAAAAGCTTCTCCGCCGTCTTGACGGTGACGGGAGCGTTTACTACTTTAGCAAGGAGGATTTCCCGGGGCTTATGTCCGAGGATATCTCCTTCCTTGGCGACAAGGGGCAGAGGCTCTGCGGTCACTTCTACTTCAGGGGCGAGAGACGCTCGGACAGACTCATTATGCTCGACCACGGTATGGGCTTCGGTCACGTGGCGTATATGAGGGAGATAGACGAGATAACAAGGCGAGGCTACACCGTCTTTACCTACGATCATACGGGCACGAGATCGTCCAAGGGAGAGAATATCGGCGGCTTCTCGCAGTCGCTCTGTGACCTTGACCGCGCGGTGAAATTCGTGCGCTCTAAAGAGGAATACAAGGACACAAGAATCGCGGTTATCGGTCACAGCTGGGGCGGCTTTTCCACACTGAATATTGCGGCTTTACACCCCGATATTTCACACGTGGTGGCACTTGCCCCGTTTATTTCGCCGCGAGCGATACAGGAGCAGGTGATGCGCGGAGTGCTCAGATTCTACCGTAAGTCAGTCTATAAATTGGAGTCTGAGGCCTTCCCCGACTACGCTCACTTTGACGGCAGAGAGAGTCTCAGGGGTGTCCCGACACGGGCGCTTATCATACACTCAAGAGATGACAGGACCTGCCGCTTTGACGAGCAATTCGAAAGGCTCAAAGAGGCGCTTGGTGACGAGAGAAACGTGGAATTTCTCGCCCTTGACGGAAAAGGACACCACCCGCACTACTCACTCGAGGCGGTGAGATCAAGAAGCGAGTATAACGCCGCGCTGAAGGAAAGGCGCAAGAAAAAAGAGCTCCAAAGCAAGGAGGAGCTCGACGCCTTCGTTAAGTCCTACGATTGGTACAAAATGACCGAGCAGGACAAGGACGTGTGGAATAGGATATTTGAATTTTTGGAGAAGTGAAAGCTACCCCCGACAGAAAGTCGGGGGTATTGTTGTATGTCAGAGCTGAGTGATGAATTGATGCTGACGCATCATGAATTGGCTACGCCGTGATTTCTCGCTACGCTCCATGAATTGAATTGCAACACACAATGCGCTTTAGTGCAATTCATGCCGAAGGCAATTCATGACACATAGTGTCAAATCATGCAACTTGTTGCAATTCATTGCGGCTTATTCAAGCCGCTCATTTTCTTAAACATTTTTTCGTAGGGCGCGATCATTCCCTCATTCATCTTATTGCCCATTTTGGCAAGTATCTTCTCGTTGCCGAGGAGCATACCGACTAGGTGCATAAGTATAGCTCTGCCGCTGAAGCGCTTCGGGAAGTCGTAGATGCCCTGCTTCTTGTAGAATTTGTGGTCGGCTCTCATCATACCGCGCATCTCGAAGATGAGGTCGCGGAAGATCTTCATACCACCGACACCCCAGAAATTCTTGGGAGCGGTGTGACCTGTCTCAAGGGCGAAGGCGAGGCTCGCCGAGAGCTCGTCGATACGGCGGTCGGTGTCACCCTCATCGGTAGCAACGCCTGCAAGGAAGTTGCCGCCCGTCTCTGCCCTGGCCTCAACAACGGTGCGAAGATTATTCTCGGCGGAATAGTTGCCCGAGACAAGATAGCCGACGGGCATACCGACGGTGACGGTCCTGTGTCCGTTGCAGAAGTTACGGTCGTCATACATCTTGAAGCGCGAGCCCATCGAGTGGTCGCTGACGGTAAAGGCGTAGACTATCGCGTCCGCGGTCTGTATTTCTTCTCTTAAGAATTTATCAAAGGCGTCCTTGTAGACGCACTTCTCGGATACCGCGCAGCGGAAGCAACCGAGGCAGCCGCCCGAGAGGGGATACTCGGAGATATTAACCACTCTGGTCTTATATGGGAAGGTCGCCTTAAAGCGAGCTATCATAGCCGAGAGGTTTGACGCCTCGTCGGTCTCGTCGGTAAGGATAAGGACGTCCTTGTCGCTTCTCTTCTCTGCCACATTTTCCACAGCCGTTGCGGGGGTGGGAGTATACTCGGGGACTTCGCTTCTGCGCACATACACGTCATTCTCTACCGACCAGAGGAAGCGGTCAAAGAACTTTTTAGCATCGTTTTTGCCTACTTCGGTTAGCAAATCCTCCATATCAGCCGAGAGTCCGCGTACGTACTTCATTCCGAGGTCGAGCGAGTTTTCCTCAATATATTTGTGAGCGGTGACGTCGTAGAAGTGCTTGGAAGTAGAGATCTGAGTCGCGAATTTGCCCGAGAGATCAACTCCGTCAGCCTTTGCGAGCTCGATAAATCTGTGCAGCTGCGAGGGAGCTAAGAAGGTGTAGACGGGATAGGAGAAAAGGACCGCATCCGCCCAGGTGAGCGTCTCGCGAGCCTCGGTGAAATCCCTCTCCAGCGCCTTTATCCTCTGCCCTGCGTCAAGGACCTTGAACTCGTGGTCGGGGTAGACGATACCGAGATACCTGACCGTCTGGAGCGTCACGCTGTACTTGCCCTTAGGGCTGCCGTTAATTACCGCTATTTTCATTTCTGTCACCTCGAAAAAGTCGTTTTAATAAGTATAACACACTTCCGGACTCATGTCAATCTTACGGGGAAATTCTATTTTCGCTCCTCCCTCTCCCGTGTAAGCGCCGTATTCATGGGGGCAAAGAGCTTTAGGAAAAAGCAGTTCTTCACATATCAAAGAGGGCGGCCCGCTAAATGCGAGCCGCCCGAAAATTATGCCGATTTTAATTAGTGATAGAACTCAAATACAACGGAGAGACCGCCCTGAGAGAGAGTCACGTACTCTGCGGTTGCGAATGCGGCAATGATAGCCTGATGGCTTGCATCGTTGCCGATCACGTTGCCCATAATATCACAGAAGATGGTTCCGTTGAAGTAGAGGGTGTAAGGTGTGCCGTCTGCTCCGAAAACGGTGATGAAGGGAGCGTTAGCAGCGAATGCGGGATGGTTGTAGATGATGCCCCAGTAGGTGGGATCGTTCTGCCATCTTGCAATACCGTCGGTATCAAAGGTCATCTCGCCCTGAGCGTCAACGCCGCCGATGATCTTAGATGCATCAGTGCCGCTCGCCATAAGAAGACCGACGATGTTCATCTTGCCGTCTCCGTCAACCCAGTTACCTGCGGCGCCTACGGAGTTAAGTACGGTGTTGATACCGCCGCCGAGCGCCTTGATCTCGCCGACGATGGTGGTCGCGTTAACCGCGGTGAACCAGATCTCCTCACCGGAGAGGTGAGTCTCATTCACGGTATTGGTTACGGTGAGAGTGGGATTGTACCATACGCTATCCTCCTCGCTGCTCTGGCAGATGATGAGGGGACCGCCCGCTCCGCTAAGGTAGGAGTCGGAAATGGTAGCCTGAACGTTACCCCATACCATAACAGCGTTCTGATAGGAGTCGTAGCACTTAACCTTGTCTATGGTAACGATACTGTCCTGATCGGGGAAATAGCCGAGGAAGAAGGAGTTACCTATCATATTGGTGAAGGTGGCGGTGGAGTATTCCTTAACCTTTACGAGAATAAGACCGCCTGCGGATGCGAGGTTGCCCTCAGCGTCAACCCAGTTGTTTCTAGCCGCGTTACCCGCAACGTCGAGGTTGGCTACGGTAACGTTGGAAACGTCCTCGGGCTTGGGATCATATCTTCTGTCATTGGTCTTGAATACGAAGAGAGTCGCATTGGAGAAGTCGGAGCCGTAGTCCCAATCGGACTCGCTGCCGAATACTGCCTTGGAGGGTACGAGCGGGAAGTTCTGAGTATCGATTCTGAAGAAGTTACCCTCGATCGCAAGCTCGGAGGAGCCGGAGTGAACGTAGATCTCGGTACCGTCGATAAGGTATCTTGTACCAACGGGAGCTACGCTTGTCTTAACGTTATCGGGATCGGTCTCGTCCTTGTATGTGGTCTCGGTCTCGGTCACGTAGAAGAAGGATGCGGGAACGTCGTCTGCGCCGATGTGAATATCAGCGTGGATAACAACTGCCGCGGGATTGTAGTTAAGAATACCCTTCTCTGTCTTGAGCTGTACCCAATCGGTACGGGTGGAGTCATTGTCGATAACCGCAAGCTGCCAAGCCTCGTAGACGTTGTAGCCGTCGATAACCTTGAATTCAAAGGTAAGCGCGTTTACGCCCTCGATCTTGTAATACTCATCGGAGGGGAGAACGGAGAGCTTGAGCTGTTCTCCGACTGCGGCCTCGGCAAAGGTGTAGCTGCCGCGATAGGTGTCAACAACAGCGAGAGCCTCGCCGTCGGAATTCGTGTAAGTATAGAGAGTAGCGTTTTCGGTATCCTGAGTCTTGTCAAGAAGAACGTACTCACCATCAACCTTTACGTAGAGGTCTACAGTGGTGTAGAAGTTGACCTGAGTAGTGGGGATACCGTCCTTATCAACCGCGAATGCGGGGAGGAACTCCCACTCGTTGTCATCGCCGACAACGTAGAGCTTGCCGCCCTCAATGAACTGTCCCTGGAAGCCTGCCGCGCCGTACTGGAGTGTGCCTGCGGACTTGTTATCGCTCTCGAAGGCGGTGATGCCTGCGGGCTTCTCAAACTGCTCTACAACGTCCTTCTTGATAAGAGTGATGGTTACGGACTCGTAGTCGACCTCATTGTTGATGGGATCGGTGAAGGAGATGACAACAGTCCTGGAGCCTGCCTCGGTCATATCGATCTCCTCAGCGGTAATATCCTCCGCCTCAAGAACAACGGTCTGACCGTCCTCATAGGTGAGAGTCACGGTGATGCCGGTAAGGTCGAGAGTCTCGCCGACCTCGTACTCGGTCTTGAACTCGCCGCCGACCACAACGGAAACAACGTCATTCTTCTCTACCTCGGGGTCGGAAACCTTAACGGTAACAGAGCCTGCGTCCTCGCCGTTGTACTGTACCTTAACTGCGGTGTTGCCCGCGGATGCGGTAAGTCCGTCAAGAGAGGGAGTGTAGGTAAGCTTTGTAAGATCGGTGATTTCAACCTCGGTGTTATCCGAGAACTTCTCATAAACCTTGATGCCCGAGAAGTCAACGGTCTCGCCGACAACGTATGCGGTCTTGACCGCGCTCGCGTCAATGCGATAGGATACGTGCTTTACCGCGTTGGGATCCTCGTTAACGGTGATCTGAACGGTAGTGCGCTGAGTGGTATTAAGATGAGGATCATCGAAGGAAACCGTAACGGTCTTCTGACCGGGGGTATCGGTGATGCCTATCTCATAGCTGATGGTGAGCTCGTCATAGGTATAGACCTTGGAGAGTGTCTCGTCGGAATAAACCGCGGTAGCCTTGATGCCCGAGAAGTCAATAGGCTCGCCGACCACGTACACGGTCTTTACGCTCGAGCGGTCAACCGTGAAGCTCTCAAGCTTGAGAGAGCCGCCTATCAGCGTACAGGACGCTGCGGAGAGCACCATGCTGAAAACGAGAATGATCAAAAGAATCTTTGAGAATGCGCTGTTTGCTTTCATTGTCTTGAAATCCTCCTGAGGGGTGTTTTTTATAAAGTATTATTTACTTTTACGTATTATTAAGACACTTTACCGCGTATAGCCACGGTGGTGCTCTTGTTGGATCCGTCGGTAGCCTTGATGGTGACCGTGAAGATCCTGCCCGGCTTTAAGAAGATAAGCGTGTGCTTATCCTCAAGGAATACGGCAACGCCTGCCATACCCTCCTCGTCGTACTCAAACTTGACGCCCGTCTCGTCCGCGAGGTGCGGGAATACGACGTAGTTAAGCTCGATAGCATTCGGATTTGAGACTATACTCTCGTCATCCGAGGTGTATTCCGAGCCGTCCGACGTGGGAACAAAGGTGAACTCGAAAAGAGGAATATCTCCCTTCTCTCCGAGGTAGGTTACGGGATAAAGGTCGGTCGAGGTCTCGCCTCTTAGGGTAACGGTGTCGCACTGTATGCTCTCAACGTAGGTGATACCGTCAAAGACCTTGACCTCAAGGCCGAAGAAGTTGACTATCGCGATCGAGGCGATATATACCGCGAGAATTATAATTACTATCGTTTTCTTCATTACATCTTCTCCTTATAGAACGCCTTGATCTTGGAAAGGTAGGTGATGACCTTGAACACTGCCGCCACGGTGGTGACGATGCCTATTCTCGTCCACACGCCCGCTGTGGAGCTCGACGAGAAGAACAGTCCGACAAGGAATACGACCGCGGAAAGGAGAACGGCAAGTATTGCCGCGCCCGACTCGTTGGGGTTGCCCGACTGCTCGTTGAAGGTCGCATACTGCTTGTGCTGAGGGTTCATAATATCGCTCTCTGCAGAGGAGAACAGGTGCGCAACGTACACGGTGTACACGGTCACGCCAAGCATCAGATTATCTACCGTTGAGAGCGCCGAGTAGGCGTGGAACACAGACGTCGTCACCAGGGTGCCGACAAAGGCGATGACCATCGGGAAGAAGAGCTTGGAGTAAAGAAGAAGCGCGTATGGCGCGGGCTGTACCTTGTTGAGATAGGAGCTCGCTCCGTCACGGCTGTATACCGAAGCGATGTCGATATTTGTCATCAGAAGTATGAGCAGCATTATCATAACGTTGAAGCAGACTGTCATCTGCGTACCGAGATAACGCGTGTTCATAGCCGAGTAGAGCTTATTGAGCAGGTATATTGCCATAGGCATAATCACGATGAGTATGCCGCCGAGCTTGATAAAGTAGTTGGAGCGCAGACCGCTCGTCCACTCCTTCTTAAGCGCGGAGAGGAAGGGGCTGTGCTGCTTATTCTTTCTTGCCCTTGCCGCGTTTTTCTTCTTGAACTCAAAGGGGGTTGCCGCCATACGGCAGAACAAGGGCTTCGAGCACACGAAGCATAGCGCAAGCAAGACAAGTGCGAGCGCAATAACGACAAGAAGAGTCGGAAGCGTGCCCGAGTGGAAGACGTAGCTGGTGATACCGACCGTCCTTCCGACTATGAGCTCCGTGAAGGCGTAGATAGCGGCAAAGCTCTTTACGTAGGAGTTAAGGAAGCTCTGGATCTCCCAATAGGTCTCTCCCCAGGTCTCAATGAAATTGATGTTCTCGGGAATAAGACCGATAAGACTGTAAACAAGGAGTATCGCAACAGCTCCCGCAGACGCGTAAAGGATATACTGAAGCACCCTCACGCGGTTTAAGAATACGTAGATATACATCGCGGGGATAGACAGGAGCGCGGAGAGAAGCACCGGCACGACCGTGATAAGCCCGAACATCAGAAGAAGCCAGGGATAATAGTAAGGATTATAGCCCTTGGCGATACCGAAGGCGATGAACATCGGAATGGTGAACATAAAGCTCTTTCTGAGCTCGTAGACGTAGTAGACCGCGAGCTTGGAGAAGAACACCAGAGACGGTGTCGCGGGAAAGGTCAGAAGGACGGTATTGTCCTTTGAGAAATACAGAGACTTCATAAGCCCCGCAGTGTCGGTGATGACCGACAGAAGAAGCATTACCGCAAATATGAGCGATATAACCGACACGGGTATATCGTGCACGAGTGAGAACAGACCGAGCAGCTTTACGTAATTAAAGAGCACGGTCAGGACCGCGGTTATTGCCGCAAACTCTATGATGAGCCAGACGAGCTTGAAGATGAGCGCGCGCGTAGAGCGCAGGTAGCTGAGATCCATCTTCTCCTTGAGCTGCATCTTGACAAGCGTGCTGAGGGCTCGCCAGGACTCGCGCAAGGTCTCGCCAAGCGGTTGCTTAAGCTTAGTTTTCGTCATGCGGTAGCTCCCTCTCTCTCTTTTTCCCTCTCTGCCGCTTCCTTAAGCGACACGGGCGGGTGGGTGTTGCCGTCGATCATATTCATATAGTAGGTCTCAAGCGGTATGCCCATCTCCTTGATCTCGGCAACCGTCCTTGAGGTAAGTATCTGTCCCTTGCGGATGATGGCTATTCTGTCGCAGATGTTCTCCACAACGTCGATAATATGGCTCGAGAAGAATACGATATTGCCGCGGGAGGCGTGCTCCTTCATACACTCCTTTACCTGGAAGATGGACTCGGGATCAAGACCTGTGAGGGGCTCGTCGAGTATCCATATCCTCGGGTTATGCACAAGGGCAGACATAATGGTTATCTTCTGTTTCATACCGTGAGAGTAGGTCTTCATGGGGTTATCGATAGCTCCCTCGAGGCGGAAGCGCTCAACGTACTCCGCTATCCTCTTGTCACGGTCCTCCTCGGATACGTTATAGAGGTCGGCAATATAGTTGACGTACTCACGGCCGGTGAGGTTCTCATAGAGGGCGTAATGGTCGGGGACGAAGCCTATCTGCATTTTGGCGCCGACGGCCTGCTTGTCCACGTCGTAGCCCGAGACCTCGATCTCACCCGATGTGATGGTCTGAATACCTACTATGGATTTAATAATTGTTGACTTACCCGCGCCGTTGGGGCCGAGGAAGCCGAATATCTGCCCGCCCTCGATCTCGAGGTTGGCATCGTAAACAGCGTAAACGTCGCTGGTGGAATATCTCTTTGAGAAATGACGGAGGATAAGCTTACCCTCGTTCCCGGGATTCATAGGTTCCTGCATACTTCTACCTGCAAGGTGTACCTCCAGAGCGAGTCTGTCGGCCTTGATCTTGCGGTTCCTTTCCATAATGATTGCGTAGGTGTCGGTGATTTCAAATACCTGCTCGTATAAGAACCACATCGCGAATGATAATACGATATAGACTGCGAAATAGATAAGCTGATAAACGGGGTAAAGAATGAACTTATAGTCCCCGATACCGAGGATCGTGTTAAGATCGAAGGTGATCTTACGAAGGTCCTCTGCCCAGTCTCCGAGCTTGGACGCTACGAAGTCCGAGTTGATGAAGAAGAAGTCGGTCTCGTTGCCCATACCCGTGAGCACCGCGTTTGCGATAAGGACGAACGCGTAATAGCAGAAGAAGGCGATGAGCGAGTAGACGAACTGCTTCATCTTCGGTCTTCTGAAGATGCCGAGCGTCATAATGAGCACGGGAAGCGCGAAGGCGATATAATGGTTGAACCAGAACTCGAAGGTACGGGTGGCAAGCCAGTTCGCGCCGTCGGTGTTGGGCATTATCATCGCTAAGAACGCGCCGAGCACGTTGATGAATATCGTGAAGTAGTAGAGCTTCTCCATTCTGAAGATCAGAACGAGAGGGATAATGAACATCGCGGTGTTGCAAAGGTGGAGCGGCCAATCCGCAAGATGCAGGAAGGTCGAGAAGTCGTACTTGAAGCAGAAGGAGATCATCGTCGCCATGCTTATGTAGATCAGGGCGTATCTTCTCTGCTCGTAGGAGCATCTCCTGAATAAGAAGTGCGCCGCGAAGATGAACGCGAAGGAGCCGTAAAGCACGATTCTGTGATAGACGTTGAAGTCATCGATCTTCACAGCGCTGTCACCAAGACCGAACAGTACCTGAGGAGCCCAAGCAGGAAGGCTTATCGCAAGCATACCAAGGAAGATCAGGACGGTGTTTAACCATTGCTTGCCCGTCGCCTTTATCTTCACTCCGTCAAGAAGGCAGGAGAGGGAGAGTCCGAGTCCCACGCCAAGCTCGAGCGCAAACACTAGGCTGCGCCAATGGAAGGAGGACGCGAGCTCTGCGTCCATAGCGCGGTTGAGCATCGGGATGGCTATTATTGAAAGCAGATAAACCGCGGGTGTCAGGTAGCGTACTATCGGAGTCACGCGAGGAAGATGTTCCTCGAAGAACACGTAGGTAACCAGAGCGAGCTGCACTGTGAAGATCAGCCACATAAGGATAACCGAGGCGAATGCCTGAAGACTTCCCTGCGCGCCGAAGGGCGAGTAGTTGTTGAGGCCCACCGTGTGCCTTATCGCATAGTCACCGCCGAAGCTCCTGACAAAGAAGAGCGCTCCGTAAGCTAAAGCCGCGAGCTGTCTGTTATTGAATTTTTTAAGAAGGGGCTTGTCCTTCGTAAAATATAAAGCAGCAAACACGCCGCCGGCGACAAGGAGTGCCGCCAAGTAATAAAGTACCGTCAAGGTGAGTTCCTCCGTATGGTTTTCTATCGACCGTGGCCGAGAAAATGAACAAAAAATAAGGGTTTGGCTCGAAATATCGCCTCACGAGCCAAACCCATTATATATAAATAGTATTGCTTTGTAAATATTTTTTAATAAAACTTAAGAATTTTTAATTATATTTAAGAAATAGTCTTTCGCCCGCCTTAACGCCGTTTTATGCGTGTCGGCGCCGGATTGACTGTGTACGGTTGCAATGGGAGGCTTCGCGAGCGCGCTACAAATCAGGCGAGATTGCCCGCCTTAACGTACTCGGCAAACAAATCTCTTGCGTAGACACCCGAGCCATATCTCGCCACTTCTGTCAGGTTATTGTAAACATAACTTGACGTATAGGTGTCCACAACGACGTAATAGGTCGCATTGTCGTCTATTGAAGAAATATCGTTATTTCCGTAACAGATGTAATAGTCCGAGTTATTTGTGTTGATAAATTTACGCTTAAGGTCGCGCCCCGAGATCGAGCAGAGGACGAGCTCGTTGTCAAACGGGAGGAGTGAGTAGATGTCCGAGTAGGTTATCTCTCCCGACTTAAGATTATAGGGATTTCTTGTACGTATGAAGCCGCCGCCGAGGATAATGTCGTATTCGCCGCCCCACTTCGCTACTCCGTATTCGTAGTAAAGATCAGCAACTATCTGTTCAACCTCGCTGTCGTCAAGGTATCGCGAGCTTGTGCCGAGGACCTCGTATGCGCCGTCGATCATATCCTTGTATTTTGCGAGGAGCTGATCAATAAGCGGGTCCTGCGGCATATCACCGTATACACCCGACTTTACTACCTCGGGAGATCTGACACGCTTATTGCCGTTAGCTGTATTATAGGAAAGCGCCGCGTGTGTAAGTCCCTTATTCTCTCCTCCGCCCTGAAGGTGGTAGACGCCCTTGCTGTCGGAGAGGACGTAGGACTGATGAGTATGAGCCTCGAAAACAACATCGACATAGTCACCCGAGAGCGAGGTGTCATAGTAGGAGGAGATGGCGTTATTGCTCACCGGCTTAACACCGCTTGAGCTCGAGCCGTAGCCGTCGTGGAGCGAGTATACGATAACGTCGACTCCCTCCGCCTTGAGTCTTTCCGACTCCGCCCTGACGAGTGCGGTCAGCTCTCTGCCGACCTTGAACTCAACGTCACCTACGACCTCGCCCGAGATAGAGGAATAGCAGTCGCCTATCGCGCCGATAATGCCTATCTCGATCCCGCCTCTTTCGACAACGACCGAGGGTGTGGCGTACTCTGCCCTCTCACCCGTGGTCTTATCATAGACGTTAATGGCAAGGAAGGGGAAGCTTGCAAGCTCAAGATTTTCGTATATGTACTCGTCCGACCAATCATACTCGTGGTTGCCGAGAGTCATTGAGACAAAGCCCATCTCATTCATCCAATCGGTTATAAGTGCGCCATAGGTGAGGTTGGACTCGGAGGAGCCCTGCCACATATCGCCCGAGGAAAGGAGTATGGAGTTTTCGTCCATCACGGTCTTAAGATAGGTCGTAAGGCCCGCGATACCCGGCTGAGACGAGCCCGGGTTCACCTTGCCGTGCAGGTCGTTGACGGCGTAGAGGTCGATGATTACGATTACCGATACCGAGCACTCGTCGCAGTAGCCGTCATCATCCGTGTCGGTGTGAGCGTCACACTCCTCACCGCCATTTACCGGACCTCCGCATTCGGGCAGGATAATATCCTTAACCTTCTCGACAAGATCGCATCCCGCAAACGAAAGGACGAGAGCGAGGGTAAGGATTATTGCAATTATTCTTTTCATGCTTTCTCCATTATAAATAATAAAGGACCCAAATAACGCGTAAAATAGCGTATTTTGTCTTATACCACTATTTTACAGTATCTTGCGCGTTAATTCAAGTCCTTTTTTGTATTTAATTGCGGAATAGCTCAGATTGAAGCAGAAATGACGTGCTCTCCGGGTAAAAAAAGAGTCTCTATGCCATCTAAAACAAAGGTTGCCACAGTATTTGCGGGTACGGTAATGCTGTACTCAACGCCCCTCTCTGTCCTTCTCCAAGCCGAACGGACGGTTCCGTATGCGCTATCGTACTCGCACTCGGCATGTGTGATGCTGCCGCCTGCCTTAGGCTCGATAAGAAAGTGCCTTTCACCGGCTATTTTTATTCCACACATTTCTCCGAATATCCACTCACAAACTGCGCCCTTGGAGTAGTGGTTGAGTGATGCAACGCCTCCCTGAGCCTCGGTGCCTTCCCAGCTCTCCCAGATCGTATTTGCTCCCATCTTGGGCATAAAGAGCCAACCCGGCATCTGCTCGTTTTCAAGCAGGCGGTACGCGTATTCAATATCCATATCATCAAGAACATAGAGTATAAACGGAGTTGATAGGAATCCTGTGCCGACTCGCCAACCGTAGTTATCAAGCGCTTTTAGTAAACGTTTCTTGGCATATTCTGTCTGTTCGGTATCTAAGAGGCCAAAATATAGCGGTCGAACCAATTTCGCTTGTCTGTCCGTATCGAGACTGAATTTCTCGGTTTTGACAAGCTCGCGGTAGCCGAGCCTTGCTCTTTCGCAATGCTTCTCATAGAGCGCCTTATCCTCGTCCATACCGAGAATATCCGCAATTTTCGCCATAGTGTCAAGCATATATACAACGTATGCGGTGGTCTCCTCGGGGTGGGGACAAATAAAGTCCGAGATGCTGAAGGGATTGACGTCAGCAGGCTCTGCCCACTCGCCGTAGGACTGTCCGTAGTTTGATATCATACGTCGGTATTTCCCCTTCACGCCCGTGGGCATACCCGTGAGGTAATGCCTGCCAAGGCTCTTGATCTTGAAGGTGGCGTATTTCTTCATTGCATCGTAGTTTTCCTCGAGGATGCGGATATCTCCGTAGCGCTCATATATTCGGTAAGGGATAAGCACGCCCGCATCCGACCAGCCCGCAGAGCCGTCCATAGCATTCATATAAAAATCTATGCCTCCGACGGGAGTTATCTGACGGAATACGCCGTTTCTTCTCTGTCCGTCGCGCATATCGAGAACGTACTTTCTCGCGAAGGATGCGTAGTCGAAGAAATACGTCGCAGTATTGCAGAATATCTGCGCATCGCCCGTCCAGCCGTGTCTTTCTCTTGTGGGACAGTCGGTCGGAACGTCGAGATGGTTATTCTTGGTGGACCAACGTGTACTCTCGACAAATTTATTTATCAACTCGTGCGAGCAATCAAAGCGGAGTGTATCCTCCATGTCCGAATAGACCGCGATGGCGGTGAAGTCCTCGGGACACCACTCGATATTTCCTTCGACGAGGACGTATTGGAAGCCGAAAACGGCAAATTTGGTCTTATATTCATTGAGGCCATCCTTGGCGGTATAGCATACCTCTTGAAGAGGTGTCCTGCGCTTTTTAGTCGAGCACTGGATATTCTTCTGGGTAAACTCACCGTCCTTATCAAAGGTCTCGCCGAAGCGTAGCCTTAGTATCTGATCCTTCTTTGCCTTCACGGAAAAACTCAGATATCCCGCGATATTCTGTCCAAAATTTAACACGGTATGGCCTTTGGGCGTTTTTATGACAGTAGGCTTGAAGGTCTCTCCCTCTTTTACCGGGACGTTATTTGAGGCTGTGGGTGTGACCTTATGACGCGTTACTCTCGCCCTGCCCGAGTAAGAGGGGGCAAAGCGCGCGTCGACCACCTCGCCGTCCTGATTGTCGGCAAAGCGGATAGGTCCGTCGTTTGACCATGACCAGCTGCCATCACTCACGACAAGCTCGCTTGAGCCGTCAAGCCTCTCAATTTCAAGCTGGACAAGGAGCTTTGTCCTTTTTCCGTATTGGTTTTTTAGCCCCCAGGCTCCACATGAGCCGCGATACCAGCCGTCGGCAAGCTCAGCCTCAATGACGTTATTTCCTTCCATCAGAAGCTCGGTTACGTCATAGGTCTGATACTGAACTCTTTTTCTGTAATCGGTGTGACCGGGAGCAAGAATAAAATCGCCGACTCGCTTTCCGTTGAGCTTAAGCTCATACAGACCGCAGGCGGTGGCGTAAATGCGCGCGCGTTTTACGTTCTTTGCTTCAAATTCTTTTTTAAAGCAATCGACGGGGTATCTATGACGGGGATCAACTCTGTAATCGCCCGTTACCCACTTTGCCTGCCAATCCGAGCTATCAAGCAAGCCCATCTCAAAGAATGCGGGTGAGGGCTCTCCCTCCCTGCCGTTTTCATCCCACAGAGTCACGGTAAGCTCTATTCTTTCTCGGGAATGAAGCTCTTTTGGATATACCGCTCTCATCGAGCTACTCTCTACCCTAGCCGTATCCCAAACGACTTCGTCACCCGATTTTGCAACTATACGATAAGCGGTCTGCTTTTCACCGCCTTCGCAACACCAGGTAATCGTGGGATTTTGAAAATCGACGCCTATCGGATCTGTCAGAAATTCGGTTTTAATTCTTATTGCTTTCATTTTGTCTTTTTAGCCTTTTTATCAAGATACCTTTGGTTTTCGGTATCGAAGTCAAGACCGAGCCTTGCACATTTTTCCTTAAGATCGGCAATACGAGCCTCCTCGGCAAGTCTTGCATTCTCCTCCCTCTCTCTTTCCTCGAGCTCCTCGGGAGATACCCAGATCTCGCCTCTTGCCTCAGCCTCAGCCTTATATCTCGCTCTGATCTGTTTCTGCATATCGGGGAGCTTCTTCTCAAGATCCATAAAGACAAGGATAAGAATGATGATCAGGTACTCAATCGCGGGAACGGCGTACTTGATGAAGTAGAGCCAATTTACAACGCCCGCGGGCTGAAGGGTATCAAGCATAGGATCATAACCGCTCATCTCAAGGCCCGTCTCATAAACGCCTGCGAAAATACCGGTTATCAGATTAACCGCGCACATAATGATCGCCACGGATACGGTACCCTCGGGACGGAAGCCGTGCTTATGCTCAACCTCGTCGTTTGCCGCGTTGATAAGCGCGCCGAGGATATAGATGACGGGGAGCGTACCCATATTGAAAACGAAGTTTCCGATAATTGCTCCGAGGAAATCAGTCTTTGCGATGAAGCCGATAAGACAACCGAGCACAGCAACGATGCTGAAGGCGATCGTAGTTTTACGGATCGTGAACTTCTTGCAAAGGGGGTACACGATAAGAATACCTAGTCCCATAGGAACGCCCGAGGCTACGGTGTACCAGAGATTGTAGCCGTTCTCTGCCGTGGCGCCGAGAATGATAGTGCAGAAGTTAGTGTTAAGGTTATATCCTTGGAGATTGTTCGCGATAAGCATAACGACGGTAAGCGCAATCGCCATAAGCCAATACTTACTTTTAAAGAGCGCCATAACCTGATCCTTTAAGGATACGGTGCTTTCCTTATGCTTCTTTGCGGTCTCGCCCTCGGAGGTTACTCTCTCCATGGTGTAGTAATACTGAACAAAGGAAAGCGGTACGGAAAGCGCCGCAAACGCGCCGATAAGACCGATCCAATTACCAGCGGGATGTCCGTGAAGCATCGTGTAGTAAAGCACAGAGCCGACTGTAAGCGTTACTGCGGTACCGACAAGCAGAAAGCTTGACATTTTCTCAAAGAGATTAACGAGATTTCTGTCGTCCTGGCTTCTGGTGCAAAGTGTGAACATATTCGTTCTCAGGGCAAGAAGCTGAGCGCCAAAGCCGTTGTAGAGGATATTAAACACATAGATCCAGATAAGCTTTGCCACGTTTGACATTTCGGGAATACAGAACATAAAGAAGCCGGAAAGCGCGCTGAGAAGACAACCGATAAGTATGAGCGGTCGAACTCTTCCCTGCCTTGACTCGGAATGCTCAACGACGTAGGCAATAAGAATACCTGCGAAGATACCGACCGCCTTGGTCACCCAGGTCATAAGCAGATACGTGCCCGAGCCGAAGATACGGTCTATGTAGAATATCTCGGTGTAGTAGAGCTCTGCCAGTTGGTTAACTACCGCTACAAACGCAAGAATGCCAAACGGACCGAGTAGATAGCCGAGAAGCTTCTCCTTCAAGGTCATAGAGGCGGTTTTTATACGGCTGTTCATAAGAGGATTATCAAAAAGCTTAAACTTCATTTTCTTTCTCCTTTGGAAGCGCGGGAGCGTTTATTTTCTTAAGGAAGCAGGAGGCTCCCTTGATAAGTCTGAAATTCGAGAGATGGGCAAAGCCCTCTGCGAAGTTGTAGGGGAACTGCTTGCCCGCGCACATCGACATAGTCGTGAGCGAGCCTGAGTCTATTGCGAGGCGCTTGAATACGGCGCCCTTTATCCGATTCTCGCGCTCTGTTCCCGCGGGGAGTCTCTTGGCCTTTCTCAAGTCCTTCTTCGGCACGGAGACGACTGCGGTGTAGAGTATTTTGCCCATCAGGGTATGCTTAAGATCGGTAAAGCGGCTCTCAAGGTGGATAGGCTTTATGGGTGTAAGCTCGGGCGTGGTAATGCCCGACATTTCCTCAAAGACCTCCTCGTCGATACGGGCGGGATCGGGTGAGGCGTATATGTCCATTATGCGCTCGGTATAAGGGCTCTTTGCCTCCTCACCCTCAAGCGTAGCGGTCACGCAAAGAATAGGCGAGAGCGAGTCACGGCAGATCTCAAGAGTGTATTCTCCGCCCTCAAGAACGAAGCGTTCCTCGGCTATATTCCAATACTTAAGGCTGTCAAACGGTACGAAAAGCTCTACACGGGTGGCCTCTTCCGGCTCAAGATACACCTTACTGAAGGCTCTGAGCTCACGCGCGGGGCGGAAAACGTTGCTATCCTTTTTCGAGGAGTAGAGCTGCACTACCTCACCGCCGCGGCGCTTACCTACGTTTTCCACCTCGACCGATACGGCAATGCCTCCGTCACGCTCGGTGACGGTCATATCACGGTAGGCAAACTCGGTGTAGGAGAGTCCGTAGCCGAAGGGATAGCGCACTCCGTCATTCACGGTTGCGTAGTAGCGGTAGCCGACGAAAACGCTCTCGTAGTATATCTCGACCGCGCTGCGCGAAAACTCCTCGCCGAAGGGCACGTCGGAATAGGCGATAGGCCAGCTCTCGGCAAGTCTGCCCGAGGGGGACTCGTCACCGAAGAGGAGGGCGTAGGTCGCCTCACCCGAGCCCTGACCGGGAAGATACATGTTGAGTATTGCGTCGATACCGCCCTCAAACGGCATCTCAAAGGGAGCTCCGGCGTAAGTAACGAGGGTTATTTTCTTGTTATTCTCTATGAGCGCGTCGATAAGAGCAAGCTGATTGTCGGGCAGACGCATATCTGCTCTGTCACAGCCCTCGCTCTCAACGTAGTCGGTAAGTCCGACGAAGAGAATGACGTCCTCATACTTCCCTGCCTTAATGAGAGCCTCGTCGATAAGCGCTCTGTCGACCTTGACCTCGCTCTCAAGATACCCCTTGGCGTATTCGTATCTTACGCCGTGGGAGTCAAAGGCCCCCTTGGGTGTTATAAGTCTTGCGGGGTTGATAAGCGAGCTGCCCGAGCCTTGGTATCTCGGCTTCTCAAAGAGCTCGCCGATGACGAGGTATTCCCCCGCCTTATCAAGCGGGAGCGAGCCGTTATTCTTAAGGAGCACCGCGCCGTCCTTGGCAATACGCTCGGCAAGGGCGTGATGGGCGTCAAAATCCGCCGTTTTCTCTACACGCCCCTCGTGTTTCGCCACGAGAGTCAGGACGTTTCTTACCGCCGTATCGAGGACGGACTCGTCAAGCCTTCCCTCTCTTACACCGTCGACTATCCACTTGCGGCAGATGGCGGTATCACCGGGCATCTCAAGGTCGAGCCCCGCCTCGAGCATCGCGAGTCTGTCGTGTGTCGCGCCCCAGTCGGTCATAACGAGACCGTCAAAGCCCCACTCACGGCGGAGGACGTCGGTGAGCAGCCACTTGTTCTCGGAGGCATAGGTGCCGTTTATCTTGTTGTAGGAGCACATCACCGTCTCGGGGTGAGCCTCCTTGACTATCGTCTCAAAGGGCTTAAGGTATATCTCCCTGATAGCGCGCATGTCGCACACGCTGTCGCCCATAAAGCGAAAATTCTCGCTGTTGTTGAGAGCGAAGTGCTTGACCGCAACGCCCGTGCCACGGGACTGTATGCCCCTTATCTCAGCTGTGCCCATCTTACCCGCGAGTAGAGGATCCTCTGAGAAATACTCAAAGTTACGTCCCGCCAAGGGATTGCGCTTGATATTGGTGCCCGGGCCGAGAACAACGTCAATACCGTAGTGCTCAGCCTCCTCTCCTATCGCCGCGCCCATCTCGTAGGCGTTATCGGGATTGAAGCTCGATGCAAGGGTTACCGCGGTGGGAAAGCAGGTAGCGGGCAGACTGTCCCACGTATCGCTGTCACCAACGACCTTCTGCACTCTCAGACCGTGAGGTCCGTCGGACATACGCACGGACTCGATACCGAGCCTCGGTATGGGGTTGGTATACATTACGTCGGTGCCCGCGACTATCGCCGCCTTCTCTTCAAGAGTCATAGCCTTAATTATCTCGCTGATATTCATAAGCCCTCCTAAAATATATTTACGACTTTATTATAACACATCTTTTTTACATATTTCTTGCATTTTTGTATGTTTTATGATATAATCGTATTATAATGTGAGATTTTCCTTTCGGCGAAGGAGAAAATAATGAAAAGAATAGATATACAATACGTAACAAAGTCGATAGGCGACCTTGCGGGCGTGCCTGTGAGGATATACGAGGACGGAGAGCCAATCTTTTTCCACTCACGTCAAGACTTCACCGCCGATCCGATAAAGCCGTATCTTGAGAGCGTGTTATCCGTCGGTGGTAATATAGGCTACTTTGTTACGCCATACTTCAACTACTACGGTGTGGTGCGCTCGGGTAAGTACGCGATAGTCATTGGTCCGTCAAGACTGACACCGATGAGGGAAAAGGATATAAGAGAGCTCGCTTTCAGCTGTGACGTTGAGGTCGGTGAGGTCGACCGCTTTATCGCGGCTATGCGAGGCCTTGTACAGATGCCGCTTGAAAGTATACTCGAGATACTCTGCACCGTCAACCACGTGCTCTCGGGTGATAAGCTCTCCATCTCGGACGTTGCGATATACGATATAGACGAGACGGCAAGCTTCGGCAGTGAAGAGGTGCTTACCCCCGGGGGCGTGGCAAATGAATACGGCGGTGAGGAGGTCCACAACACTCTCGCGATCGAGTCACAGCTCTTGGATATGGTAAAGCGCGGAGACACAGTAGCTCTCGACGAGTGGGTAAAGGGCGCGCCCGCTGTAAGAGGCGGCAGACTCGCAGATGACGCGGCAAGGCAGATGAAAAATACCTTTATCGTCGCTACTACTCTTGCCTCGCGAGCGGCAATACAAGGCGGGGTGGATGCAGAGGAGGCGCTCTCCCTCTCCGACTCGTATATAAGAAAATGCGAGATAATGTCAACCGCCGACCAGATACTCAACCTGCAATACCGTATGATACTCGACTATACCGCAAGAGTGGAAAAGGAGAAGCTCGGCAGAAGTCCGTCAAGGCTCGTCGGCGAGGTAGCAAGGTACGTGAGAAAAAACATCTCGGGCAGAACAAGTGTCGAGGATATGGCAAGGACGATGTTTATAAGCCGCACTCACCTTGCAAAGAGATTCAAGGAGGAAACCGGCAAGACTCTCACCGACTACATACTGACCGAGAAGACCGAGGAAGCTAAAAGACTGCTTAAGCACACAGACAAGAGCCTCTCGGCAATCAGCGAATATCTCGGATTTTCATCACAAAGCCACTTTGCAAGAGTGTTCAAAAAGTACGCAGATATCACGCCGAGTGAGTATAGGGAAAAATGATATCATAAGGCAAGTAAAAGCGGAGCTGCCATTTTTAGCAGCTCCGCTTACTTTCGGTCTCCGATTAAGAATTGGGACCTTTTAATATTAAATTTTAAAGCTCAAAGGCTCTGTCCTTATTCATCTTAAACTGTACTGTCATAGCGTAGATGCCGAGGGCAAGTCCCGCGAGGCTGAAGATAAGCATTAAACCCGATTCCTCACCGACAATAAGCATGCCGAGATAATAGAAAACGGTGGTCATTCCGCCAACAGACGAAGAGAAGATGTAAAGGGGCTTCATAATCTTCATCATAAGCTTTGCGCCGGGGCGGGCAAGAAGAATACCTACGATCAAGCCGACGAGCAAGCCAACCCAATCAAGTCCGAAGGCTTCGAAGATGAGAGAGGGGATCAGCATACCGATAAGGAAGCCAAGCATACCGCCGAGGAAGTAGATCAGTCCCTTGTAGATCTTAAAGCTGAAGATCGCGAGAATGATAGCCACCGCGATACCGAATATCGGAGCGACGCTGAATCCGAACGTCTCCTCGCTGACAAGTGCGCCGAGACTCTCCGCGCCAAGAGCGTAGCCCATAAACGCCATCTCAAGAACGATGAGCGGCTTGTAGAAGCGGAAGCTCAAGAATGCGAGAAAGAGAGAGCCGAGTATCATACCTATCGCATAACCGAGGTCGTAGGCAGATAAGCCGTTAAAAATTACTTCAGAACCCATATGAAGTCCTCCTTATCTAATTTGTTTCTATATACATTTTAGCATATATAGGTAAAAATTGCAAGTATATTCTTTTATTTTTTCTGCGAGGGTTGACCAAGGGGAAAAAGAGTGGTAAAATAGGAGTGTAAAAAGAAGCTATGGGAGGCCGAAAAATGGCAGACAGACTTAAGACGGGAATAACGAATACGTCCTACGGAGTATACGGATTTGAGGGCGGAATACGCAAAATAAGCTCACACGGGTATGACTGTATCGACTATCAGGGCTTTGTGAATATCGAGACCGAGTTCTTTAATTTACCGCTTGATGAGTTTGAGAAGACACTCCTTGAGCACAGGGCTCTTATCGAGTCCGCGGGGCTCTCGGTATCGCAGGCTCACGCGCCGTGGAGATACCCCTCTCAGGATGCGACACCCGAGGGCAGAGCCATGTGGCTTGAGGCTATGAAGAAGGCGATATACGGCACTCACGTGCTCGGATGTCAAAGATTTGTGGTGCATCCCCTGATGCCATACGTTGACAGGGGTGATCATCCCGAGGAGGTATGGGTGCTCAACGAGGTATTCCTCGCCGCTCTTGCAGACTACGCGAAGGAATACGGCGTTACTGTCTGCGCCGAGAATCTGCCCTTCCCCGAGTATCCCCTGACGACTGTGGAGCAGGTGTGCGAGATAGTCGACAAGCTTGACAGAGACAACCTCAAGGTCTGCCTTGACACCGGTCACGCGGCTATCTTCTACGGCGCGCGTGTGGGTGACGCGGTAAGATATATCGGCAAGAGGCTCGAGGCTGTGCATATCCACGATAATATGGGCAAGGAGGACGAGCACCTTATCCCCGGCGAAGGTATCGTTGATTGGAATGACTTCGCCACGGCGCTTGGTGAAATAGGCTTTGACAAGGTAGTCTCGCTCGAGACAAGCGCGAAGCATAAGCTCCACCCCGAGAGCGAGTGGGATGAAAAAGAAAGAGAGCTCGCGGAAATTGCGAAAGAAATTGCGGTGAAATGCGGAATTCGGAATGCGGAATTGGGTAACGGACGCGAGTGAAGTTGCCTTCGGCAGTTAAATAAAGAAAGAGCAAGAGTAAAAGGACGTAAGTTTTCCTTCTATTCTTGCTCTTTTTATTTTTAATCTAATTCATCTCGTTTGCGGAGCAAACATATCGAGCGCGGAAGCGCGATATCGAGTTGTCGCGCCTTCGCGCGGCAACATATCGAGAATCCTCATAGGATTCCATATCGACCTTAGCCGTAAGACTTGTTAGTTCGATTCCCTTACGGCTACTTAATATCGTACACGCTTCTGACTCTGAGCTCGCCGACCTCGCCCTCGACTACCTTAAGGCGCTTTTCGCCCGCGTTCATATCGAAGAAGTTATCCGAGAGGATAAAGTCGGAGTCGGGCGAGTAAACCTCAACGCTCTTGGCGTAGGCAGATGCCTTCACTACTATCTCGTCACCGTCAAGATATACCTCAAGCTCGGGATCAACGAAGTCAAAGTGCTTGGGAGCGGTAAAGAGGACTGTGCCCTCGGAGATGACCTCGGAGTCAACGATAAGCTCGTAGGAGAGGTAGTTGTTTCTGACGTCGGTCTTCTCGTAATCGATCTCTTCAAGATGTGTTACCGAGAGAGGCTCAACGTGTATGGGATATGCAAGGCGGGAGATGGGTGTAGCGGAGCTGTCACGTAGGGTTGCAACCACGAATCCGTCGATGGGACCTGTAGTGTCGTTGGTTACGGAGAGAGTCGCCTTTGTCTCGTAATCAAAGTGCCAAGGCTCCATAATAACGTAGGGGCGTGTGGTTTTTTCGCCTATTTCAGCGCAGGAGAGAAGCACGGGTGAGAAGAATCTCTTGGCGTAGTAATGAGTCGCCTTGAGTCTGCCGTAATAGTCGATGCTCGACCAGGATGCAACCGGCCAGATGTCGTTGAGCTGCCAGTAGAGAGCGCCCATACAGCGGCCTCTGTTACGGCGGAGATGCTCTACCCCATATCTCATAGCCTCAGCCTGAAGAAGCTGAGAGGCATAAAGGAGAGTCGGGAACTCTGTGGGATAGAGGAATGTGTCGGAGAGGTAGCTGATGATCTTGGCGTTGGCGCCTGCGTTTCTCTGGTGCATCTCCATAACGCGGGAGAAGATATTTCTGTCCTCGGGGAGAGTCACGGCGTTGATAGTCTTCTCGCAGGGGAAGGACTGGAAGCCGAACTCGGAGAGGTAACGGAAGTAATGATTTCTATACTCGGTAAAGGGCTTGTTGTGATGCCATACGTCCCAATAGTGAGAGTCACCGAAGTTCTCGTTGGTAGGATCGACGAAGCGGCCGAGCGAGATGGGAGAGGTGTGGATGTAGGGGATCTCAGGACAGACCTCCTTGGCTATCTCGGCTATCACACCCTCGAAGAGCTCGATGTTGACGGGAATACAAATATCTCTTACCTGCGGCTCAGCGCCGTTTCCGCACACCTCGATCTCGTTGTTACCGCAGATGATGGCAAGACAAGCGTGGTGACGGATCCTCTCGAGATTCTGTCTGACCTCGACAACGATGTTCTCGAGCATTCTCTGGTCGGGCATTATGAACGTACAAGCAAAGGCGAGGTCGAAGAATACGACAAGGCCGAGCTCGTCACAAATATCGAAGAAGTAATCGTCGGGATAGTAGCCGCCGCCCCATACTCGGATGGCGTTGAAGTTTGCGAATACGCATCTCTCAAGAAGCTTTCTTGAGCGCGCCTCGGTGCATCTGGAAAAGATATTATCCTCGGGCACGTAATCGGCGCCCATAGCGAAGAACTTAACGCCGTTGCACTCGTGGGTGAAGCTCTCGCCCCATCTGTCCTTCTCGCGAATGAGCTTGAGGGTACGAAGTCCCACTCTGAGGCTCTTTGAGTCAACCGCCACACCGTCGTCAAGTATCTCTACCGTGAAGGTGTAAAGAGGCTGAGCGCCAAGTCCGCGAGGCCACCAGAGCTCGGGCTCGGGGATCTCGCACTCCTCGTTTGCGGGGAGGTAATATTTCTCTCCGTCGGGAGTTACGACGGACACGGAAACTACCGAGTCCTCGTCGGTTTCGACGCGAGGTGTAACGTATACTTTACCGTTTTCGTGGTTTTGCTCAATTTTGAAGTTGGTAATACGCGCGGAGTCCTTGGTGATAAGAGACACGTTTCTCCATATACCCATATCGGGGAGGAAGGGGCCCCAGTCCCAGCCGAGCATACAGTGAGCCTTACGGATATAGCCAAAGCCCGCAAGCGCCTGAATGTTCTTGAAGAGGTCGAGGTCAGCGCACTTCTCCTTGATGTAGGGGTGGATATTTCTGCAGACAACGGCGAGGTAATTCTCACCGTTTACAATAAGGTCGGTAACGTCGAATTCGTAGGTGACGTGCATATCGTCTACGTGGGCGATGTGCTTGCCGTTGAAGATAACGTCGGCGATGGTATCGATACCCTCGAAGCGAAGGATATACTTGTCACTTCCCTTCTCAAACCCGAAGGACCTTGAGAATGTATAGTCATTGTGAGTGAGGGCAAGAGCGCCAAACTCGTTGTCGCGCCAATAGGGGTCTGCCATCATATCCGCGTCAAGCAGGAATGAGTAGAGCGAGCCGGGTATCTTTCCGTCGACCTCAAGGCCTGCTCCGGTCATTTTCCAGGTTCCGTTAAGAGATAACTGTTTCATATTTCCTCCGTAAAACGTATTTCTATTTTTTCATCAGCGTCACTCGCGGCAACCGCAAGGACGTATTTCTCCGAGTTATATTCGAAGTGTGTCACCCTGACGCCCTTCGACTCTCTTTGCCTCGGAGCGAGGCACTCGCCCCCATCTCTTTTGAAGGCACTCTCCTTCCCTGCCCAGGCAGAAAGGATAAATTCATCGCGCTTATCGGGCGGCAAAGTATCAAGGATACCTAGCTCCCCTGCGGTGAGAATACGCTCGGCGAGCCCCTCCCTTATCGCTTGAAATTTCTGCACGTCAACTCCAACGGGCCTCTTCGCTACCGCGGCGGCAACAATGTCACCCGAGTGAGAGAGCGAAAAGCAGAGCTCGGGGCAAATCCACTTACCGTTCGCGCATTTTGTAAACTCTAGGTTAGCAAATTCTATATTAAACTGCTCCTCTACCGCTTTTTCAAGCAATTTCCACACAAGGTATTTTTCGCGCTTTGTCTTGTCACTTTTAGAGGCTCTGACCTCCTTGTCGCGGCACTCGGGATAAAGAGGCTTTGTCATATCCGCCTCGCGAATCGGCGCGTAAAGGACAAGAACGTCCGTATTCTCAGACACGAAAAATCACCTCCTATGCGTTACTCTACGCTTGATTATACCATAAGCCGATATGTTTTGCAATACGGCGCTTAAATAAATTTTTATATTATTTATTGAAAAAGCCGTAGCGTTGTGCTACAATAATACAGTACGTAGATTATTTTGAAAGGAAGCGAAATGTACAGATACGAAACGCACCTGCATTCCTCACCCGCAAGCAAATGCGGCAGATACAGCGTGAGGGATAATATGGAGTTCTACAAGGAAATAGGCTACGACGGTATCTTCCTCACCAATCATTTTATAGACGCGAATATCGGTTGCGACCGCACCCTGCCCTACGAGGAGCAGATAGAGTTCTTCTTCCGTGATATTGAGGAGGGTGAGAGGCTCGCCGACGAGGTGGGAATCAAGTTCTTCTGGGGTATTGAATCCTCCTACCTCGGCACAGACTTTCTCATCTATGGGCTCTCAAAGGAGTGGTACTTATCTCACCCCGAGATAATGGAGGTCTCGCGCCGTGATATGCTCACTATGATGGCAGAGAATGGAGCGCTCATTGTCCAGGCTCACCCCTTCCGCGAGGCGAGCTATATTGACCACGTAAGGCTCTTTCCCTACCACGTGCACGCGGTCGAGACAGACAACTGCGGCAACAAGGACTTCCAGAATGAGATGGCGAGGCTCTATGCCGACACGTATAAGCTCCACCACTCCGCAGGCTCGGACAACCACTGGGCGCGATACGCGACACGCCTTGCCGGAGTTGAGTTTGAGACTCCGATCGACAGTGTCGAGGACTTTATCGAAAGAATGAAAAACGGCGAAGCGCATACCTTCACCGTAAATGTTGAAAACGGAAAAATTATTAACTAAGGAGATAAACAAAATGGGAAAATGGAATCTTGACATTCTCTACACCGGATTTGACACAGAGGAATTTAAGGCAGATCTTGAAAGACTCGAGGCGCTGATCCCCGAGCTCTCAAATATTGCTGATGATCACGGCAATATGCCCTCCGGGGACTTCCTCACAAAATACATCAAGACAAACGAGGAGCTCTCCGAGCTCGTTGAAAAGCTCGCGATCTATGCAAACCTCAGATATTCCGCAAACACACGCGACACCGATGCGGCATCGATGCTCGGCAGAATCATGCAGATGATGAGCGCGACCGCAGCGCCCGCCGCAGTTATTGAAAAGGCAATCTCCGAGATCGAGAATCTCGAGGAGGTTATCGACTCTACTCCCGCCCTTGGGGAATACAAGTATCTTCTCTTGAACGTCAAGCGCGACTCGCGCTATTTGCTCTCTGACAAGGAGGAGACCATTCTCGCTAAGATGGACCTCTCGGGCGCTTCGGCGTGGGGCGACCTTCAGAGCAGTCTCACCAGCGGCGTTAAGGTAAAGTATGAGGGAGAGGACATCACCCTCTCGGCGGTAAGAAATCTCGCTTACTCGCCCGATGCTGATGTAAGACGCAAGGCATTCGATGCGGAGATCGCGTGCTACGACTCCATCAAGGAGGCTGTTGCATTCGCACTCAACAGCATCAAGCTCCAGGTGCTCACCGAGTGTGAGCTCCGCGGATACGAGTCACCTCTTGACAAGTCGCTCTATCAGTCGAGAATGAAGCGTGAGACTCTCGATGCTCTGCTCGGCGCGATGGAGGAATATCTCCCCGCCTTCCGCAAGTATATGAAGGCAAAGGCAAAAGCGCTCGGTCACGTGGGCTCGCTTCCCTTCTACGATCTCTTTGCTCCCATGGGCAAGAGCGACAAGGTATACTCGGTTGATGATGCAAAGAACTATCTGCTCGGCATCTTCGCAAAGTTTGACACCGAGCTTCACGATATGGTCAAGTGCGCGTTTGAGAACGAATGGATCGACTTCTTCCCGAGAGAGGGTAAGGTCGGCGGCGCATTCGACTGCGGTGTTCCCTCTGCAAAACAGAGCCGTGTCCTCACCAACTTTGACGGCTCGTTCAGCGACGTTGTTACCCTCGCTCACGAGCTCGGCCACTCCTTCCACGACCGTCAGGTATTCTGTCACTCCATTCTCAATCAGGGCTACTCTATGCCGGTTGCGGAGACCGCATCCACCTTCAACGAGGTGCTCGTAATGGAGACCGCGATCGCGGATGCTAAGGACAAGGACGAGAAGCTCGCGCTTATCGAGAGCCAGCTTATGGATGCCTGCCAGATCATCGTGGACATCTACTCCCGTTACCTCTTTGAGGCGTCGGTATTCCAAAACCGTCCGATGGAATTTATGAGCGCTGACAGAATGTGCGAGCTGATGACAGACGCGCAAAGACAGGCTTACGGCGACGGTCTTGACGAGAATGCCCTGCACCCCTACATGTGGCTTTGCAAGGGTCACTATTACAGCGGCGGCCTCAGCTTCTACAACTACCCCTATGCCTTCGGCGGACTCTTTGCCCGCGGCCTTTACGCTAAGTATAAGGCAGAGGGACCTGCCTTTGTGGATACCTACAAGGCTATGTTAAGAGCAACGAGTATCAGCGACGTTGAGGAGTGCGCAAAGATCGCAGGAGTCGATCTCACCGACAAGGAATTCTGGCGTCAGGGCCTTCAGTCCATCGCGGATAGAATCGATGAATTCTGCGAATTAGTGGGTTAATTGCTAACCGATAGTTAACAAAAAGAACGAGTATGGGTGTAATACCTAGTACTCGTTCTTTGCTTTATATTTTATTATTTTGCGAGAGTTCGGATATATTCCTTGACGCTCTCGGGAAGGAGTCCGTCGAGGCTCTCGCTTTTTTTTATTTTCTCCCTTACAAGGGTGGAGCTGATGTGTACGTACTTCTCGTCGCACTTAATAAGCTCGGTTTCGTAGCCGCCGTACTTAAGGTTATACTCCGCCTGCTCCCTCTCCCACGGGAGGTCTGCCTCGGTGCGATAGCCCTTGACTATCCTATCGATATCGTGCTCGCGCATATAGTCGACTACGTAGCCGAGTGAGTAGGAAACAAAGACGTTGTCGAGGTCCTCCGTGGCGAGCATAAGCATGGCAACTCTATCATCGAGCGAGAACATATATTCCTTATTCGGGTTGGTGAAGATAACGGCGTAGACCTCGTCCTCGCGCTCGGCAACGCGCCTGATCATCTCGGCGTGACCGACGGTAACGGGATCATAGCTGCCGGGCATAATTACGCTCATGCGCTCTCTCCTTCCTCACATAAGGGTCTGGGGATTCCTGCAGAGTCATACTCCCACTGCCCTTTAAAATATATCTTATTCGCAAAGGTCCAGCCATCTATAAATCCATCGGGCAATCCCTCTACGTTAAGGTAAATGACATCCACAGATGATAGCGCAAAGTACTCTATTGAAATCAGAGTAGTAGGTAAAACTAAATAACTGTCATTTGTTCCTGCCAATATCGCATATTCATCAAGGTACTCTATAATACTTCCCTCGGCAAAGGCAAGGTATTTGATCGATCCCGATTTTATTGCCCTAAAGCCTATGCTCCTTACACTGGCGGGAATTACAAGGCTTCTGAGCTTCGAGCAGTTATTGATTGCGTAATCATCTATTCTCTCAATAGCCGAATTCCCAGAAAAACGAATTTCTTCTAAGGTCTCGTTGTAGTAAAACGCCTTGTATCCTATCTTTGTCACCTTAATTTCACTTTCGCCAATGGTCAATGACTCGGGGACAGTAATCTTCTTGTCGTCACCGAGGTATCTCACAAGGACCAGTGAACCATCCCTGATAACATAGACAACATTATCATCGGCGATAAGCTCATCCGGGCTGACACCGGTATGATCCTCACCATACTCGGTATAAGACCAACCATCGGTCGGTAAGCTTTCAAAAACAACGACCGTATTATAATCAAATGCACCGGATGCAACACTCTCAAGATTTTTGCCGGGAATGTAAATGAAGTCAAGGAGATAACACGAGCGGAATGCGCTTTGCCCTATACTCTTTACATCCGATTCAAGAGGTAGTATGATATTCTTCAGAGATTTGCAGTAGCTGAAGGCCTCCACCTCTATCGAGGTGATTACCGCATCCTCGGAGATCTCGACCGTTTCGAGCTTATAGCAAAGAGAAAAAGCATATGCAGGGATATAGTCAACGGTGCTTGAGAGGTAGACGTACTCGAGCTCATAGTTGTTGGAGCAAACAAAGTACACGATGCCCTCGGGCATTATTATGCTCTTGAGCCTATCGCAGCCTCTGATATCCAACCTTGTACACTTACTTCCGGCTTCAAATTGAAGAGTCTCAATATGAGAGTATCCGGAGAACGAGTCCGAACTAAGTAATTCAGCCTCTTTTGGAATGACCAGGTCCCCCTTAATAAGCTCATCTTCAATATAAAGTTCAGCCCCGTCTCCGAGCACGCTGAACAGGCCAAACAGTATTATACCTCTATCATTAATGTATCTTACATCCAGATATGATAGCAAATCTCCCTCATATCTGACCTCCATCAAAGAGCGAGCTCCAAAGTAACGGAACCACTTGACCGTGTCTGGAATTACCAGAGTATGTACACCGTCCGAGTCAGTCAACCAATCATATCCGAGTCCAACAACGGGGTACTCAGCCCCGTCAAGTGTGACATACGCGGCTACGGATGCGACTCCTGTATCCAAAACGTATCTTGTAGCAACGGCATAGTCCTCATACACGTAATACTCTATGCCATCGTAAAGAACTATTCTGCTCTTATCGATATTTTTATATTCTACATTCTCATAGTTCTTTGAGGTATAGAAGGTCGTATCGTCCGCAATAGGCCAGACCGCATTACTATTCACACCCACAACCTCGTAATCAACTCTATCAAGAGTAACGCTGTCGGGAAGATACTCGCTTCTTTCCGAGCCATAGTAACAAATTATTTTTACTCCACCGTCAACTGTGACATAAGCATAGCCGTCGTTAAAGATTATCCTATCTCTTGGTGCGCCGTAGCAGAGATATCCGCCCGTGCCCTCTGCAAAGCCCAGAGGAACACTGTCCCCCTCATAAATAATGAAGTATCTATGTGAGTCGTAGAAGGTTATCGATGTAACATCCTTGTGTACGTATACACAGTTAACGTATTCATTATTGTAGAATGCAAGGATTCCAAGCTCTGTTACGGTATATTCGGCAGTACCGTGTATAATCCTGGCAGGAATTTCAACGTATTCGCTCTCTATTGGGCACATAAGAAGCGAGGCTGTTCCATCCGTGCCAAGCGTGAAATACATACCATCATATAAAACCACTTCTCCTCCGCCAAGGTAGTAAAGAAGCTCTTCCCTTGCGGCGAAGTTCTCATCAAAGCCAAGAGGCCTTTCATCTTGCATCAGGTAAAGCCGAGAGCCAAACGCCTCTTTACCTACGGTCTGTACACCGCTTTTAACAATGAAGTCTGCATTGACGTTGCACATAGCAAATGCAGAATCGCCAATGGTCTCAAGACTGTCGGGAAGATCAAACAGTCCACCGCTTATAGCCATATAGAATGCATATTCGCCAATGCTCTCGAGCGTGTCGCCAAAGTCGATGCTCGTAATATTCCGGCATTCTGCAAATGCGTACTTTTCTATACTTGTGACGGTAGATGGAATCTGCACTGAACTAAGCTCCTTACGGTAGAAGGCATAACGTCCAATAGAGGTGACGGTGTACTCTGCACCGTCATGCTGAACCGTAGATGGAATCACCACGTCATCGGAGTCAGCGATATACTTGACAACCGTAAGCTCAGAGTCCGCTCCAACGTAATAAACGTAGTCACCAAGCCGGAAGAGCTTACCTGCCTCATAATCATAATACAAGGGAAGATCCTTTGCGTCCGAGTCTATGCTTTCATCAAACGAAAGCGATCCGTCAGCGAGTGTAGTGCAGAACACTCCCACACCCGAATCGCGCACAGGAGCCTCATAAATTTGCGACACCTCTCCGGCAAGGAGAACCATCTCAAGGCGAGGGCAGTCCCTTACAATGGAATAAATGCGGTCAATTCTCGCTCTAAGCTCAACCCGTGTGAGATTATCGCAACCACTAAAGGTGGAATCAACGATATCTATATAATCAGAAATAACCGTGACAGAGACGAGATTATCCGCGCCCTTGAAGCCGTCCCTCAAGCAACTCACGCCCTCAATGATAAGATCATTTACCTTCTCACCGCCCACGTAAAGCGTACATTCAAGATGCTCATTCTCTAAAGGAGAGGAGAGCGCAAACACCTCTGCCCAATGCGCGGGATCTTCGATATATAGCTCGCAAAGAGCATCGCAATAAACAAACGCTTCATAACCGATCTCGAGAAGCGACGCCCCCTCGGGAACGTGCACAGACTTAAGCGACGAGCAAAGCATAAAAGCCTTGCTATCGATAAATCTGAGAGAGTCCGAAAGATGTATCTCGGTCAGGTTCTTGTTGGAAAGAAATGCATACTTACCTATCGTAGTGAGCTTTACCCCGCACACAGTCTCAGGAAGATACACCTCGGACTCGTCACCGCCGTACTTGACAAGGGTGTATCCATACTCACCGTAATTATCCTTACCAAATCTATAGACGGAATCGTCCAGAATATATTCCTTGGGAATTTCTTTGTAAATCGGGGATACTGTAGTGTCCGAAGTAACACAACTTACATCCTTATCCCATCCCAAGAATGAATAGAAGACGCCGTTACTTTCATAGATATTCTCGACATATAGACTGAGTTCTAAGCTCTGTCCATATTCTACCTCACAAGAGTATATTTCACTGCCATGTCTGTCAACATAGGTGACTGTGAAGCGGTGATAATGCTTAATATAAATCGCCGTAAAGGTAACGTCGCCCCAAATCTCATCTAATTCCTTATCCCAACTCCAAAACTCATAATAAAACGCCTCTGTACCTTCCTTCACGGGAACTCCTCCCATATACACTGCTCTGTCACCTAACAAAGCCTCATACGAATAAAGGAGAGAGCCGTCATCATTCAGGAACGTTACCGTTGCGGTAATAAGCTCCTCGGTAAACACGGGGTATATAAACAGATCTGAGTTTACAGTGTCCGCATCGATATCCCAATGCGAGAAAACATATTTTATCCTTTCGTCCGAGTCCTTCTCCGGTGTCCCGGTAGGATAAACAATGGGATCTCCTGCCTTAACGGTTGCCGAATAAAAGACACTACCGTAGGCATCATAAAAATAAACTGTATAATAGTGATACACCTTCTCAAAGATTGCTCTGACTGTGATGTCATCGGTTACCGATTCTGTATCTTTATCCCAACCGACGAATATCCATATGCCATCTTCATCCGACTCCCTTGCAGGAGTGTTGCCGGTATATTCAGCGCTCTCGTTTTCAGGGACCTCTGATGTACCAAGAATTTCTCCATTGTAGTTTAAGTAGGTAACCGTGTAAGTTTTTTGTATCGGTGTCTCGAGATAAGTGGCAGTCAACACGGTATCCTTAAGGATAGGCTCGTCCTCTCCGGCAAAGCCAACAAAGACGTAAGTATAATTCTCATCAGCTCCACGTTTTGGCGCATCATGCGGGTAGACTGCGACGGTGCCGTACTCCGTCTGAACAGTAGCTAGAACCTTTCCGTCAAAGTCAACAAATACGACCTCGCAGTATTTTACCATCTCGGTCGCGCTATACGTTGCTTTAACAAATGTATCGCAGGAAACCTTAGAGATGTCTCCGCCTTCCCAACCGATAAATGAATAGGCGTATTCACCGTCGGGCTCACGTGTAGGCGTATCATATGGGTATTCCGCCGGCTTACCATGATCAACTGTGACCGACGCAAGAACAGATCCATCATAGTTTAAAAATGTGACAGTATACTGATAGTACACCTTTTTGTATACTGCGTAAACAGTGAGGTCGGAGCGAACAGAAGAAAGTGCCACCTTATTAGTCCAGCCCATGAACTCATAGTAGAAGGATTCCTCACCGTCCTTTTGCGGACGTATAGAGGAACAATCCACGCCTGTACCGGCCTTGACTTTCACAGTCTGAAGAATGCTACCGTCGTCATCACAAAAAGTGACGGTATGATAAATTTCCTCGACGGTGCCTGTGTCACCTCCAGGCACCTGAGTGTCAGTTCCCGCCGGGGCATCTGAAACTGGCGGCGTGCAGGATGAAACAGTAAATATCAAGGCAAAAAAGCAAAGAGCCAAAAGCAAGATACACCCTTTTTTCATTTTTCTCATCAACCTTCCTCACCTCTGTAAATAAGGATATTCACCGCGGTCTTCTTGCCGTATGCGGTGCTCTTGATGAATTCAAAGCCGGAGAGTCTCTCGTCACCCTCTGCGACGGTCTCGGTGCCGCTCTCAAGCACGACGATCGCACCCGGGATAATGAGCTCTGCGTCGCGAAGGCGCATAGCCGCCTCAACACAGCACTCCATAGCATACGGAGGGTCGATGAAGACGAGATCAAACCTATCTCTGCCCGACGCCTTCCTGATATAGTTTCTGTAATCGGCAACCGAGAATTTGGACCTATCGAAGAAGTCGAGGTCTCTCGCGTTTTTCTTTACTATCTCCATTGCGTCGCGCTCGGAGTCAACGAAGGTGACCGACTCTGCACCTCTGGAAAGTGCCTCAAAGCCGAGCTGTCCCGAGCCTGCGAAAAGGTCGAGGACGCGTCTGGATTCTATATCAAACTGTATTGAGGAGAAGATAGCTCCCTTGATTCTTTCCGAGGTCGGGCGGGTTGCCTCATCCTCGAGAGTTGTAAGCTTCTTTCCCTTTTTGCTTCCTGTAATTATTCTTACCATTTTATTTTCCCTTCTTATGAGGTTCTTTGAAGTGCTCGCATATTGCGATGGCATCCTTTTCGGAGATGCCCTTAATTTTAGTTAACTCCGCTACCGTCGCGGTCTTTATTTTAGCGTATGGCATTGATGAAAGGAGGAGCTTCGCCTTCTTCTCTCCGATGCCCGTAATTTTTGTCAAGGTCGAGCGAGTGAGCTTATTGCTCTTATCTCTCGTTGAATGCTTGATGGCAAATCTGTGCGCTTCTTCCTGTAAATTGTAAACGAATGTGTACACATTCATCTCTCTTGCTATGGAAATCTCCTCGACGCCGTCCGTGATAGCTCTCGTCTTATGGAAGTCATCCTTCACCATTCCGTAGGTGGGGATATCTATCTCAAGCTCCGAAAGAAGCTCCTTTATAGCCGATACGTGACCGACGCCGCCGTCAAGCAAAATGAGGTCGGGACACTCACCGAGAGAGGCGCTTCCGTCACCTATGTGCGAGAGTCTGCGCTCTACCGCCTCGCGCATTGAGCCGTAGTCATCCTGGCCGTCTGTCGTCTTTATCGAGAAGGCGCGGTAGTCGCTCTTTTTGAGCTTACCGTCCGAGTAGACCACCATCGATGCAAAGATGGACTCGTTACCAAAGTTGGAGATATCGTACGCCTCTATTCTCTTAGGTGCTTCGGCAAGACCAAGAAGCTCACCGAGGCGCTTTACACTCTTGTCCTCGCGCTCTATGGCGAGGCGATTCTGCCTTGCGGTCTCCTTGGCATTCTCGAGCGCCATATCGCAAAGCCTTCTGCCGTCACCTCTTGAGGGTATCTTGACCGCAACCTTGTAGGGCGCGCTAAGCGAGAGATATTCCGAAAGGAGCGAGCGGTCCTCCTCACTAAGCTCGAAGTCGAGCATAATTTCTCTTGGGATATTGCCTGCGGTGTCGTAGTAATCCGCGATAAGCGCGACCGCGTCATCCTCCGAAGAAAAGTCGGCAAGCGAGAGGACAAACTGATTCTTATTCACAAGAGCGCCGCCTCTTATCGAGAGCATAGCAAGCACGCTTTCGGTCTTGCCGATATATACGGCAAACACGTCGCGCATGACCTTCTCGTCGGCAACGACCTTCTGCTTCTCTACAAGCGCTCCGAGGGCGCGTATGCTGTCACGAAGGCTTGCCGCGCGCTCAAACTCCATCTCCTCAGCCGCGTATTCCATATCGCGGGTAAGGCTCTCTACCGTAGCCTTGATATTGCCGTCTAGCACCCACTCGGCACACTTGACGAGTGCGCGGTATTCCTCACCAGAAACACCGCCCGCGCAGGGAGCTACGCACCTTCCCATATCGCGGTAGATACAAGGTCTTTCCTTGCCTATATCACGCGGAAAATTACGGCGGCAGGTGTAGAGGCCGAAGATCTTCACCACAGTCTCAAGCGCCGTGTGAGCGGCGGACGAGCCCTGATACGGGCCGAAGTAGCGCGCCTTATCGCTCTTGCGCTCTCTGGTGACAAAGAGGCGGGGATACTCCTCGGCGGTGACCTTGATATACGGATAGGACTTGGCGTCCTTAAGCTTGATATTATACTTTGGCGAGTGCTTCTTGATAAGCACGTTTTCAAGAGCGAGCGCCTCAATCTCGGTGTCGCAGACGATGTAGTCGAAGTCGTGGACAAGGCTGACCATCCTCGCGGTCTTGGCGTTATGATTATTACCGGTGAAGTAGGTCGTCACGCGGTTTTTGAGCTTTTTGGATTTGCCGACGTAGATTATCTCGCCGTCGGAATTTTTCATTATATATACTCCGGGTGTTTCGGGCAATGAGTTTGCCTTATCGCGGAGTCTTTCTATTCTCGTCACTCCCTACCTCCTTTTTGACTTTGTCAAAAAATCAACGGCGCCGCCGTTGGATATCATCCGCAACTTGTTGCGGCATATCATCAGACCTCTGGCCTATATATCATCACTCGCCCCGCGAGTGTATATTTGCTATTCGTCGGCCGCACACGACGAATCACGCAATATACCGCTCTCGCGGTATGCACCACGCAACAGGCGTTGTATATTCTCCACCAATCAATCCAACGGTATTCATCATTTCCCAAAACGAAAAACGGCAGTCAACCGACCGCCGTTTTCTGAGATAATTCCTGATTTTCACTCACTTTTTCGTCATTTTCGGTTGAACCAAAATGCGATTATTTATTACAACTCAGGGAATCCGCCGTCAACAAGAGCAACAAGACCGTTTACAGCCTCGTTCTCATCGTTTCCGTCAGCGATAAGCGTAATAGTAGTACCCTTTACGATTCCGAGAGAAAGAACACCGAGAAGGCTCTTAGCATTAACACGGCAATCCTCCTTCTCAACCCAGATGGAACACTTATAAGAGTTTGCCTTCTGAATGAAGAATGTAGCAGGTCTTGCGTGTAAGCCAACGCTGTTCTGTATAGTAACGCTACGAGAAACCATTAAATCCATCTCCTCCGAGAATTTTAGTAATACAAGTATATCAAATTATTTATCAAAAATCAATAGTTTTTGGCAAAATAAAGTTTTAAAGTTTATATTTTCACTTTATTTATTTTTGGTTAAATCAACCAAAGGCTCTTATGCAAGAGATATATGAACGGAAAATGCGGTCTTACCTCTCCCGAACAGATCGGTCACCCTCGCAAATTCCAAAAAATGCGATCCGTAACCGCCATCAGAGCTATGCCCTAAGGCTATCTGATAGTAATATCGATAGAGGAGGAATCCTCCGCGCTTCCGTCGCTGAAGTAGGCAAATCTGTCGTCAAACTCCTGCTTTGCAACTCGCAGGGTTGCGCTGCCAAGACCGAATACGCACCAGAAGAGATAGTACATAGTCATATCCGCCCAGATGTAATTGAAGGCGCCGTAGGCCATAAGCATAACCGTCAGGACGGTCGTGTACGAGGATATCTTGCTGACCTGAGAATTTCTGACGTAGGGCTGATAAATGCCTCTGTGACGGACACGAATGAGATAGATAAGAATAAATACAAACAGAGAGATAATTCCCGCCTCACAGGCAAGCTCGAGAAGGAAGTTTCCGCTGTTGTGATAATTAAAGGACGAGGTGTAATTTGCGATCTCCTCGATAAAGGAATCGTCACCGATACCCACTCCGAGGAAGAGGTTATCCCTGAGCATACGGAAGGATATTTCCCAGCGCTGCATAGAGTCCGAAAGGCCGAGCGCGCCGGCAATATCACTCGAGTAAACGAGGTCTCTGTATTCTCCGGGAATGAAGAGCAAGCCATACACCATTACGGAGAGAATAAGCAGCACAAGGCCTGACCCGTGTCGCATTTTCTGAGCAAGAAAGGCCACAGCGCCGATGATAAGAGTGCCAAACGCCCAGAAGCTCAAGGTCGAGAAAAGGGCGAGGAAATTGATCGCGGTGATGACGCCGTAAAGGACCTTGACCGCCTTGTTTCTTCTTACGTCGACGAAGTACATCGAGAAGGATACTGCAACGAGAAGGAAGATAGCAAGAGTATAAGGCTTATCAAAGGTTGCGGACGAGCCCGCAAAGCCGAAAATGCCGTCACGCATTATACCGACTACCGCCTCGGTAATGGCGATTATTGATACGGGGACGGATGAAATTATGACAGCGTTTGTAAGACAGTCGGCAAGTCTACGGTTAGTCACAAGACTGCTTGAGAGAATGTATCCCATACCGAGAAGGATCATTACGACCGAGCTGACAAAGGACTCAACGCCCTTAACAAACACACCGCTGATCAGTATGCAGAATAGCATAGCAAAGAGGCCTACGTCATACTGCTCGAAAAAGTAAACTCTCTTACCAAGCGCAACCTTACGCGCAAAGGAGACGAGTGTTACCGCAACGAGCGCCGCGAGGAATAGTCCCTCTGTATCAAATGAGAGATACGGCATAATGATGAATATCGAGAAGAATGAGAACTCCGGAGAGAGGAAGGTGAGGAAGATGTACGCAAGCGCCGCAAGCGCGATCGCAACCGTCCACAGCGGCACAATAGCGCCGAGGAGCGCGAGGATTACACCGAGGATAACACCGACGAGCGCGGATACGCCCTTTTCACTCTCGGTCTTGTGCATTCTCCTTATGCAGAAGAATTCAAAGAAAATAAAGTCGGTGACGCGGTTGCTCTGCAGGGCTACGGAAAGCGGCTTATCCGAGATGAAGAACGGAATGCTCAAAAGAGCGAATGCCGAGCTGATGATAAGAACGCTAAGCGGAACGACGTCATATATGCCTACGTAGTCCTTGATAAAGTGGAGAACCAGCGACAGCGAGCCGAACACGGCGAGGAAAGCACCGTACGTTCTTGAAGGAGTGTAAGAAATAAGGCTTGTAAGCTTGCTAAAGAATATTGCTATATACTTGCTGAAGCGTGTGAGAGAAACTCTGTTCGCGGAGCCGGTGACAGTCTCGACGCAGAACTTTTTTCCGCTCGAGTTTTTATCCGACGTTGTATATCCGCTGATCAATTCTCCAAATGTGCGTTTTGCCATTTTTCTTCCCCTTTCCGTTTATTTTGACAACAAAGATTTATATTTCCTTTGTTTTTCTCTTTGCTTTCTTTGGTTTTGGTTTTAACGATTCTTCGATCTCGGGGTGAAGTGCGAGGAGATCGGGGCGCCTTTCTCTTGTGATCTCGACCGCCTTCTCAAGACGCCAACGGTCGATTTTCTTATGGTCTCCCGACAGAAGTATCTCAGGCACCTCACGGCCGAGAAACTCACGCGGCTTTGTGTACTGAGGATACTCAAGTATTCCAGAGGCGTGTGACTCGTCCTCATAGCACTCGGAGTCGGCGAGAACGCCCTCCTTGAGTCTTGAGACCGCATCAATAACGATGCACGCGGGAAGCTCGCCGCCGGTGAGCACGTAGTCACCGATGGAGATGTCCTCATCGACTATCTCGTCGAGCACGCGCTGATCAACGCCCTCGTAGTGTCCGCAGAGGATAACGAGATTGTCATACTCTGAGAGCTCGCGGGCGATAGTGTGGTTGAAAATTCTGCCCTTAGGGGACATATAGATAACGCGGGTTTTGCTTCCCTCGGGGATCTCGGACCTCACGTGGAGGTAGCAATCGTATATGGGCTGACAGGTCATAACCATACCCACACCGCCGCCGTAGGGGGTGTCGTCGGTCTTTCTGTGCTTGTCGACAGAGTAATCTCTGATATTGTGGCACTTGACCTCAATTATACCCGCATTCTGCGCTCTGCCGATGATGCTCTCGCCGAGCGTACGCTCGACCATCTCGGGAAACAGAGTCATTACGTCAAATCTCATATCTTAATCGAAGAACCCGGGGATGGGTGTGATGAACATTCCCTTCTCCTCGTCTATTTCCTTTATAAATTCTTTTCCCGAAGGATAGTATACGTCGCCGTTGGGCGTTTTTATCGTATACAGAAGGCCTCTCGGAACGTCAACGACCTCGGTTATCTCACCGTATACAGTGCCGTTATCTGCATCAATAACGGGGAGGCCGATCATATCCGCAAGAAGCATCTGTCCCTTTGCTACGGGTATATCGTCGCGGTGGAGGTAGATCACCGTATTCTTCATAGCGACAGCTACGTCTCTGTCCTCAATGCCCTCTATGGACATCAGAACAAGAGCGCCTGCGGCCGATGCAGAAGCTACCTTTCTCTCCTCATATCCGCCATCCTTACCGGCGAGGAATACACGCTTCTGCTTTGCAAGCACCTTAGGGCTGTCACACCAAACCTCAATTTTTAATACTCCGCGTACTCCGTGCGGCCCAAGCACCTTTCCGCCTTCTAAATATATCTTTTTCATAATACTTATTTTATCACATATTAAATATAATGTCAATAATAACCGTCCAAAACGTTCTTCTCTGAAATTATCCTCTATCGGTTGACATTTTATCAGATTTGTTTTTAAAACGCACGCTTTATAATTAGAAAAAGTACGTAATTAGCAAGTTTTTGACAACAATTATCAACTTTTTTGCTGTATTAAGCGCATCTTACGCATAGCCAACACACTCTTAGCTTGAAAGATGAAACGATGATTATTTTGAAAACGGCTATAAAAACAAAAAATGCCCCGCTTTTGCAGGACACCGCATATATACTCCTATGTGGCGCAGTGCGTCGAGCGCACTGGTGCTGCGCGCACTTACTCACCTTTCGGTGAGTCGCCACGGAGCAATCTGCGCGAGCGTCCTTGTGAGCAAGCTCCCAGATACGCTTTCGCTTGATTATAAAGCATACGTTGTCTAGATCAACGATGCATTGTTGACATTTGCAAATGTACATTGAAAACCGAATAAATTTCAGAAACGAAGAAGCTCAAAAATGTGCTTACTTGAACTTAGGATGTGGGGCCCTCGGGCATATAACATTTTGCGAGCGCGCAGCGGTCGGTAGTGCGTAGCACAAAACACGTATGTGTTTTACAAAATGTTTCATCGGTTTTCGCGCAATTTATTGACTGAGCGAAAAACGATATTCGTATCATCGGGCTGAACACGTTAAAACACAAACAAAAAATGCCCCGCTTTTGCAGGACACCGCATATATATAAGCATACGTTGTCTAGATCAACGATGCATTGTTGACATTTTCAAATGCGCATTGAAAACCGAATAAATGAATTGAAACGTAAGAAGCTCAAAAATGTGCTTACTTGAACTTTAAGGATGTTCAAGCCCTCGGTCTATTAGTATCAGTCAACTGAACACATTACTGTGCTTACATCTCTGACCTATCAAACTCGTAGTCTACAAGTGACCTTACTCATTTAAAATGATGGGATATCTC
>JAFTKM010000026.1 GCA_017453245.1 Clostridia bacterium
CACACCAAGCCTTCCCTTGTGAGGGAAGGGGGACCGCTTGCGGTGGATGAGTAGTTAAAAAATATTGCTTACCTCAAAGGAAACGTTTTGGCACCTCATCCGTCATTCTCAAACAAGTTTTCGAACGACACCTTCTCCCACAGGAGAAGGCTATAGAAAAATGCACTTAACTCGGCTTGCGCCTTGTTAAGTGCATTTCCTTTTCGCCATTAATTTAGATTAATAGCGGTGAACCTTTTGGGGTTCGGTAGTATGATATTATCAATTATGAATAAACAACTTCAATCGAAGTAATTCTAACTTGACCATTGGTTACACTAGAGTCCGTGTTTCCAACTCCAAACGTGATAGATGAACCGTTGACAGTAACTACGGTGTTGGAAGAAATGTTATTTCCTCCATAAGTAAGAACACCCGTTTTGTTGCTTGTATATGTAATCTTAACCGAAACGATAGTTTTACCTTCCGCAGCGGTGATAACAACTGAGGGGGATTCGGTCTGGTAGATTCTCCAGTTTGTTCCAGAATTATAATACTTACCTGTATTTGATCCACCTGTTGCCGTAACTGTAATAGAAGCGTCCATACTTATTGTCGAATACTTCGTATCATTAGTCCAAGAATTCGCAGTTGCGTAATCAGAAATAGAAACAACAACTGTGGTTGCATTCGATACAGGCTCAGATGCGCCACACGCAGTACATACACCGTTTGCATAGGTATGGTTATCGCCGTGAACAGTTATTATTTCCGCAGTCGCACCTGCTGCGATCTGTCTGCTTCCATTGTATGTACCCATAGAACCAGTAATTGTTATATAATCACCAGCACCGACCTGAGTAGCAAGTCGATAGACGTAAAGTTTATTGCCATTCGCGTCTACAATGGTTACACACATATTCTTATATTGGGTACTCCATGCCTCATCAATCTGAGCTACAGTACCTGTAACAATAACATTCGTTCCATCAGAAGACGCAAGAGCCTCTTCGATAGTAACTTCAGTAACTACATCATAGCTATCATCGTGACCAGTGATAACTGCAGTAGCACCTGCTGCGACCTGTCTGTTGCCCTTGTAGGTAGCCATAACACCCTTTACAGTGATGATGTCACCAAGAGCAACGTTAGTAGCGAGTCTAAAGAGGTAAAGCTCGTTGCCATCAGCATCGACAATAGTAACAGAAATGTTACCGTAAGAATCACTCCATGCGGTGTTGATTACAGAAACAGTACCGCTAACCTCTACCTTCCAACCATCCTCAGCCTCAACAGCCTCGGGAATAGTTACGGAGAAGTAATAGTCAGGGTCAACGCCGCCACAGGTCTCGCAATAACCGTCAACATAGTCGTGACCAAGAGCTGCAACCTCGTCGTCAACATACTCGTCGTCGCAATCAGCGCAAGTATAGGTGGTATAACCGGTCTTGGTACAAGTAGGAGCAGTTACAACGCCCTCATAATCGTGACCAAGAGCATCAACCTCGGTATCAACATACTCGTCATCGCAATTTGCACAAGTGTGGGTGGTATATCCATCCTCGGTACAAGTAGGAGCAGTTACAACTGCCTCGTAATTATGACCGGTTGCAGGAATCACCAAGCTTAAGTATGCAGAAACGTGAATCAGAGTAGCATCGGTAAAGATGGTCTCACACTCTGCACAGTACCAGAACTCGTAGTTACCGCTTTCGGTACAAGTGGGAGCAAGAGCTTCTACGTAAATGATCTCAGCGGTGTATACGAGAGTAAGATTAAGTCTGTTGGTGAGGTATCTGCCCTCTGCATCAGCAAATACAGCATTGCAATCGGTGCAGTACCAGTACTCCTGGCAACCAAGCTGGTGGCAGGTAGCGGGAACCTCTGCAACGTAGGTAAGACCTACGAGAGCAGGAGTGATTACGCTCTTAAGGTTAGTCTGATATCTGAGAGTCTCATCAGTCCATGCGGTGAGACAATCGGTGCAGTACCAGTACTCAACGTTACCGGTCTGGTGGCAGGTAGCTGCAACAGCCTCTACGTGAGCAACGGTGTGATCTGCGGTGGGGTTGGTCTCAAGGTAGCAGTGCTTACAAACCTTGTCGCACTTGTAGGTGTACTCGTGAGTATTCTCAGGTCTGGACTCGAGAAGACATACAGAGCAAACGCTATCGCAATCATAGATGTAGGTGTGCTCGCCTATAGTGGGGATCATAACGCTAGCGTAATTAGTGGTCTTGGTAAGTGCCTCATCAAGCCATACGGTGTTACACTGAGTGCAGATCCAGTGCTCCTTGTTACCTGCAAGGAGACAGGTCTTGTCCTTAGCTGCAACGTGCTCAACGCTGTGAGCGTTATCCTCGAATACGGGCTGGAAGCACCACTTACACTCGGGATAGCAGGGAGAAAGCGCCTCGTGGTCAACCTTTGCGATGCTAACCATCATCTTGTTAAGGGGCATACCGGTACCCTCGATATTATCCCAGCAGCCTGCGCAGTATACACAAGCGTAGTGCTCGATGTTACCGAAGGAGATACAAGTGGGATCCTTAGCCTCAACGAACTCGATGTAGTGAGAAGCGTACTCGTTGGTCTGCTCGTAGCAGTTCATACACCAAGCGTCGCACTCGAAGCGATACTCGTGAGGAAGGAGAGGAAGGGTTACTTCATTCTTGGAAAGAGTCTGGGTGAGCTCCTTGTCATACCAGAGCTTGCCGCAGTGCTCACAGGTGTAGTGAGCGATGTTACCGTTCTTTGCGCAGGTGGATGCTACTGCGTTAACAAGAACAGCTACGTGTCCATCGGTCTCAACGGTACCGAAGCACCACTTACACTTGGACTCACAAGCGTACTCGGGAGTACAGGGCTCAGCGGGAATCCAGAGACGGAAGGGTACGGTCTGGATCATAAGATCCTCGTCTGCCCAAGTGCAATAGCACTCAGTACACTGCCAGTACTCCTGGAAACCGTCGTTCTGACAGGTGGGAACAACTGCTGCGTGATACTCAATGTTATGAGTAGCCTCAGGATTGGTAAGCTCGCCACAGTTCATACAGTGAGCATCACAAGCATAGAAGTACTCGTGGTCAACGAAGGTGATAACCATCATCTTGTTAAGGGGCATGCCGGTTGCATTCTCGTTATCCCAGCAGCCGCCGCAGTCGGAGCAAGTCCAGTACTCGATGTTACCGGTTGCCTGACAGGTAGCCTCAACTGCCTCAACATGAGTGAGGGTGTGAGTAGCCTCGGGGTTGGTGAACTCATAGCAGTTCATGCACCAGCCGTCACAAGCATAGAAGTACTCGTGGTCAACGGTGCCAAGCTTAACGCTCATGTGGTTGGTGAGCTGAGTGCGAGCCTCGTCTGCCCAAACCTGTCCGCAGGTCTCGCAGTACCAGTGCTCGATGTTACCAAGCTCGGTGCAAGTGGGAGCCTTAGCATCAACGTGAACTACGTCGCCGCCAAGCTCGGGGATAACTACGTTCTTAACGTTGGAAACCTGAGTGAGAGCCTCATCGGTCCAAACGCCGTTACACTCGTAGCAGGTCCAGTACTCTACGTTACCGGTGTAGTGACAGCCGGGAGCTACTGCATCCATATGTACGAGAAGGTTGCTGCCCTTCGCAGGGATGGTTACGTTCTTGATGTTGGTGAGCTGAGTGAGAGCCTCATCCTGCCATACCTGCTCACAGGTGTAGCAGATCCAGTGCTCGATGCAGCCGTTGCTGTGACAGCCTGCCTCAGTAGCCTCCATATAAACAAGAAGACCGTTACCGGTAGCGGGAAGAACAACGTTCTTGATGTTAGTAAGCTGGGTGAGAGCCTCATCCTGCCATACTCTCTCACAGTCGTAGCATACCCAGTGCTCGATCTGGCCATTGTAGTGGCAAGCGGGAGCGATAGCCTCGAAGTGAACGGTGTTACACTCGAGCTCGGGGATGATTACGCTCTTGAGGTTGGTAACCTTGGTGAGCTTCTCGTCTGCCCATGCGTAGCCGCAATCGGTGCAGTACCAGTACTCAATGTTACCCTCTGCATCACATTTGGGCGCCTTAGCCTCAACGTGAGCGATGGTGTGAGTAGCGGATTCGTTGGTAAGCTCGCCGCAAGCAGCGCAGATAGCGTCACAAGCATAGGTGTACTCGTGATCGATCTTAGCAACTACGGTGCTTTCCTTAGTGATCTGCTTGGTGTTAGCAGAATCAGACCATACGGTACCGCAGGACTCGCAGTACCAGTACTCGATGTTACCTGCTTCGGTGCAGGTAGCGTCCTTTGCATCAACGTGCTTAACGTTGTGAGAGCCGTAGAGCTCGATACAGCCGGGAAGCTTATCAGAGCCGGGAAGGTTCTCAACAAGGCCGCAGGATGCAAGGCAGATTGCTACCAATGCGATAACGCAAAGGAGCAACAGGTTTTTCCTTTTCATTGTGAAAGGCCTCCTTAAAAAAATTTGATTAATATTTGCGTATTATCAAAAACAGGGGTTTTTTAGCAAAAAATACGACAATTTGGGTCAGAATTGCCTATCTTTGCCATCAAGGATTATATATTAAAGATTATTAAAAGTCAAGCATAATTTTAAGTTTTATTTTATATTTTTTCTAAAATAAGCGTTTAGGACAAAATAACAGAAAATTCATCAATTCTTTTGTGCACTTTAACGAGGTTTTTTGGCAGTTTTATCCTCGAAAATAATCCATTCACGCGCTTTTTTCACACTTCGTTAATATTCCTCTTTTTGTCAAAAAGGGTTGATTACTAAGGAAAGAGGTGGTATAATGGAAATGCGGAACTTCGGCGCGATGCGCCAATGCAAAATGCAAAATGCAGAATGCAAAATGAGGGGGACGAGGAAGAAATCGTAGGGGACGGCGCCTTCGACGTCCCGTCAACACAGAGCAAGGACGAGGAACATATCGTAGGGCGGGGGCTTGCTCCCGCCGGATAATGCGGAGTTGGTCAGAGTGTCATCCTGAGCGGAGTCGAAGTTTTGCTCCGGTGAGGAGCAAAACCGAGGAGCGTAGCGACGAAGGGATCTAGCATAAGTCTGATGACAGCTTTCAAAACTACTGTTTTTTTGATAGTTATCGTGTTAGCCAAAGTAGATCCCGACACTTTGTGTCGCCCTACGGGTTCGACTACGTGCTTACGCACTCCGCTCAGGATGACACTCTAGTCAGCTTTGCGCTTCGCATTTTCGGCGGGAGCAAGCCCCCGCCCTACGGTTTGTACCTCGTTCCTTAATTTTGCATTGACAAAACGTAGGAATTGCTAGCGTATCGCAACCTCATCCGTCTTGCTTCGCAATCCACCTTATCTCGCCTGCGGGCTCATGTTTGCCGCTCGCACTATACTTCGTTATAATTGATGTGTATGTGATAATTGTTGCTTTCTTCTGCTCGCTTGGCAATATTCTTCGAATGCGCCTCGGGGTCTGAGAGTCCATCGGACTCTCATTCAACACCCTCGGTTTCGCTTCGCTAGTCTCACCTGCGGGCTCGGTCGCCTCGGGATCTGAGAGTCCACCGGACTCTCATTCAACACCCTCGGTTTCGCTTCGCTACCCACTGGAGAAGGCTTATATAAAACAAAGGAGAAACAAAGATGTCTGAAATTCTTGAAATCGTAATGATACTCGCTTTCGGCGCGTCGTGGCCGATGAACGTAGTGAAATCCTACAAGGCAAGGAGCGCTAAGGGAAAGAGTATTTCCTTCCTTATACTTATATTCCTCGGATACGTGGCAGGCATTGCCTCCAAGTTTGCAAACGAGGCGTATATGGCGGCGTTTGCGAGCAAGTGGTACGTGCTCGTCTTCTACTTTATCAATATCACGATGGTATCCGCGGATATCGTGCTCTACGTGAGAAACAGAAGACTTGACAAGCTTGCCGAGGAAAGCGCAGAATGAGAGTCTATAAGGATATCCCCTATGCGGGTGACGGCGAGAGGCTGATAGACCTCTATCTGCCCGAGGGCGAGTGCTCTGCCCTCCTTCTGTTCTTCCACGGCGGCGGGCTCGAGTCGGGTAGCCGTGATATCGCATTTATGCCCTCCTTTGCCGAGGATATGACGAGCGCGGGCTTCGGTGTCGCGAGCGCGGAGTACAGAATGTACCCGACGGCAAAGTACCCCGACTTTATCGAGGACGCGGCGCTTGCGGTAAGCTTTGTTAAGAGTGGACTCGACAAGTACTGCGCATACGGAAAGCTGATAGTCGGCGGCACAAGCGCGGGCGGTTACATAAGTCAGATGCTCTGCTTTGACGCAAGCTGGCTCGGTAGATATGGGATCAAGCCGACGGATATAGACGGTTTTATCCACGATGCGGGACAGCCCACCGCGCACTTCAACGTACTGAAGGAAAGGGGCATTGACTCAAGGCGAGTCATCGTCGACGAGTCGGCGCCGCTCTACCACGTCGGAGAGGCGGAGTGCTATCCGCCGATGCAGATCATAGTCTCCGACAATGATATGGAGTCGAGGCTTGAGCAGACCGAGCTGCTCCTCAGTACTCTCAGGCACTTCGGGTATGATATGGACAAGGTTTGCTTCACGCTCACAAGCGGCACTCACACTTGGTACATAATGCGCGCCGACGAGGACGGGCATAGCGAGTTTGCCAACATCATCATACCGTTTATAAGGAGTATAATTTAACTTTTTGACAACTTATATTGTCATTTATCTGCATTTTTATAACAAAAAAGCCGTTGGCTTTCTCTCCGGGAGGGGGAACAATTGTGATATTATAAGTGAAGAATTTACATTTTGACAAAAGTGCAAACATCGCATTTGTCTGGGCAAGCTCAAATGGTTTAAGCCCACCTCCTTATACAAGCAAAAAGAGCAAACACGCAAGACGAAAAATCTTGTATGTCTGCTCTTTTTCTATTGGTGAAGTTTTTGCTATCGCAAAAGTGAAGTTATGCTATGCATAGTGAAGTTGCTCGCAAAAGCTCGCAGTGAAGTTAAGTTTGCCCACTTTGCCATAAGGCAAAACTTCACTCACGAAGTGAACTTCACTATCGCAGATAACTTCACTTGCCCGTCAGGGCAAACTTAGTTATGCGTGTTCTCCGTTAAGGATACACGCATAAGCCAACGGCTTTTTCTTTATTTTACGCTTTTCTTTTTTCAAGCTTGTTTATTGTTTCTACGGCGGTTTTGCCGAAGGTTGCCGCGGTGGGAAGGCCTCCGGGTATCCTCTGCCACTGGGTTGCGAGGAGGAGATTTTCCGCGCCCTTCACCCTGCTAGTGGTGGGTATCGGGAGCTTTCTTCCGGGCAGGGCGAAGCTCATAAAGGCGCCCATCTCGGAGTAAGTAAAGCGCTTGTAGCTCGCGGGTGTCCAGGTGTCCAGAAGATGTATTTTTCCCTCAAGCTCGGGATAGTGTCTGACGATACAGCGCTCTGTAATTTCGGCAAGCTCACGCTTTCTTGCGTTATACGCTTCTCTGTCAGTCTGTCTGAGTCTTATGAGCTCGAGGCAATCCTCCTCGGAAAGGTAGGTCATAGTGCCGAGTACGGTCTTACCCGCGGGAGCGTATGAGGGCTCGTGCGAGAACTCGCGCAGGGTTATGTGGTCGGTCTTAAGCCTTGAGTAATACTTGATCGGAACCTTAAAGAGAACGTCGCCCTCGAAGGGGAGCTTATTTGTGTCGCAGGCAAAGGCTGTGTGATACGCCGAGAAGCGGAAGAGTCGCTCGTCACCAAAGCACTTCTCAAGGTCCTTTGGCATAGGCAGGTCTGTCATACTGCCAAAGACGGTATCGGGATCTGCGGTGACTATAACGTAGTCGGCTGTGAGTCTGTCTCCGTCCTCAAAGTCGACCGACTCTACCCTATTCTCAGAGCGGTTGATACGAATCGCGCGCTTCCTTGTAAGGAGTGTGCCGCCAAGGTCACAAAGGCGCTTTGCCATACGCTGAGCCATAGCGTAGGAGCCGCCCTCGGGGATGCCGCCGTTGTCCGAGCAGAAGGTTGCTACGATCATCAGAAGGGCGAGCGATCCGAAATCGCGGCCTATGATGGAGGATATGAAGAAGCGGAGGAGCGGATGCTTGAAGCGCTCTGCAAGCTCACCGCAGGAGAGGCGGTAGTATTTGACCAAAAGAGGCGCGCCCGCAATAAGCTTACCGAGAGTTACGCCCTCGTTGTGCTCCTTGCCGCCAACGTTATTGAGTCTCTCGATGAGCTCTGCGCCGCGTATGAATGAGAGTATCTCGCCCTCGTCCTCCGGGGAGAGCTCGAGCATTTCCCTTTTCATTCTCTCGATGTCGCGCCAGAGTGAGAGGCTCTTGCCGTCAAGCTCGCAGGTGTAGAGACGCTCGCCGTTATGCACGTTTACGTTGCCGAGAGCGCCGAGGTCAAGCCACATACTGTAGAATGGGTCGGAGGGATTGGTGCCCGTGAGCCAATGTATGCAGTTGTCTATATGATACTCTCCGCGCTGCCAGCCGGTGAGGTTGCCGCTGGGGACAGAGTGTGCCTCGCACACCGTAACGTCGTGTCCGGAAAGACGGGCGTATATGCCTGCGGAAAGTCCCGCAACGCCTGCTCCGATAACCAAAATCTTAGCCATAATGCCTCCGTGAGTCCATTATTTTTTTACTTTACACCCACATTATACCCCACAAACCTAAATTTGTCTATAAACAAATTATGAAATTTTCGTCTGCAATGCTCATCCAAGACGCGCCTATATTGACAAATATCGGAAATAAAGGTATAATTAAGAAAAACGCATCCACGAGAAAATAAGGAGAACGCGATGATAAAAAACGAGTTTTTTGAGCTTTACAACGGAGTGAAAATCCCCAAGGTCGGATTCGGTACCTGGCAGGTGAAGGACGGCGACGAGGCGTATCAGTCTACCCTTTGGGCGCTCGAGGCGGGATACAGACATATCGATACCGCGCACGCTTACGGCAACGAGGAGAGTGTCGGACGCGCTGTCCGTGACTCGGGAATACCGAGAGAGGAGATTTTTATCACCACAAAGCTCCCCTCACATATAAAGACCTATGAGGGCGCGAAGGCATACTTTACCGAATCGCTTAAGTCACTCGGGCTTGAGTATCTCGACCTCTATCTTATCCACGCGCCTTGGCCGTGGAGCAATATCGGTGAGGACTGCACCGAGGGTAATATTGAGGCGTGGCGCGCTATGGTCGAGCTCTATAACGAGGGCAAGGTGAGAGCAATAGGCGTCTCCAACTTTGCGGTGAAGGATATTGTCGCACTTACCGAGGCAACGGGCGTCAAGCCGATGGCAAACCAGATAAGATACTTTATCGGAAACCGTCAGGATGCTATCACCGACTACTGTCAGGCAAACGACATACTTATCGAGGCATACTCTCCGCTCGCTACGGGAGAGATCGCAAGTCACGAGAAGCTCCGCCCCATTGCAGAAAAATACGGTGTATCCATACCCCGGCTCTGCATCAGATACTGCCTTGAGAAGGGTACCCTCCCCCTGCCGAAGTCTGTGCATAAGGAGAGGATAGAGGCGAATATCGACCTCGACTTTACTATCGAAAAAGAGGATATTGATTATCTAGACTCAATCGGTAGAATCGGCGCAGTTAAGGACTTAAGAAGCTGATTTGTAAAGTATAATGTTCATTTTTAACAATTAATAAAAAACAAAGAGAGAACATCGCGGCGAGTTGAAACCGTTTTGTTCTCTCTTTTTGTGTTTTAGTTGTATTCTTTGCCGCAGGGCAAAGAGTTATATTTCGACTTCGTCGAAGTTGTATTTTCCTTACGGAAAGCTGTATTGCTCGGCTTTGCCTCGCAGTTGTATTATATTCGCCTATCTGACCTAAAACTGCCGTCAGGCAATCATAACTACACGAAGTGTATCATAACTCATAACTTGCCCATAGGGCAATCATAGTTTAATTTCGCGCTACGCCGCGAAATTAATCAGCGTCCTTCATAGAAAGGTTTTCTCTGCCCTTCTCGTCCTTGCCGAGATACTTAACTCTGACGGTGTCGCCAAGAGCTACGGCATCCTCAACCTTCTCGGTTCTCTGCTTCTGGAGCTTGGAGATGTGTACCATACCCTCCTTACCGGGAGCATACTCAACGAACGCGCCGATAGGAATGATTCTGGTAACGGTACCCTCGTAGGTCTCGCCTACAACGGGCTCGAATACGATAGCGTCGATGATAGACTTTGCAGCCTCTGCGCTCTTCTTGTCAACTGCCGCGATGAATACGGAGCCGTCGTCCTCGATGTCGATCTTAGCGCCGGTGTCAGCAACGATCTTCTGGATAACCTTTCCGCCCGAGCCGATAACCTCACGGATCTTGTCGGGGTTGATCTTCATAGAGATCATCTTGGGTGCGTACTCGGAAACCTCTGCTCTGGGAGCGGGGATAGCGGCGAGAATGATCTTGTCGATGATCTCGTCTCTGCCCTGGTGAGTAGACTCAAGAGCCTTCTTGATGATCGCGGGAGTAAGACCGTCTACCTTAAGGTCCATCTGGATGGAGGTAATACCCTTCTTGGTACCTGCTACCTTGAAGTCCATATCGCCGTAGAAGTCCTCAAGACCCTGGATATCGATCATAGTGTCCCAAGAGCCGTCCTCAGCGGTGATAAGACCGCAGGAGATACCTGCAACGGGAGCCTTGATCGGAACACCTGCGTCCATAAGAGCAAGGGTGGAACCGCATACGGAGCCCTGAGAGGTAGAGCCGTTAGAGCTTACAACCTCGGAAACAAGGCGGATAGCATAGGGGAACTCCTCCTCGGAAGGAAGAACGGGAACGAGCGAACGCTCAGCGAGTGCACCGTGACCGATCTCGCGGCGGCCGGGCGAACGAAGCGCCTTAGCCTCACCGGTGGAGTAACCGGGCATGTTGTAGTGGTGCATATATCTCTTGCCGGTCTCGTCGTCAAGACCTTCAAGCTTCTGGCCCTCGGAGAGAGTGCCAAGAGTAGCGATGGTAAGAACCTGAGTCTGACCTCTGGTGAACAGACCCGAGCCGTGAACTCTCGGAATTACGCCAACCTCGGATGCGAGAGGTCTGATCTCGTCCATTCTTCTGCCGTCAACACGCTTCTTGTCAACAAGGAGCCAGCGACGAACGATCTTCTTCTGTATCTTGTAGATAAGCTCGGGGAGAATGGTCTTGATGTCCTCGTACTTCTCCTCGAAGGTAGCAACGATGTCGTCCATAATGGGCTGCATCTTTGCGTCTCTTACGTTCTTGTCGTCGGTGTCAAGAGCCTCCATAACTGCAGTCTCGCAGTATGCGAAGATCTCGTCGAACATATCGTGGTCGAGCTCGCCGGATGCGTACTCGAACTTGGGCTTACCGATCTCTGCTACGATGCCGTTAATGAAATCTACAAGGCCCTTGATCTCCTCATGAGCCTTCATAATAGCGTCGTACATAACCTCGTCGGAAACCTCGTTTGCGCCTGCCTCGATCATTACGACCTTCTCCTTGGAAGCCGCAACGGTGAGCTCAAGGTCGGAAACCTTTCTCTGCTCGTAGGTGGGGTTAACAACGATCTCGCCGTCTACAAGACCCATGAACACGCCGCCGATAGGACCGTTCCAAGGAATATCCGAGATGGAAAGAGCGATGGAAGCGCCGATCATTGCGGTGATCTCGGGAGAGCAGTCGGGATCAACAGACATAATAGTAAGAAGGAGAGAAATGTCGTTTCTGAGATCCTTGGGGAAGAGGGGTCTTACGGGACGGTCGATAACACGGCCTGCAAGAACTGCCTTCTCGGAGGGCTTACCCTCACGCTTGAGGAAGCCGCCGGGGATCTTTCCAACCGCGTACATCTTCTCATCGTAGTCAACCGAGAGAGGAAGGAAGTCGATGCCCTCACGGGGAGCGGCGGATGCGGTTGCGGTTGCGAGAACGGTGGTCTCGCCGTAGTGGATGAGAGCCGCGCCGTTTGCAAGACCTGCGATCTTACCCGTCTTTACAACGAGGGGTCTGCCTGCGAGCTCATAAGTGAATACTTTTTCGTCGAATGTTTTGAAGTTTTCTACCATTTTAAAAATTCCTCCGTTTGTCTTTTTTTGACGTCGGGGCGAAGATAACACTTAGATATATGCTTGAAGTTTTTCAAACGCATATTTAAATGCTACTTCCGCGCCCGAGCTGATTGCGAATGCAAAATGCAAAATGCAGAATGCAAAATTAAGAACGATTTAAGCACCTTTTGCAAATAATTATTTGCATTGGCTTGTGTTTTGGCTTTTCTGTCACGTTATCTGTTTTTTGCAGAAAAAGAGAAAGCCTTGTGTTTTGCCGAGAAAAACGGGAACGAAAAGGCAAATGCATCTCGTTCCCGTCTCGTATTCCCGGCGGGAAAGTAAGAAAATTACTTTCTGAGACCGAGTCTCTTGATAACTGCTCTGTATCTCTCGATATCCTTCTTAGCAAGGTATGCGAGGAGCTGCTTTCTGTGACCAACCATCTTGGAGAGGCCTCTCTGAGAGTGGAAGTCCTTGGGGTTCTTCTTCATGTGCTCGGTAAGCTCGTTGATTCTGGTAGTGAGAATAGCGATCTGTACCTCGGGAGAACCGGTGTCTCTCTCATTGATCTTGTACTCTTCGATAAGAGCGGTCTTTGTTTCCTTTGCGATCATTTTGTCTTCACCTTTCTTAAAATTTTTATCCATAAAACCGAGTGAGGTGCGGGTGAAATGCGAAAGCCACGCAAGGGTTTAGTCCCAAACGGAGCAGTGCCATACACGTCACACAGTATTAGGCCGTCGTTTAGTATATCACATTTTTTTCAGTTTGTAAATACTTTTTTTATATTTTAATAAGAATTTGTAGGATTTTATTGAAATTTTACTCAAAAAGATGATATTTTTTATGTTTTTTATTTATTTTACCGTAATTTCGGGCTTTTCATCAGCCTCTTCCTCACGTAATTCGGAGAATCTGATAGCCTTAGGGAGATTCCACTTGAGCTTGGTGGCAAGGACTCTTATAACCACGACGACAGCGATGCAGAATATCTCGCTGATCATCTGCATTACCTCGTTACCACGGAAGATGACTGCCGCGAGCAGGTAGTAGAGCGACGCGCCGATAAGTGCCGCGAGGGCATAAACTCTCTTGCGGAGGATGAAGGGGATGTCACGGAGTATCAGGTCACGTATCATACCGCCGCCGACAGCGCTCATCATACCGAGCACCGCGCAAACGAGGAATCCCGCGCTCTCGCCTCGCGAGGCGAAGAAGTCAAGGCAGGTACCAACGCCCGAGACCGAGAAAATGCCGATCGCAAGAGCGTCTATGTAGTTATTGACCGAGAGGACGAGCTGTTCCCTCTTTACGTAGTGACGCTTGAATACGCTTGCGAGAATGAAAACGGTAAGCGCGACCGCCGTGGCGATAACTACCTGATAGGCAAGCTCGCGGAAGAAGGCGGGCGGATTTCTGCCAATGGTGATGTCGCGGATTATACCTCCGCCGAAGCAGGTCATAAGCGAGAGAAATACAACGCCGAAAAGGTCGGTCTCCTTATCAATAGCGACGATAGCGCCTGCTACGGCAAAGGAGATAACACCGATGATCTCAATAGATAAAAGAATTGCGTCTATCATATCTTAACCCAGCTTTTCAAGCAAGAGTGCCAACGCATTCGCTCTGTGGCTGATGGCGTTTTTCTCCTCGTCGGTCATCTCCGCAACAGTTCTTGTCTCGCCTGTGGGGACAAACAAGGGATCATAGCCGAAGCCTCTTTCACCGCGGCGATTCTCGGTGATAGTGCCGTGCATATAGCCCTCGGCAAGAGTGAGCTCGCCCGTGGGGGAGCAAAGCGCCATAGCGCAGGTGTAGTATGCGCTCTTGTCCTCCTTGTCGCGGAGCTTCTCAAGAAGGAGGTTGTTGTTATCCTCGTCTGTGCCGCCCGAGAAGCGTGCGGAATAGATGCCGGGCGCACCGCCAAGAGCGTTGGCAGAAATGCCGCTGTCGTCGGCAAGAGAGTAGCAGCCGGATATCTCGGCAATCTCGGTTGCCTTCTTGATCGCATTCTCCATAAAGGTGGTGCCGTCCTCCACGGTCTCGTGGTCGATGCCCGCCTCACGAAGCGAGAGGATCTCGTCAAACTTGCCGCCGAGTATCTTCTTGATCTCGTAGATCTTATGCTTGTTGTTAGATGCAATAATAAGCTTCATAATAGTCTTTAACCTTCGAATTTGTAAAGTTTAATTGATATTTTGCGCATTTTACGGTCGTGCTACAACCGATCGCCGGATAACCAAGCTTCACTTTTCCCTGCCGCAAATGCCGAGGCAGGAATGAAAACAAGGGTGAGCAGTGCTGTTATAGCCTCTCCAAAAAACGCCCGCTGATTACGGATAAATTATAATACACGAGGAGAAAAAAGTCAATCAAATTCAGAAAAAAAGAGAACGTTTAAATGAATGAAAATATTTTCATAAAAAAACGAAAAAAGCACTTGACAAATGACTAAAAAGGTTATATAATATGGTGTACGACTATGGGACAGACATAGCCTAAACTATGCCCATTTGCCGAAAACACTCAGGGAGGATACGGTGAAGCTTGATCTCAGACCATTGTTAGCAGGCGAAAGACTGCTGACCTTTGACTACGAGTTACCACTTGATATTGATCCCGAAGATACCTCGAGCTTTCTTTACGGCGTGAGTTTTCCTTCTCCCATGAAGGTCACCGGAGAGATTACCAACACCGCGGGTTATATGCGTATGACTCTTACCATGTCGGTCGACTACCAAGCCGAATGCGCAAGATGTCTGGATACGGTCACCGGGTGCTTTTCGCTTGACCTTGAGAAAACGGTCGCCCCGAAGAAATTACTTGAGAATCTTGATGAAAACAGACTCGACGATTATGCGATAATCGAGGACGGCTTCCTTGATATGGACGAGCCGCTCAGAGAGCAGATCGAAATGGAGTTCCCCGTCAGATTTCTCTGCAAGGATGATTGCAAGGGTCTGTGCTCAAAGTGCGGGCAGAATCTTAATCACGGTGATTGCGGGTGCAACAAGAAGGAGATTGATCCCAGACTCGCTCCCTTAGCAAAGATTCTTGAGCAAATGAAACAAGAAGAAAATAATAAAAATAAATAATATCCGAGAATGCATTTGTGCATGCTCATACAGGAGGTAATCAACAATGGCAGTTCCTAAGAGAAAAACATCTCATGCGAGAAAGATGAAGAGAAGATCCAACGTTTGGAAGCTCGAGACCCCCACCAACCTTGTTAAGTGCCCTCAGTGCGGCGAGTTCAACCTTGCTTACCGCGTTTGCAAGGCTTGCGGCTACTACAAGGGTGAGCAGATCGTTGCTCACAAGGATGAGGCAGCTAACTAATTCTCTACGGGGCTGATTCATTTAGGTGTAATCGAAAAAGAGTCGAGGAGCCAATGAAAACAACCCTAAAACTTAACATCTGCACAAGTAAGAGGTGGAAATTATCGTAATTTCCACCTCTTACACTCTTTTTCTATCGTCGTTTCCTTCCTCCGACGTATGTTTATACGCCTCTCGGTCGGAGAACGTCGATTTCCATCCTAAATTAATCTAGCCCCGAAACAAAACACCGACTTCGTTTGAAGTCGGTGTTTTGTTTTTTACGTCACCAAGGGTGACATCTGCTATTTTTAAAAGTTAGCGAAGCGAGATAGAGTGTCATCCTGAGCGAAGTGCGTAAGCACGAAGTCGAACCCGTAGGGCGACACAGAGTGTCGGGATCTACTTTGGCTAAGGAAGCCGTCATCAGACTCATACTAGATCCCTTCGTCGCTACGCTCCTCGGTTTTGCTCCTCACCGGAGCAAAACTTACTCTTTTGTGGCGCAAGTCCACCTCGTGTCCTTGGTGCTTCGCACCTTGCTCCCCTTACGGTGAGACGCCACAGAGCAATCTGCGCGTGTCTCGCTTGTGCAAGCACAGACTCGCTTACACTTGATTATCTGACTCCGTGCTTACGCACTTCGCTCAGGATGACACTCTAGCCAACTCCGCATTATCCGGCGGGAGCAAGCCCCCGCCCTACGGTTTGTGCCTCGCCCCTCATTTTGCATTTTGCATTCTGCATTTTGCATTTGCGGCTCCGCCGCACCGCCCCCGCCCTACGGTCTCATTCTGCATTCCGTATATCGGGACGTCGGGGCGCCGTCCCCTACGATTTCTTCCTCGTTCTCCTCATTTTGCATTTTGCATTTTGAATTTTGCATTGGCGCATTGCGCCGAAGTTTTGCATTTTGCATTCTGCATCTACGGACCGTCGAGACGCCGGTCCCTACAATCCGTGCCTCGTTCTTAATTTTGCATTTTGCATTCTGCATTTTGCATTTGCGCAGCCCTGTGCATCGCGCCAAAGTTCTGCATTTTGCATTTGCGGCTCCGCCGCACCGCCCTCCCCTTAATTGACAACCACATAAAGATATGATATAATTAATTCGAACCACTACGAGAGAGGAGGCTGCTCTGTGACTATCAATCTGGTGAATCGTTGTCAATCGGAAATATACGTCTCTATAGATGATATATGGGACGGAATTATTGGCCCAAACAAAAGCATCCCCATTGAATGCGAGCCAAGTGACAAAGTGAAAATGTCCGTGCACGTTAATCATAGAAGGCCTTGCAGGGGTAGTATACATAACCTGAACCTTATAACTCACTATGCTTTTGAGAATGTAAAAATGATGCTGAGTTTATCATTACACGCGAGAAAATTCGTGTTGCGTTATACGTATCTTATGAACGCTTATTTGTAAATACGGATGACGCAACAAAGATCTCGGAAAAATCCTTGGTAAACGATCCTGACCAAAACGATAAACGCTACAAGCGAAGCCGTATCAAGGATACGTTACTCGGGCCATTAGAAGATCTGACTGAGCTGTGCTTTATCCTATTTGTCGGCGGATTGCTGCTCGGTTGGCTTGTAAGCTGGTATCTCCTTTTGATATATTACCCGCTTACGTATTTAATTGTACTCGGCATAGATTGGGTAGTCAAGACTGCCGTAAACGAGTCCTTCAGAAGGCGCTTTAACGTCGATGAATCAAATGAATTTTATCAGTTTTGCGATCCCGATTATATCGCTTATTACTACTCGCAAAGCGACCGCAAACCGTTCTTAGGCAAGGTTGACACGAATTAATAGAATATACTAAGGAGCTTAGACCTTAAATGAAAAAGTTTTTATGTATGCTGTTTTGTATTTTGGGATGCTTATTTACAGTATTATTTGGGGTATTATTTGTTACTAACTATGGAGAACAAAGCATACCAAAATTTGCTTCTACACTTGTGATAGTAAGTTACTTTATCATCTCTGTATCAATAATAATAGGATTTGCTGTCATTAACGTTTCGGTCGATCAATGGTTTAAAGATACCACGTCTGATATGATGTCAATTAAAGACCGGATATTGCTTGTTGCAGTAATCCTGATAACGTTAGGATGCTGCGGAATATTTATTTTGACGATTGTTTACAACAATATAAACTCGATCAGAGTAACAGAAACGGATAATATGTTTCTCAGAATACCGCTGTTAATTATGGGAAACACATTTATGGCATATGCTTATTACCAACACTATCAAGTTGTTAAGAGAAAATAATTTTGATAAAAATGAAGTATAAAAAACAAAGGCGGCTCGATTTGAGCCGCCTTTGTTTGTGCTTTGATTGAGTCGACGGCTTGACAGCCGTTTTTCTCATTATTAATAATTATCTGTATCAAATTCGCCGAATCTCGGGTTATCGTCTGCGAAGTCCTTCATAAACTTTCTGAGGGCTTCGATGCCCTCGATGGGCATGGAGTTATAGATAGCGGCGCGCATACCGCCGATATTCTTCTCTGCCCTGAGGTTGACGAGGCCTCTCGCCTCTGCCTCTGTAAGGAACTTTTCGTCAAGCTCTGCGTCACCCGTGAAGAAGCGGATAACCATCATAGAGCGGCATCTGTTGTCAACGGGGGTGGTATAGAACTTGGACTTATCGAGATCATCGTAGATGAGGCTCGCCTTATGCTCGTTACGTCTCTTGAGCTCCTCGAGGCCTCCGATGGAGGTGATCCAGTCGAGCACAAGCTTCATCATATAGATGTTATAGACGGGGGGCGTGTTATACATTGAGCGGTTATCGGCGAGAAGCTTATAGTTAAGCATCGAGGGAGTCAAGGGATTGACTCTGCCGATAAGATCGTCTCTGACGATAACGAGGGTGAGTCCCGCGATACCGAAGTTTGCCTCAGCGGAGGCAAAGATGAGTCCGAACTTTGAGACGTCGATGGGCTCGGAGAAAAGGAAGCCCGTCATATCCGCAACGAGGGGAATGTTGCCCGTGTCGGGCACGTAGTTAAACTTTGTACCGCAGATGGCGTTTGTGTAGCACATATACACGTAATCCGCGTCGGGGCGGAAGTTCGCCTTAGTGGTCTCGGGTATTGTATTGTATACGGGTCCTGCTCCGCCCGAGGATGCGGCGATAACTACGTCGCCGTACTTCTTTGCCTCAAGGTAAGCATTTCTCGAGCGCTGGCCGGAGATGATATAGTCCGCGCACTTTCTCTCTGAGAGAAGGTTAAGAGGGACCGCCGCATACTGCGACGTTGCTCCGCCCTGAAGGAACAGAACCTTATAATTTGCAGGAACACCGAGGAGCTCTCTTACAGACTCCTCAAGCGAGGTAATAATCTCCATAAACTCCTTCGAGTCGTGGGGTATCTCCATCACGGACATTCCCGAGCCGCCAAAGTTCAAGAGCTCTTCCCTCGCCTTTTCGAGAACCGCGAGCGGCAACATTGCGGGGCCCGATGAAAAGTTATATACTCTATCCATATTCCGTCCTTTCGGGAGGTAGTTTCTTTAAGTCGATATGTTTTCGCTACGCTCAAACTCTATATTAACAAGCGGTGCTTGTTATCGATATATTTTCGCTGTGGCGAAAATTCGATATTATCTCGCAGAGGCGAGATAGTTATTCTTCTACAGTTACAGTGCCGTCTATGTCAACAGTTATTGTCATTCCGTCCTTAACATAGTCAAGGAACTCGTCACCGAGAGAATCGATAACCGGCATGGTTACGTCATCTACCCACACGTCAGCAAGCACTGCGCCTGCCGCAGCGAGAGAGTCGATAGGCTTGGAGAAGAGCATGCAAGCGGGCTGGCGCTTCATAGCGCAAGCACAGTAGAGAACGAGGCCGCCCGTGGTTGAGCCGATGGTCTGAGGGAGGCAAAGAGCCGTGCCTACCATCTGCTTGCCGTAGAGGTCGGGGTTGTTCTGGTCGCCGCAGGTTGCCTTCTTATCGCCAAACTGGAGCGCCTTCTGGAAGGAAGCGAGAGTGTTAAGTCCGCCGTGAGAAACGAGAGCGGGAGCCTTTACCTCACCCTCGGCAATAACTCTGCCTTTAAACTGTTTCATTAGTTTTTACCTCCTGTGATCTCTGCAAGGATCTCGTCATCGGTGTAGTAGCGCGCGCTGGTGTAGGTGCGGAGCTTGTTGGACGAGGTGATAACGGGCATACTCTTGCAAAGAGGATTGTTCATATACATAAGCGGACAGATGTAGGACGTGATAACGCCGGTTGCCTTGAGTCTGTCTCTAAACTCGGTCTTTCCGAACGCCTCGAGCACTGCGGGGGAGGCGGTGAATACGGTGGGGATAACCACCTTCTTGTTGCCGGACGCCTTGAGGCCTTCCTCGACGCGAACGGTCCAGGTCTTGAGCTGCTCAAGCGACATATGGGGGCAGCCCATAAAGCAGAGCTTGGGCTTAGCGTCCTTATTCTTCCAGATTACGGGATAGGAAGCCTTTACTCTCTCGAGCTCGGCATCGTCGATAACGTACTCCTGCGCTCCGTCAAGGATGAGTGACTGTCCAAACTGCTTTGCCTCGGGGGTAAGTCCGTCGATGTGATAAAGACCGACCGCGCCGTTGGATGCGGTAGCCGCGCCGAAGTCCTTGAGGTAGGTGCAAGCGGCGTCGTCAAGCTCGTTGCCAAGCCACTTGTCAAGGCCGATAACGTATGGGACGTCCTCCATAACCTTCATACCGATCGCTGAGCCGAGAAGCTGAGCCTCGGGCTTCTTTTCGGTGTGGATTCTCACTACCCACTTAGCGCGTCTTCCCTCTTCGGTAAGAAGTCCGAACTCGGGAACGTAGCCAACGATGGAGCCCATAAGGTCTATGATACCGGAGTTTCTGTTACATCTTGCGCCGAGGACGGAGTTTGCGTAAACAACCGCGGAGGACTCTGCCCAGGAGAGGACCTCGCCATACTTAGGCTTGTTGCCTACCTCGTCCATGTAGCAGGTACAGGTGAAGGAAGAGTCGGAGAGAAGGCCGAGCTTCTTAAGCTGCTCCTCGTACTCCTCCTGCTTTGTGTACATCGCGAGGTTGAATATAGCCTTCTGAAGAAGGTTTGCGGGTACGTTCTTGTCGATGGGACGGGGGTCAACGGTAAACTTCTGACCCGAGGTCACTCCTGCCTCGAGGAGCTGGTCCATAAGCTCGTAAACTGCGGTCATAGCCTTAAGGCCGAAGGAGGTTACGAGGTGATTGTATTTAGAGGTAACAGGCACCATTCTCTCTGCGCCGAAGATCTCGCCGTACTTGACCATGGTCTTCATGACCTTAGCCATAGTCTCGCCCTTCGAGCCGTTAAGTATAGCCTGCTGTTCTTCGTTTAAAAGCATTGCCATAGCGGATTTCTCCTTATTTAAAAGATTTGTTTTCTTTATTTTAGCACATATTTTTAAAATATGCAACCCCTTATTTTATTTCGAGCATTACGGGACAGTGGTCGCTTCCCATTACGTCGGTCAGTATCTCTGCGGAGGAAACGCGGGGCATGAGTCTGTCCGAGACGAGGAAGTAGTCGATACGCCAGCCCGCGTTGTTCTCGCGCGCCCTAAAGCGATAGGACCACCAGGAGTACCTTATCTCGTCGGGGTGGAGGTGACGGAATGTGTCGGTGAAGCCTGCCGACAGAAGCTCCTCTATCTTGCCGCGCTCCTCATAGGAGAAGCCCGCGTTGCCGATATTGGCCTTGGCGTTTTTGAGGTCTATCTCGCTCCTTGCAACGTTGAGGTCTCCGCAGTAGATTACAGGCTTGACTTCGTCAAGGTCCGAGAGATACTCTCTCATATCGTCCTCAAACTCCATACGGTAGTCTATCCTCTTGAGGCCGTCCTGCGCGTTGGGCACGTAGGCGCACACAAGGTAGAAGTCCTCGTACTCAAGCGTGATTACTCTGCCCTCGTCAGCGTGCTTTCCGTCAATGCCGTAGCTGACCGAGATAGGCTCGCGCTTTGCGAAAACGGCGGTGCCGGAGTAGCCCTTCTTCTCGGCGCTGAACCAATAGGATCTGTAGCCCTCGGGCGAGAAGTCTGCCTGCCCCGGCTGCATCTTGGTCTCCTGCAAGCAGAAGAAGTCTGCGTCGAGCGACTCGAATATATCGGCGAATCCCTTGCCAAGCACAGCGCGGAATCCGTTTACGTTCCAGGAAATGAATTTCATGTTTTTTTACCTCATCTCTCTTGTTGTATATCTTTTCGCTAAGTTAAACCACGTCACCGTAATGTGACATCCCACGAACGCGAATGCGTTCTATCTCACGCTTGGCTCTGCCAAGCATCTTACGGCACAAAGTGCCAGAACCTTCCCCTTTGGGGAAGGTGGATTTTGCGGAGCAAAAGACGGATGAGGTTGCGAAAAAGAACTTTATAGAAACCTCATCCACCACTCCGTGGTCCCCCTTCCCCAAAGGGGAAGGTCAAAAACCACTGCGCCTCTTTCCTATATATTTTAGCATAAATATCCGCTTTTTTCAATAGAGGGTGGACTTTTCGCTTTGATTGTGGTAAAATTGAGGTAATAAAACACACTTCGGAGAAACAAATGAAGATAATCGCTAAGATATACACCGAGTTTGACGAGAAGTTCGGCATACCGAGACAAAGCGGTCTTGTCAAAGAGACGGTCGGCAAAATAGTATTTGAGCCCGAGTACAGAAACCCTGAGGCACTCAGGGGCATTGAGGGGTACTCACACCTTTGGCTCTTGTGGCAGTTTTCTGAGGCGGTGAGGGAGGATTGGTCGCCGACTGTAAGACCCCCGAGGCTCGGCGGCAACAAGAGAATGGGCGTTTTTGCTACCCGCTCGCCGTATAGACCTAACTCCATCGGTCTCTCATCGGTCAGACTCCTTGAGGTAAAAGAAACAAAAAACGAGGGGACCGTCCTTATCGTTGGCGGCGCGGATATTCTCTCGGGCACACCTATCTATGACGTCAAGCCCTACCTTGCCTACACCGACAGCCATCCCGATGCGATAGGCGGCTTTGCAGACGAGGTCCTCGGGTATGAGATAGAGGTCGAGCTCTCCGAGGAGGTGCGCGAGGTCCTGACAGACGAGGAGGCGAAAAAGCTCGTAGCCATCCTTCGGGAGGACCCCCGTCCGTCATATAAGAGCGAGGACGAGAAGATATACGGAATGAAATTTTCCGGTAAGGAAATTAAATTTAAGCACGAAAATTGTAAGCTTTTAGTTACAAACATCGAGTAAAACTCTCGTGCAACCAAAAGTTGCGCAAATTGACAAGCAAGATGTATAGACCATTTTCTCTCTATGTGATAGTATAAAAGCACAGAAAGGCGGTGCAATATGAACAAGACTAATCTACCTAACAATCTATATGAAATAAGAAGAGGAGCAGGTCTTTCCCAAGAGGAGTTTGCCGAGAAGCTCGGCGTCTCAAGGCAAGCGGTCTCCAAGTGGGAAAGAGGCGAGGCATACCCCGATACCGAGAATCTTATAGTGATATCCGAGATGTTCGGTGTGACTATCGACGAGCTCTTAAAATCGGAAAATATCGGCTCTGACACCAAGGGCGAAAAAGCCGAGGAAAACAGCGATGAGGAGCCCGTCGACGGGTCCTTCCGCGTAAAGGTCGGCGATAAGGTAAACTTAAATCTCAGCGGCGAAATTACCGTTGACGATGACGAAACCAAGGTTAAGATAGACCTCGATAAGGGTGACATTCTTGTCGACGACGAGGACGGTCAGGTCAAGGTCAATCTCGGAAAGAGCGGAATCGTAGTCAACTCGGATGACGGAGTTAAGGTTAAGCTCGGCAAGGGCGGAATCGTAATCAATGAGGACGATGACGATGATGATTTCGACGATGACGACGAGGAGGATAAGGCTCGCAAGGCCAGTAAGCTCTCCATCCTCTACAAGATACCCTACCCGATTGTCGCGACTATCGCATTCCTCGCCATCGGACTCCTGGCAGACGGCTGGTATTGGGCTTGGACTCTGTTTATGACTATCCCCCTCTACTATTCCCTGCTCGACTCGATAAGAAAAAAGCGCTTCACCGAGTTTGCATACCCCGTTTTCACGGCATTTCTCTACTGCCTCTTCGGTATGCTCTTTACGTGGTGGCACCCCGGCTGGCTTATCTTCGTGACTATCCCCGTGTATTATCCCATAGCCGAGGGAATTGATAGGTATATAAGGAATAAGAACAATTAAATAAAAACAGAGCAAGAATCAAAGGTACTAAAATAATCTAAAAAGCGGACGTGCGCCAAGAAATCTCATTAACTCTTGACATACGTCCGCCTAAATTTTCCAGTCGTTTGTATTAAGATGCGGCATATATCAAATATGACAATTACCGTCAAATTTATAAAAGTTTTTATTCTTCAAACAAATCTTCTATATTACAACCAAGCGTTTTGGATAATCTAAACAATATATCTGCTTGTGCTTTATTAATATCATTGTGGCGTTGTTCGTACATTTGTATATTACGAATTGACACTTCTGCTTTATCAGCAAGTTGCTTTTGAGATAATCCTGCCGCAGTACGGATTCTTTTAAGATTTGTTTCCTTCTTATGAGAGTTAATATATTCGTCCGCAACCAAGAAAAACTTTGTAATATCTGCTTCGTGAAGAGTATTGTATAACGCCAAAACCTTTTCAATAGGGAAGGCTTTGTTTATGTTAAAGAAAGAAGTTGCTTTATAATTTTGATATTGCGCTAAAGCCCAACCTGCCCAATAAAATTCGGATCGGCTAAAAAACGGCTTCGGCGCAAGTAGTTTACCATTGGATGCAGTAGTGTTTACAACGTGGTCTAACAAATCTATTGCAGAATATCCTGCTAAAAATCTTGGATTGCCTTTTTCTATTTGTTTTGCCACTTCGGAAGAAGCAAAAATATTCCAATATACTTTTGGCTCATACCCACAAGCGACTGCATATTCGAACATTGTGCCAATATTTGTAGCAACGCTATCTAAATATCTAACGTCATAAGATTTTATCGCCATTTTTAAGCCTCTTTCTAATAATATCCATCACAAATAAGCCGTCAGACACCAAGTTTTGTCTATAACCACTTAAATAAGTTTCTCTTGCTTTTTTATCACGGCTAACACGTTTTACGTAATATTCCTTACATTCGGCTAATTCATAGCTTATATATTTTACCGTATCAAACGCTTTTTTAGACTTTAATACGATTTGAATACCCAATTCACCTAAACGCATAGCTTCAGCAAGTTGCTCAACGGAAATCGTGTTGTTTATAAAGTCTTTTGCAAAGCTGAAATAAGAGTCATCTGCACGATAGCCTATAATTACGTCATATTCTTCCACGTCAACGTAAAAGTTTTCTAATATATATTCTTTTGCTTGTGCGGAAATAGGGGTATTAACGTCAAATGTTCTAAACTTCAATAAAAGCGCCATCCAATTAAGGATAGAGTATTTTTCTTCTCTTAAATCTAAAACTTTGTATTCACTTAAATCAATCTCATATTGATTAGCATATCCGTTCGTTTCATTATTAGAACAAGCCCATTCTTTTGCAAGTTCAACGTTTTCAGTACAGTAAAAACCAAACCCGTAATCATTCTTCTTATTGCCCTTACCAAATTCGGGTTTTTCAATAATATCTTTTGAACCGTGATAAATAATCATAATACTTCACCATCCTTGCCAACATTATATCATTAAAATGTCATCTTGTCAATATATTATGCCTCAAAAAATATCATTAAAATGATATATTTTTTATAAAAGAAAAAGAACTCGGATTTTTTCATCCAAGTTCTGATTTTCTTTTTATCCATAGCTCTTTGCAAGGATGCACCGCTCATATGAAAATCACCTTTCGAACGATGTACTGTTTTTAGTGAAGTTTTTGCTACCGCAAAAGTGAAGTTGTGCCATACACAGTGAAGTTGCTCACCTGAGGCTCGCAGTGAAGTTAAGTTTGCCCACTTTGCCTAAGAGGCAAAACTTCACGTGTCGAAGATAACTTCACTTGCCTACGGGGCAAACTTAGTCGAGCGTGTAAGACACGCTCAATCCATACTGAGGTGCGGCATATACGCCTTGAGGTAATCCCATCCCGAGAAGAGGGTGGTGAATGCCATTATACCCATGCATACGTAGGAGAGGATATGATTCTCGTTGAAGAAAGGAATGAGGGGCTCGAGGAGAATGATTGCGGTGCCTGCCATCTGGGAGACGGTCTTGATCTTGCCGAGCATAGATGCCGCGACAACAATGCCGCTCTTACCCGCAACAACGAGACGGAGCGAGGTAACACCGAGCTCACGAAGGAGGATAATAAGCACTACCCAAACGAAAACAAGAGCCTGAGTCTCTTCGCCTCTGAGCATCATCCAAACGAGGATGGCGATAGCCGAGCCGATAACCATAAACTTGTCAGCAAGGGGATCAATAAACTTACCAAAGTCGGTAACGAGATTATACTTTCTCGCAATCTTGCCGTCGAGCATATCGGTAAAACCGGTCAATGCGTAAACAATAGTAGGCACAATACAGCACCAAACGGGTATATCTCTCATAAAGAGCAATGTAGCAACAAATACGGGAACAAGCAAAGCGCGGATAAGCGACAATGTGTTCGGTACGTTCATCTTCTTCATAATGTCCTCCAAAAATTAATTGATATCGTCACCGATAAGATCGTAGTCAAGCGCCTCGGTGATCTTCACCTTAACGAAGTCACCGTAGGTGTATTTACCCTTCTCGGCTCTGAAGTATACCTTGCCGTCAACGTCGGGAGCGTCTGCCTCGGAGCGGCCGAAGTATATCTCCGCCACCGCATCGTATCCGTCGGTGATAACGGTGATCTCTCTGCCGATCTTACTGTTGTTGAGCTCCTCCGCGACGGTAAGCTGAGTCTGCATAAGGATATCGTATCTGTCCTGCTTTACCTGCTCGTCGATCTGGTCAGGCATCAGTGCGGCCTCGGTATCCTCCTCGGGCGAATAGGTAAACGCGCCGAAGCGGTCGAAGCGGGTTTCCTTGATAAACTCGCAAAGCTCGACGAAGTCCTCCTCACTCTCACCCGGGAAGCCGACCATCGCGGTGGTGCGCAGAGTGATGTCGGGGACTCTCGCCCTGAGCTTTCTTATCGTGTCGATAATAAGCTCTTTTCCGCCGTGGCGGTTCATTCTTGTGAGCACCGAGTCGGAGATGTGCTGGACGGGAATGTCCATATACTTAACGAGCCTCGGGTTGGAGTTAAACTCCTCGATAAGCTCGTCTGTGATCTTGTCGGGATAGCAGTAAAGGAGTCTTATCCACGGAATCGAGGTATTTTTCGTGATTTCCCGAACGAGCGTTGCGAGCTTATACTCTCCGTAGAGGTCAAGGCCGTAGCGCGAGGTATCCTGAGCTATGAGATTAAGCTCCTTTACCCCTGCTCTGTCGAGCTCACACGCCTCGTGGACTATATCCTCGATGGTGCGGCTGCGGAGCTTACCGCGGATAAGAGGTATCGCGCAGTACGTACAGCGGTTGTCACATCCCTCCGCGATCTTCAGATATGCGGTGTGAGGCGCGGTGGTGAGAATTCTTCCGCCGCCCAGAGGCGAGCTATTCTTGTCCTTAAAGGAGGTGTACTTCTCACCGCGCATTACGGCGCGGCAGGCCTCACCGATGTCCTCAAGACTTCCGACACCGATGATGGCGTCAAGCTCGGGGAGCTGTTCCATCACCTCTTCGCGGTATCTCTCAACAAGACAGCCCGTGGCGATAACGTGCTTACACTTGCCCCACTCCTTCAGCTCTGCGGCGTCGAGAATGTTGTCGATGGCCTCCTGCTTTGCGCTCTCGATAAAGCCGCAGGTATTGACTATCACGATCTCTGCCTCCTCGGGCTCGAAGGTGATCTCAAAGCCATCCTTGTATAAATTGTGAAGCATAACCTCGGTGTCAACAAGATTCTTGGAGCAGCCGAGGGAGATAAATGCAACCTTTGTCATATTTGTTCCTTACTTAAGTATTTTTCTGAATTTCGGGCGGAGTCTCTCCATATAGAAGCGCACCATCACCGTGATGAAGAAATCGTAGGCGATGAGGGCTACGTTGAGGAGCACCCAGGTAACTATGTACAGGGCCTTGCCCGATATGCCGAGGAAGTCCTCGGTGGGATCGATAAACGGGAGTCCCGTGATAAGCTTGATGCCAAAGAGCATCAGCACGAAGGCAATATTGCCGTATACGAGCTTGAGGGGCCACCAGAGGGGGCGCTTCAGCCTTTCTATATACCCCTTCAGTATCGGGTAGATGCCGAAGAGGACGAGGTAGATAAACCACATCGCGCTGTGCTGGTAAAGAAGGAAGGTGCACAGCGTGGTGCATATCCACACAAGCCAGGTGTACGGTGAGCCAAGCTCGATATATACGAAGGCAACGAGCACGGAGGCAAGAGCAACGGCGGTGAGGTCAAATACCTCTATCACCGCGCCGAGCACCATAAAGACCGTGCCGAGCGCAACTATCATCGCGCTGAGGGTCAGCTTTTTCGTCTGCTTCATATCAGATGCAACGGATGAGGTCGCCGCCCATACATTCGCACAGACAGTCAAGGCAGATGAGATTCATACAGCAATCGCAGGCCTCATCGGAGGTCGAGCGGTAGCGTCTGCCGCCCTCTCCGTAATAGGTGCTGCCGTATCTTGAGCCCGCGGTGTTGAACATCTCCTTCGCCTTCTGGTATTCCTGATTGGAGGGATCCATCGTGCAGGCAAGCTCGAGCTCGCGCATAGCATCGGCGGTCTTGCCTCTCTGCATAAGGCAAACGGAATTTAAGAAGTGCCAATCAGCGGTGCGGTCATACTCGCTGACAGAGGCAAGAAGCTCCTCAGCCTCGCGGTATTTTCTCTCGTTGATCCTCTGTCTTATAGTCGTGTAGATTCCCGACGAGGAGTTGCCCTGAGTGTAGCCGTAGTTATAGCCTGAGCCCGAGGACGAGGAAGACGAGGTGCTCGAGGTCCTGTCGCGCTGGATCTCGTCATACGCGGCGTTGATCTCCTGCATCTTCTCCTTTGCAAGCTCCTTTAAGGGATTGTTATCGTCATAGTTATCGGGGTGATACCTGCGGGCAAGATTGCGGTAGGCGTTCTTTACCTCATCGTCGCTTGCTCCGGGTGACACACCGAGTATTGAATAGGGATCTTTCATTTTTATTCCTCCTCACAGTCCTTATCAAGGAACTCTATCCTCTTGGTAAGGCCGAGATAAATAATATTTCTTACTATGTTTTCTATCGTAATCTTGTTTCCAAACGGAATAAGGTTTACGGCGTTTTCGAGCTTTTTACACTCGATAAGTAAAGCAGTCTTTACATTTTGCTTGTTTTCGCGAGTCAATTTCGCACCGCCGTAGCTGATGACGTACGGATTATACTTGCCACTCTTCAAGTCGTCCTCGTAGTCGTCTATCGCGTCAACAAGGAGAATAAACTTGCCGAGGTGATAGCCGCACTCATAGGTGACGACTCTGTCAGAGCCCTCAAGACCGTAGGCGAATATCTCACCGAGAAGTTCACCAAAGAGCTCCGCGGGCTCGTCTATCGAGGGGCGTCTCTCCCTCTCGATCTCGGTTATACGCTCGAGTCTGTCCTTCACTGTTTCCGCAAGCGGCTCAAGGTCCGCACGCTTCTTAGCGGACGCCAAAACCGGTCGCGTCAGGTTGACGAGCATCCTCTTGCCTACCCCCTCGTCAGCGAGGTCATCCTTCATCTTGTAGTAGGAGAGAATAGCAAAGGCTCTGGCGGTATACTCTATCGCCGAGTTGTCGGTGAGCATACACTTTTTCTTCGCGGGGTGGGCAATACACCGTCTCATCGAGGAGCCAAGCTCGGAGTCGGGAATGTACGCCATGCGCACAAGCGCCAGGAATACGCTGTCGTAGGTGATGGTAAGCGGCGAGAGGTTACCCGTATGCTTTTTCATCGAGCGGCAGATACCGCAGTACGTTGACTTGTAAAACTCGTGCTCTTTGACAAGCAGCTCTTTTATATCCGGCTTTACGTATCCAAACATTTTTCCGCATCCTTCCCGGCCTTAAGCCATTTTACAAGCATTTCCCTCTTTTTCTGCATCGCATACTTTCGCATTATAATTAGTATAGCATATTTTTTACACTTTGTGTTAACTTTTATAAAACTTTTTGAAAAAATATAAAAAATAAGATGCACAGAGATTTTCCATGCATCTTATCTTTATCGAAATCTAACTTTTTTAATTTCTTCGGAGCGAGGGGATTTTGAGATAGATTTGTCGTTCTTCTGCCCGAAGGCGTAGTTACCTACGACGAGCTAGGCGGAAAACGGCAAATGTAGCCAAAATACACCGTTCCGATCACTTACCAAGGCCTTTGCGGGTCAATGCAATACGGTTCTTCTTCAGATCCACATCCTTGATCAGCACCTCGATTACGTCACCTACCGAGAAGAGGTCGGAGGGGCGCTTTACGAACTTATCCGACATCTCGGAGATGTGGAGAAGGCCGTCGTGGTGTACGCCGATGTCTACGAAGCAACCGAAGTCGATTACGTTACGGACAGTACCCTTGAGCTGCATACCGGGCTTAAGGTCGGTGATCTCAAGCACGTCGGTGGAGAGGATGGGAGCGGGAGCGTCGTCACGGATGTCACGGCCGGGCTTCTCAAGCTCGCCGATAATGTCAAGGAGGGTGGGCTCACCGCAGCCGAGCTCCTTAGCGAGCTTAGCGGTGCCGTACTGCTCTGCCTTGAACTTGAGGAGTGCGAGGCTTGCGGTACCGACGTCCTGAGTGGTGAAGCCGAAGCGGCGGAGAAGGTCCTCAGCGATAGCATAGGACTCGGGGTGAACGCCGGTGTTGTCAAGAACGATTCTGCCGCCGGGGATTCTTAAGAAGCCCGCGCACTGGAGGAACGCCTTGTCACCGATCTTGGGTACCTTAAGGAGCTGCTGACGGGTCTTGAACTCGCCGTTCTCCTCTCTGTACTTAACTATATTCTTTGCCGCAGTTGCGTTAATGCCGGAAACGTAGGAAAGAAGCGAGTAGGACGCGGTGTTAAGGTCAACGCCAACGCCGTTTACACAGTCCTCAACAACGCCGCCGAGGGTGTCGGTAAGTCTGTTCTGCTTCATATCGTGCTGGTATTGGCCAACACCGATTGCCTTGGGCTCGATCTTTACAAGCTCTGCAAGAGGATCCTGGAGTCTGCGCGCGATGGAGACAGCGCTTCGCTGCATAACGTCGAACTCGGGGAACTCCTCAGCCGCAAGCTTGGATGCGGAGTAAACGGACGCGCCCGCCTCGGAAACGATGGTGTACTTAACACCCTTGGGACAGAGGGGATCGCGAAGGACTCTCTCTGCGATAAATCTCTCGGACTCACGGGAAGCGGTGCCGTTACCGATAGAGATGATGTCAACGTTGTGACGCTTCACAAGACGGAGAACAACGGTCTTGGACTTCTCGAGGTCGTCCTCGTTGTCTCTGCCCTTGGAGCGGAAGGGATAGATAACCGCGGTGTCAAGCACCTTACCGGTCTGATCTACTACCGCGAGCTTACAGCCGTGGCCGTAGCCGGGGTCGTAGCCAAGCACTACCTTGCCCTTGATGGGGGAAACGAGAAGAAGGTTACGAAGGTTCTCGGAGAATACCTTGAGAGCGCCCTCGCAAGCATCGTCAAAGAGGCTTGTACGAACCTCTCTCTCGATCGCGGGGAACAGGAGTCTGTCATACGCGTCGGTAAGAGTAGCCATAAGGTAGGAAAGCGCGGGAGACTGCTTGTTGGTAACGACCTTGGAAACGAGCTGTGCAATACCGTCGTCCTTGTTAAGAGTTACGCTGACCTTGAGGAAGTCCTCCTTCTCGCCGCGGTTGATAGCGAGAACTCTGTGGCCCTTGAGCTTCTTGATAGGCTCGGAGAAGTCGTAGTAATTATCGTAAACGGAAGACTCTTCCGTAGTACCCTTGGTGGTGATGGAGCCGTTTGCCATAGTGAAGGCTCTGAGGAGCTTACGGATCTCAGCATCGTTGGAAACGTCCTCAGCGATGATGTCCGACGCGCCCTGAAGCGCTGCCTCAGCGGTGGGAACCTCCTTGCCCTCCTCCTCGGAAATGAACTCAGCGGCATATACGTCGATCGCGGGATCGTAGCTGTCTCTCTGCTCCATAATGTACTGAGCGAGAGGCTCAAGTCCCTTAGCTCTCGCAACGGAACCACGGGTAGATCTCTTAGGCTTGAAGGGTCTGTAAATATCCTCGAGCTCTACAAGAGTCTTTGCATTGTTAAGAGCGAAGGTGATTTCGGGAGTGAGCTTCTCCTGCGCCTCGATAAGAGCGGAGATGGTCGCTCTTCTCTCCTCAAGATTACGAAGGTAGGAAAGTCTGTCGTTAAGCTCACGAAGCGTGGTGTCGTCCAGACCCCCGGTAACCTCCTTACGGTATCTTGAAATAAAGGGTATGGTGTTACCCTCGTCGATGAGCGCAACGGTTGCCTCAACCTGTTCCTCTTTGACGCTGAATTCCTGCGCCAATGTCTTTAAAATATCCATAAGATCTCCTTAAAAAGATGAAAATTAACTACTTTTATTTACATAATATGAGATTATCTCACATATGCTTCTCAAGAGACGCGATCTCCTCGGCCGTGAGAAGTCTGTACTCACCGCGAGCAAGCGCGGTGTCAAGCTCTATATCTCCGAAGGATATACGCTCGAGTGTCACGACGCGGTTATGAGTGGATGCGACCATTCTCTTGATCTGGTGATACTTGCCCTCTGTGAGCGTGATAAGTCCGCCCATGCGACCCTCGTCGAGCACGATCTGTGCACTCTTGCACTCGTACCCGTCGGCTAAGGTTACGCCATCACGGAATTTCTCCTCTACGCCCTCTGCCATAGGCTCTGCCGCGGTGAAGCGGTAAACCTTCGGCACGTGGTGCTTGGGTGAGAGGACACGGTGCGCTAAAGGACCGTTGTTGGTAAGAATCATCAGGCCTGTGGTGTCTCTGTCAAGTCTGCCTACGGGAAAGAGCTCCATTTTGCGAAGCTCGCCGTCGAGCAGCTCGGTAACGACCGGAAGCTTTGAGTCCTCGGTCGCGCTGACGTAGCCCTCGGGCTTGTTTAACATAACGTAGGTGTATCTGCGATAGGATATTTCCCTGCCGCGGAACACTATCGACTGTCTCTCGGGATCAACGTGACTCGACGAGTCCCTCGCGGGCGCTCCGTCAACCAAAACCTGCCCCGATTTACACGCGGCTCTCGCCTCGCTTCTTGTCGCAAGGCCCATATCCGATAAAAGCTTGTCTATACGCATATCAACCTCCACCACATTTCTCGCCATCATATATTTTAACATATTTTTCGCCGTTTGTAAAGAGGGTTTTTAAAACTTCTCTTTAAATATTTTAAATATATAAGAAGGGCCGCTAACAAATCGAGCACGCCAACTTAAAACTACTAAAAGAAACAAAAACCTTCCATCTCTTAGTGCGAAACACCTTTTGTAGTCAGACTTATTAAGGATGAAAACCGATATCCATAAGGCAACCGAATAAAACAAAATTACATTATAACGATTAAAATCCCCTTATTTTCAGAATAATATTAAGGAAATATCCCCTTAAAGAATTGACAAATCCCTCATAATATGATATTATTTAAGGGAACGAAAGTGAGGTTAAGGTTATGAGAACATTTAACTACTCAAAAATTAATGAACAAAAATGGGATTCAGAGCTTCTCAGCTTGATAGCGGCGATCTACAAAGAAGCCGGAAAGCAAGAGATGTATCTAAAGCAACGCCCAGAAGAGCTTGAAAAGCTCGTTGAGATTGCAAAGGTGCAAAGCACGGAGAGTTCCAACGCGATAGAAGGTATCGTTACGACTAACACGAGAATCAGACAGATCGTAGAGGATAAGGCCACGCCTAAGAATAGAAATGAGCAAGAAATTGCAGGCTACCGTGATGTGTTAAATATCATCCACGAGAGCTTTGATGCTATTCCTATTACGCCCAATTACATTTTGCAGCTTCATAAAATACTGTATAGCCATATGAACAACCCTGCGGCAGGCAGAACGAAGACAGTACAAAATTATATCAGTGCAACCTATCCGGACGGTAGTACGAAAACGCTATTTACTCCTCTTGATCCGTTTGAAACGCCTACTGCACTTGAAAGCATATGTAATGAGTTTAATCGAGTAATCGGGAACAATGAGTTAGAACCGCTCATAGCTATCCCAATATTCATTCACGACTTCCTTTGCATCCATCCGTTCAACGATGGAAATGGCAGAATGAGCCGATTGCTAACAACCCTTCTCCTTTACAGAAGCGGCTTCTACGTTGGAAAATATATATCGCTTGAAGCAAAGATAGCCAAGAACAAAGACTTGTACTACGATGCACTTGGCGAAGCGCAGAACGGATGGCACGAAGGAAATGCAGATGCCGTTCCGTTCATCAAATATCTGCTTGGCACGATACTTGCAGCCTATAAGGATTTTGAAGATAGGTTCGCACTCGTGGAAACGAAGCTATCGGCGCTTGAAACAGTACGACGCGCCACGATGAATAAGATCGGTAGATTTTCAAAGCAAGATATAAGAGAGCTGTGTCCTTCGCTTAGTATAAGCTCTATAGAGGGTGCACTACGAAAGTTAGTTGCCGAAGGTGAAATTAAGCGTGAAGGAAACGGAAAGAATATCAGATATTTTAGGCTTAAATAAACTAATATCACTAAATACATTTTTTACGCGGCGAGGGTTTTCTCGCCGTTTTTTGTGTTCTGCTTCCAAAAATCCGTGACAATCCGAGAAGCGAAATAACGGTGTTTTACAGCTACCGGTTTCCATCATAAATATTCCCTTTCGCTATGAAAAGCGCAGACGAAGCTTGGTGCCGCGTCTGCGCTGTGTTGTGATTATTTGATGAATTGACACTGTGTGTCATGAATTGAAGCTATGCTTCATGATTTCTCGTGCTTCGCACTCCATGAATTGAATTGCAACCTGTTGCAATTCATTGTGAGCTGTGCTCGCTTAGTCAATTCATTTTTGAGAAAGCTTCTCTTTCTCAAACTGAAGCATATAGAGGCCGTAGTATCTGCCTCTCTTGGCAAGGAGCTCGAAGTGGTTGCCCTCCTCGACTATCTCGCCGTGGGAGAGGACGATGATCTTGTCCGCGTGCTGAATGGTGGACAGACGGTGAGCAACGATAAGCATCGTGCCGATGGACTTGATCTTCTCGAGCGAATCCTGGATAAGGAGCTCGGTCTCGGTATCGATATTTGCGGTAGCCTCGTCAAGAATGATGACAGAGGGCTTGTGGACGATAGTTCTCGCGAAGGAGAGGAGCTGTCTTTGTCCCGCGGAGAAGTTGTTACCCCTCTCTCTTACCTCCTCGTCAAGTCCGTCCGTGAGCTTATCGATAAAGTGGTCGGCGTTGACGTACTTGCAGGTCTTAAGCACCTCCTCGTCGGTGATCGACTCATCGCGGAGGATGATGTTGGAGCGGATGGTTCCCGAGAAGAGGAATACGTCCTGGAGCATCTGTCCGAAGTGACGGCGCAAGGATGAGAGCTTGATGCTCTTTATATCAATGCCGTCGATAAGGATCTGTCCCTTCTGTATATCGTAGTTACGGCAGATGAGCGAAAGGATGGTGGTCTTGCCCGAGCCGGTAGAGCCGACGAAGGCTACGGTCTCCTTAGCATTAACCTTAAAGGACACGTCCTTAAGCACCCACTCGCCCTCGTTGTAGGCGAACCACACGTTCTTGAACTCGATGTCGCCCCTGACGCTCTCGAGCTCGATGGCGTCGGGAGAATCCACTACCTCGGGCTCCATATCGAGTATGGTAAAGATCTTCTCAGCCGAAGCAAACGCCGACTGGAGTCTGTTGAACTGCTCTGCGAGGTTCTGTATGGGGTTGAAGAACTTGGAGGTATACATATAGAAGGAAACGAGCACGTCGCTCGTGATCTTCTGACCGAGGAAGGAGGTATCCTTGATAACGCCTCTTGCAGAGAGGTAAAGCAGAGCAAGAACCGAGGAAATATAGAGCATATAGACCATAGGTCTGAATATACCGAAAACAAGTATTTCCTGATGCTTTGCCTTGCCGAGATGACGGTTTTTGTTACCGAATTCCTCAGCCTTTCTGTCCTCGCGGTTGAAGATCTGAGTCACCTTGATGCCCGAGAGATTCTCGGAGAGGAAGGTGTTGATATCCGTGGTCGCGTCCTTTACCTTACGGTAGGCGCGGCGGGAGAACTTTCTGAATATAACGGTAAAGAGAACGATAAACGGAACGAAGCACAGAACCATCAGGGTGAGCTGATAGTTAAGCAGAAGCATCGCCGCGAAAACGCCGACTATGATGAAGCAATTCTTCACGAGGTTGACGAGAAGATGAGTGAACATCATTGAGATCGCGTTGGTATCGTTGGCAACTCTGGTAACGAGCTTACCTACGGGAATCTGGTGCAGCTGAGAGTGCGAGAGCCCCTCAATGTGCATAAATACGTCCTCACGCATCTTGGAGAGTATCTTCTGTCCGACCTTCTGCAGAATGAGCGACTGGAAGTAGGTGGAGACGAGGGATACGATAAGAATACCGGCGTAGACTGCGACGTAGGAAAGCAGCTTTGCCATTCTGAAGTCCTCGGTAAGAAGCTTTTCGATCTTACCGATAAGAAGGGGGGATATGATATCGTAGGATATCGAGAACAGCATTATAAGGCCGACGAGCAAGAAGCTCTTTACGTGCGGCTTTAAGTAAACGAGAAGGCGCTTGATAATTTCCTTGTCCTTGATGTTTCTGTCAAAGCCGATGGCCTCCTTCTTATTCTTCATCAGGGCAAACGCGAGGATGAAGACGATCGAGAACGCGCCGATGATAGCGCCGAGGATCAGAAGAGGATAAAATTCAAACATTTACACGCCCTCCTTTTCTTCCTCGAGCTTCTGCAGCTCGACCATTGTTCTGTACTCGGAGCAGCCCGAGAGGAGCTCCTCGTGAGAGCCGACAGCGATCACTCTGCCGTCGTCGATAAAGATTATCTTGTCCATCTTCTCAACCGTGGAGATACGGTGAGCAATAAGTATAGTGGTCTTACCCTTTCTGTTTTCACGCAGATTGGATATGATAACGCGCTCGGTCTCGGTATCAACCGCGCTGACCGAATCGTCGAGTATAAGTATATTTGCCTCCTTCATCAGGGCGCGGGCGATGGATATTCTCTGCTTCTGTCCGCCCGAGACGGTAACGCCTCTTTCGCCGAGGACGGTCGCGTACTGCTCCGAGAACTCGGTGATATTGCCGTGGACGTCGGAGAGCTTAGCGGCTCTTATAACGTCGTCGAGCGTGCCTCCGTCGGTTGCGAAGGCGATATTGTTCTCTATCGTATCGCTGAAGAGGAAGTTGTCCTGCGGAACGTAAGCCGAATACTTACGCACAGTCTTGATGGGAATGGTATTTACGTCGTGTCCGTCGATGAAAAGAGCTCCGTCGGGCACGTTATAGGTCCTGAGTATAAGATCGACGAGAGTGGTCTTGCCCGCGCCGGTCTTGCCGATGATACCGACGTTCTCGCCTGCCTTGATCGAGAAGGATACGTCAATGAGAGCGTCGTAGTCCGCGTCGGGATAGCGGAAGGTAAGATCCTTGAACTCGATATCGCCCTTTATGCAGTCAACGTCCTTTACGTCCTCGCGGTCGCATACGTCGATGGGAGCGTCGAGAAGCTCGCCTACTCTCTTAAGAGAGGCCTTACCTCTTGAGGACATATCGATAAGCTGAGATACCGCCATAATGGGCCAGATGACCGAGTTGAAATAGCTGATAAATTCTATAAGCTGAGCGGCGGTGAACACGTCCTTGTATACGAGGTATCCGCCGTAGCCGAGAATGATGCAGATTACAGACTCAACGAAGAGGGTGACGAAGATGTGAAGAAGCGTCGAGCTCTTGGTGAAGGCTACGTTAGCCTCCTCGTTATCCTTGTTGAGCTTGCGGAATGCCCACAGCTCGCGGAACTCCTTGACAAACGCCTTGATTACCGCGATGCCCGAGAAATTCTCCTGAGCGAAGTCCGAAAGAGCCGAGAACGCCTCCTGCCTTGCCTCCCACTTTCTCATCATATTCTTTCCGACAACCGTGCTTACTGCAAGCAGAAGAGCCATGGGAATAAGAGAGAGGAAGGTGAGAAGAAGGTTCATCTTACCCATCTTTACGACAGCGAGCACGCCGAGAAGAAGCGCGTCCGCGAACATAAGAACACCGTCGCCAAAGCACTCCTGCACGGTCTCAAGATCGTTGGTAAAGAGCGACATCATATTACCGACCTTGTTCTTCTGGTAATACTGCTGAGACAGATGCTTTGCGTGGTTGAACATCTCGGAGCGGAGGTCCGTAGAAAGCTGAATGCCCGCGCCGAAAAGACATACTCTCCAAAGGAAGCGGCCGAAAACGAGAGCGAGAATTATAAGAAGCAGAGGACGGCAGATATAATCGAGAAGGAACTCCATATCAAAGGGAGTATACACACCCTCGAATACCTCGACCTCGCCAAACTGTATTCCCTCAAGCACCATACGGTAAAGCTCGGGAATCTCAAGCTGCATAAAGTCAACAAGCAAAAGCGCAAGCACGCCGCCGATGAGCAAATAGCCGTACTTGAGGTAATACTTGTTTATGTGCTTACCAAAAATCATATGCACTCTCCTTTCCGCGCGTAAAACAAAAACTATTTAATATCATAGCATAATTAAATATTTTTTTCAACCCCATTTGGTTATATTTTACTTTTTGTTCATAAGAGCTCTCTGCCCGTCTGTGACCGAGGGCAAATAGAAGCGCGCCGCGCCTCGACGAAGCGCGGAAGAAACGGGTAATATTTTCAAGAACTCAGCAGGCTGACCGCCACCAAAGGAAGCCAATAACCCAAACTTTTGACAACCAAAGATGACAAAAACGGCGCAATCGACAAGCCGACCGCGCCGTGAATATTATCTTAGATATGTATTACCACTCGATCTCGATGACTACTGCCTCAGCGGAGAGCTCATCGATAGGAATACCGTGGATACGCAGGAGAGTCACGGCAATTCCCGTTTCCATAGAGAACTCGTCGGGTGTCTTCTCTATCGCGAAGGGGAGCGCCTCTCCCGTATTGAGAAGCGTGACGCTCTTTGGCAGTGAGGGTGCGCCCTCGACGAGAGCGGCGGAGGATATCGTGCCGTTATAGAAGTGGAGATAGGTCTTACCCTCCTTGCGGGTGAGGATGCAGTCGCCGTGAAGAACGCGGAGCGGGAGCTCTTCCCTCTCGTGACAGACGAGCGCGCCCTTCATACGGTTGTACCAATCGCCTATCCTCTCGAGCCTCGTCGAGTAATCCGAGGTTATCCTGCCGAGTGAGTCGGGACCGACGTTGAGAAGGTAGCTGCCGCCCATAGCCATAATTCTGTCAATGGCGGAGGTAAGATAGCGGATGGAATAGAAGTCCTCGCCCGATCTGTATCCCCAGCTCTGCTCACCGAGTGAGTTGCACGCCTCAGTCAGCTTTGAGAAGCGAGCGCCCTCAATCTTATCAAGCTCTCTCTCGGGGGTGGCAAAGTCGCCCTCGGACCAGCCTCTGTCGTTGATGATAATGCCGGGCTGAAGCTCTCTTACAAGCTCGTTGAGAGATGGGTCGTAGAGCTTTGAGGGGATGTCCCAGAAGAAGGTGTAGATGGGGCCGTAATTCGTGAGCAGCTCTCTGACCTGCGCCTTGACAAACTCGCGGTAGCCCTCTGTGTCAACCTCGCCGCCGATATTCACCGACTTCCACTGATGGGTGGATATGGGATTGTATCCCTTCGGGTGATGCCAGTCGGGGTTGGAGTAGTAGAAGGAGAGAAGCATACCGTGCTTATGGCAGGCATCGGCAAGCATCCTTATTACGTCCTTGCCGTAGGGGGTATTCATTATGTTGTAGTCGGTCTGTTTGGTATCCCACATACAGAAGCCGTCGTGATGCTTGGTGGTAATACAGATGTATTCCATACCCGCACGCTTTGCAAGGAGCACCCACTCCTCGGGATCATACTCCACGGGGTTGAACTGATCCTTATACTTTTCGTACTCGGCACTAGGAAGATCGTATCTTGCGAGAATCTGCTCGTGCACCGCGGGAATGGAGTAAAGGCCCCAGTGTATAAACATACCGAATTTATTTGTCGACTTCATTTTCTCTCTCCTTGAGCTTTCTTGATTTTTTTATACTGTGATGCAGACACGCCCTCTACACGCGAGAAAGCGTGGGAAAACGCATAATGATCGGAAAAGCCGCAGATATCGGATATCTCCGAAAGCCTCATATTCGTGGTGAGTATAAGGCTCTTGGCTTTGTCTATTCTCTCTTTAGCAATGTAATCCGTGACGGTCACACCCGTTTGTTTTCTGAACAGAGCGGAAAGATACTGCGGGGCAAGATGAACGCTCGCGGCAATATCGCAAAGGCTTATCCTCTCCCCGAGGTGATCTCTTACGTATCTTCGTACGGCAACAACGCTCGCGCTCTCCTTGACACTCGACTGATCGGCGAGTGAGTGGTACAGATACGAGAACAGCGCCCTGCACTTCTGCTTTTTGTGAGCGCTGTCGGAATTGTGAGCTGCGGCGTAAAGCCCTACGAGATATAGCGTATCCGCATTGACCGCCGAGCGTATCACACCCGATATAGGCTCGGTGTAACCGTCGGGAAATACGACGTTAAAGCTGGCGTAGTCATTAAAGATATCCGTCCCAAGCCTCTCTCGCACCGTACCCCTCGGCATAACTATCGCATCACCGGCAAATAGGGTGACGGGCTCGCCATTGATAACGTAATGCATCTCTCCCTCAAAGCAGAACGTCACGTCGGTGCAGGCTATGGCGTATCTGCCGATGGCGGGCACTGCGGGACGCTTATGTGAGTTGAATATTAAAATTTCCATATTTTCGTGAAGCGAATCCATACAATAAGCCGCTCCTTAAACCCAGATTACTTATAGTATAGCAATATATCCCGACTATTTCAACGCATTTTTGAAAAAATCTTAAAATTCCGCAACTTTTTCGGATTTTCATTAAGATTTCATCTTTCTTTTTTTCTCTTATACCTTTACAATATTCTCATATACCGCTATATGAAAAGAGGCTTCAAAAAATGAAATTATTCAAGATAAGCGACAATATATACGGGGTGCGCGAGAATGAAAGCTCTGACTCTATGCTCAGTCGCTATGGCATACTGACAGCGGAAGGCGTCCCCTGCAAGACATCGGAGGCTGTGTCGGTCACAGACGGTAAAATAATCTTCACCGCAAAACGTAAGCTCGAGGTGGAAGTGGAAAAAAAGAGTATGGGCTATACCCTGCGCATTCCGCTTTCGGAAAGGGAGAGAATATTCGGTCTTGCAGACTCCAACAGAGAAAACGTGATGATACGCGGTATGCAGATCACTATCTGGAAGGAGAACGTAAAATGCTACGGCGGTATGCCTATCCTGCTTTCGAGCGACGGTTGGGCAATGCTCCTAAACACTACCTACAAAACAGAGTTTGATATAGGCAAGACAAGCCCCGACGAGATATCCGTCAGGGTACACGGCGGTGAGGTCGATATCTACCTCTTCCGTCAAGACACGCTTCTCGGACTGACGAAGGAGATCACCTCCGTCACGGGCAGACCGATGATGCTGCCGAAGTTTGCGTACGGACTGACGGTAGTCAATAACGAGGCTATCGGTATACCCGAGCTTTTGGAGTATACGAGGCTATTCCGCGAGTATGATATCCCCTGCGACTGTATGGGCCTTGAGCCGTATTGGATGAATGAATACTATGACTTTTCGACGGACAAGGAATGGAACAAGGAGAAGTTTTACATTCCCTATTGGCAACCGAAAAACACAAGTGCGCAGGGCACCTTCTTCCACCCTATGAGGCGTATGGGTATGCAGCTCTCACTCTGGCTGTGTGAGGACTATGATCTGATCTACGAGGAGGAAAAGGCGGCACCCGTATCAGTCTTCAACGGCTTCCACGAGGATGCTGAGATACTCGACAAGCACCTCTCAGGGACGGCAATGTATCAGGACAAGATAACGAGGATAGGCGAGAAGTGGTTTGACCACCTTGAAAAATTCGTGGACAACTGTGCCGCGGCATTTAAGCTCGACGCATCAAATCAGGTGTTCGAGCACCCCGACAGACTCTGGGGCGGAAAATACCTTGACCGCGAGGTGCATAACGCTTATCCCGTCATTCTTGCTAAACAGATGATGGAGGGCTTCCGCGAGTATACGGGAAGAAGAATTATGACGAATACGTCCTGCGCCTACGTCGGTACTCAGCGCTACGCGGCAACCTGGGCGGGTGATACGGGAGGCGGACCGAAGACTCTCGTCTCTGTGATGAACTACGCCTTCTGCGGTCACTCAAACACGGGATGCGATATCGACGTTAACAGTCTCTCATCAATGCATTACGGCTTCCTTATGCCGTGGACACAGCAGAACAACTGGGCATACTGGAACTATCCGTGGTATCTCGGCGAGGAGCTGCTTGAGAGATACAGATTCTATTCAAAGCTCCGCTCCTCCCTCTTCCCGTACCTCTACTACGCCGCCTATCAGGCGCACCGCGACGGCGTGCCTATGCTGAGACCGCTCTCTATGCTCTACCCCGAAACTGACAGATATGACTCCAAGAAAAACGAGTATATGCTCGGCGACTCGTTGCTTGTCGGCGCGTTCGATATGCACATTTCCCTCCCCGAGGGCAGATGGACAGACTACTTTACGGGCGAGACCTACGAGGGTGGCGGCGAGATCGAATACACCCCTCCAAAGGGAATCGGGGGCGCTTTGCTCGTCAAGGAAGGGGCACTCATAGTAACCATGAGGCCGCAGAAATACCTGCTCGAGAGGGAGCACGAGTACACCGTAAATATCTACCCCTCCGCCGAATCGGGAGAGACCTATATATACGAGGATGACGGTTATACCTTCGACTACGAGACCGGCGGCTGTGCACTCACCAAAATACACTCAAGCGGAATCAAGGACTCAACTCTTACCCTCACCGTCTCGAAGCGCGAGGGCAGCTATGACGGCCGCCCCGACAACGGACACGATATAAGATCGAACTCAATACCGAGAATCGAGGGAATCAAGCCCGAGGGGGATCTTACCGTTGCGGTAAGGGGTGTGAGGATAAGGGAGGTAAGGCTTGAAGGTGAGGCGATAGAATTCACCTCCGATAACATAGACTCTTTCTTTACCGTTCAGGAAACAAGGCGCGCACAAGGCGAGCTCCGCTATGAGATCTTCTTCTGAAATTTATCCGAATTTGACAAAATAAAGCCAAATTGTTAATTTATATTAAATCCTGTTGCGCGCGATGGCGAAAAATGGTATAATAAAGCAGAGACTAAATTTAACGGAGGGAAAGATGAAAAGACTTATCGCTTTTATTCTTGTGTTGGTTATGTTGCTTGGACTCACGTCCTGTGACTTCGCCCTCGGTATGCTGTCGGCATTCGAGATACCGTATTTCTACATAGACTTTAACGGCAAGGGCGTATACAGATTCACAGAGCTTCCCGAGGAGGATAAGGCTCTGTTCCGCGAGTATATCGGCGCCGAGATACCCTTCCCGCCGTGTGACCATTATACCGTCGACGGCTACTACGGCGACTATGAGTACGAGTACGGTATGAGCCTTTCCATTAAGGGAAATACAAAAGAGGAGTTTGATAACTACCTTGAAATGTTCTCGGACTACACTCTCACCAAGACCTATGAGGATCTGCTCGGCGACACCTGGTACCGCTATATCAAGGACGACGTGGTGGTGGAGATCACCTATTATAAGAATATCGCCATTCCCTATATCGACGTCTACGTCTACTCCTCGCTGAGTGAGGAATACATAGAGGGCTCCCGCCTGCCGTCCGAGAATCTCATTATTAAAAACGAGGGAGCGGGACTCCCCGAGGGTGAGGGCGGTCTTTACGTAACCGATTTCACCGATGCGGATCACGTTAAGGACGTAACGGATCAGTATGCCTTCAGGGTCGGATGCCCGACGGTCGGCTCTCCCGCGGTGCTGGTTATCCCGATCGAGTTCCCCGACGCAAAGGCGAAGGACCTCGGATACACGACCGAGGAAATAAAGAATGCTATGCTTAAGGGAGGCAAAAACAGCTACTATTCGCTCTACGATTACTACTACAAATCGAGCTACGGTCAGCTCACACTCGATATAACCGTGGTGGACGAGTGGTTTATGACCGAAGAGGAAAGCGACGAATACATTTTGGATCCTTACAGTGATCTTTATATCCTACACGATGCGCTCGATTACCTCGATGATAAGATGGATCTGTCAAAGTTCGACTCGGATAAAAACGGTACTGTCGACTCGATAATCATGATAAATACGCTTGAAGTCGGCCTGAGCGATTTCGAGTGGGCTTACCGCTCTTGGAACACACACCTCGACAGTGATGACGAGCCCTATGAATACGACGGTGTCAGCGCTCACGATTATATCTGGGCGTCATATCAGTTCCTGCACGAAGCCATCGATGAAGAAGGCAACGTAAGCTACGATGGTGCGGAAATAACACCTTTGACGTTTATCCATGAATTCGGCCACGTGCTCGGAGCGGATGACTACTATGACACGGAATACGTCGAGCACCCGATGGACGGACGCGACGTGATGGATTCGTGCTTCGGTGACCATAACCCCTACACCAAGTTCAACTTCGGCTGGCTTAAAACGTCAAAGCTCATCACAGGTGACGCTGACGTAACACTCACGCTCGCGGACTTCTCGAAGACGGGTGACACGGTCATTATCGCGAACAACTGGGATGACTCGCTCGGCGCCTATCAGGAATACTACGTGCTCGCCTACTACAAGATGGGAGAGCTCAATCCCGTGGAGGGCGGATGCTTTGAGTCTGACGGTGTGATAGTTTATCACGTCAATTCTTCACTCTATCCCCACACTAAGAACGGCAAGACCGTCTATGACGTGTATAACAACAATGCCTCTGCGGAAACAAGCTATGGCTCTGCCGATAATCTCATTGAGCTTGTCGCATCTGCGGCGGGAGACTACGTATTCGGCATCGGCGAGAGTCTGCCGGGTGTCACCGATGATCTTGGCGCGGAGCTCTCCTACACCTTCACGGTGGTTTCGATAACCGACGAGGCGGTGACTATAACCTTTAGCGCAAAATAAAATATATAAAAGCAGGAACCAAGGATCAAAGCCCGAGGTTCCTGCTTTTTATGTTTATTTGTAAATTATACTAGTCAAAATCAAACTAAAGCTTCATCTTTTGCTTCATTATTCTCTTCCGATCCCGAGCCGTGTTTATGTGCGGAAAGCTTGCTCACGATAAGCTCATAGACCGCGCGGAAGGCTACGATGTAGACAAGGAAAAGCGCAACGACGATCAAGGGATATATTACGGGATTGCCGCCGACGAGGTTGTAGATGATGTCGTAGGGAGTGCCGTCGCCCGCCATCAAGAACATGTAGTTGTAAGGTATAAGAACGTTTGCGATATATGCCGCCACGCAGAAGGAAAGAAGGATCGCAAAGGTGATCTTGATATTCTTTTTCTTCATGCTCTCCATACCCGAGATCACTATGTAAAGAGAGGTAAAGCCCGAGATGGAGTGAGTGATTGCCGAGACGGTATTGTCAAAGGAAAGCACGGGATACGAGGAGTAGTTGTTGCCCGCAAGATAGGTGCCGAGCACCGCGCCGAGTATACCGAAGATGAATACGAAGTCGAGCGCCGCCTCCCTCACCCTGCCCTTTGAAAATGCGGCAAGAGGTATGGTGATAAGCTGTATCGAGCAGAGGAATAAAGGAAGGTCAAGCAACCACGCCATAGGATCCTCGGAGCGTATGCAAACGAGTATTATCTTGAATAGCTCGAAGGAGTCGATAAGGATAGCAGACCAGATGAGAATCAGGTTCTTCTCTTTATCACTTCTGTGTCTGTATTTTCTGCCTAAGATCACGGCGAGCGTGACCATAACTATCATAAAGCAGGTGACGAACAGAAGGTGCTGCCAGGAGAAGTAGCCCTCAGGCTCGCGCTGATATCCGCCAAAGCCGAAAAATTCTTTCATAATTAAGCCTCTTAAGGTTTATTTAACTTAATTATAACTTAAAATAAGCTGTTTGTAAATAGGTATATCGAATTTTCCCGACATTTTTCCCGTTTGCTGTCGAAAATGGTGAAAATGAGACTGTCGGTCCGTCAATGCGAAATAAGAAAGGTGAAATACAGAGTGATGATAGAGTGTCATCCTGAGCTTGTCAGATAATCAAGCGTAAGCGAGTCTGTGCTTGCACAAGCGAGACACGCGCAGATTGCTCTGTGGCGTCTCACCATAAGGTGAGCAAGGTGCGAAGCACCAAGGACACAAGGTGGACTTACGCCACAAATGAGCAAGTTTTGCTCCGGCGAGGAGCAAAACCGAGGAGCGTAGCGACGAAGGGATCTAGTACGAGTCTGATGACGGCTTCCTTAACTACTGTTTTTTTAGATAGTTATCGTGTTAGCCAAAGTAGATCCCGACACTCCGTGTCGCCCTACGGGTGCGACTCCGCGCTTACGCACTCCGCTCAGGATGACACACTGTCCCGCTTTGCATTATCCGGCGGGAGCAAGCCCCCGCCCTACGTTTCCTCATCCTCGCCGAGCGAGGATATCATCCCGAAGGGATTTCATCCATTTCAATGGATTTCATCCGACATTGTCGGATATCATTGGCGCCCCGCGCCCTGTGCCTCGTCCCCTCATTTTGCATTTTGCATTCTGCATTTTGCATTGGCGCTTTGCGCCGAAGTTTTGCATTCTGCATTTTGCATTTGCGGCTTTGCCGCACCGCCCCCGCCCTACGTTTCCTCATCCTCGCCGAGCGAGGATATCATCTACCAAAGGTAGATATCATACGGTAAAACATATTTGACCGTATATCATCCGACATTGTCGGATATCATTGCCCCCCAAGTAAGCGCAACAAAAATATGGCGATCCGCTTTTACCGGACCGCCATATTTTGTTGATAAACAGTGCATTATGTAAATTATAGATTGCAAATTATTAAATTTGGTAATGAATTGACGTCACAACGTCATGATTTGATGCTGACGCATCATATTTTCTCGCTTCGCTCCATTAATTGAATTGCACCCTTTAATGCGTGTGCAATTCATTGCGCTGTGCGCACAGCTTATCAAGGAAGCAAACCCACTTTACCGATGATCTGAGATCCGGCTCGGGATAGATATACACGAGCTTGCCGTGGACGTAGACGTCGATATGGTCACCGGGGGAGATGGGGAATGCGCCTATCTTCTCGGGTGAGATGGAGAAGTCGACCGCCTCGCCGTGAAGCGTTCCCTTAAGGCTGAAGGTATCCTTATCGATATATACCTCGCCCTCACCAGCATAAGGATCCATATATCCGTCCTCGCCGGGTGTACCGAGTCTTGCCTTAGCAAAGATAGACTCATTCTCAACGTCTATCGAATTCTGTTGCCACTCAAACCACTCGTTAATGCTCTCGAAGGGAGCGTCGTGGAGCTTGTAGTAGTTATCGAGCGTCGCGTCAAGTCCGCACTCACATCTGATGTGATTGCCCTCTGAGGTGATAGCTCCCTCCCTTTGACACTTCGGGCACTTAAATAGCACCTTGTCAACGCCCGCGGCTATATTCTCGCACTTATATTCGATGCCCGCCATAGCCTTCTCATCGTCGTTGTATATAGCCTCGGCGGTGATAGCCTTGATCTGGTCAACGCTCTTCTCTGCTATCTCCTCAGCCGAGAGGAGGAGCTTGACAGAGGCGTCGATCTTACCTATTCTGTTATCGCCCTTGTTACGCCACTTCGGGAAGGTGAGATACGCGCCCTCCGCCTTCCACGCGTAGAGGTTGACACCGAGCTTCTTGATAAGCTCAGCCGTACCCTCGGCAACGGGGAGAGTCTTTCCGTAGCAGGAGAGTCTGCCCTCGGGGAAGATGACGATAACCGCGCCCTCGCCCTTGGCTCTTAATACGTTTCTTATAGTCGAAACGTCGGGGGTGAACATCTTCTTGGTGATGACGTGCATCAGACGAAGAAGTCTTGCGGTCGACTTGATACGCATAAAGTGCTCGCTGACTATATAGGTCGGGCGCACGGGATGAAGAGTCAGAGCCGACAGAATATGATCCTGGTCGCAGGTGTGCGTTGCCACGACTATCGCAGGGCCCTTGATGCTCTTTGCAATTTCATTGTCAAAGCTGATGTTGTACTTCTTGTACTTCTGTTTGAGAACTGCGTAAACTATCGCGTAGAGTATGGGGTTAACCTTGCCTACTCTCTGCTTTTTGGATTTCTTTTTCTTGTCCATGTCGCACCCTGATAATGTTTATTTTGTTCTATTATACCACTTTACCTTGACAAATGTCAATATATTTCGCTTTCCGCGCGAAAATGGTGGGAAATACGCTAACCGAGCGTTAGCAGTTCCCTATTGATATTTTTGGCCTGATATGATAAAATAGCTATAAAGAATTTCGGTCAGGACGTAAGAAAGGAGGCCGTGATGTCAAAAAACAGAAGCGGAAGGCTTAAGCTTCCGATTGCGGCGCTGTGCGTTTGCCTCATATTCGCTATCATACTCTCGCTTTGCCTATCTGTATTCAGAGTGCCTCTGCTGACGGCCTTATACAAAGGCTATAAGCTCTCCTCTCCGAGTATAAGCAGCGATTGGGCAGAGAAAACCGACTCCCCGGCAAGCGGTGACTACTACGTCAGCACAAGCGGCTCGGACGAAAACGACGGAACGAGGAATGCGCCCTTCCGTACCATAAAGAGGGCTCTTGACGCAGTTGCGAATACAGACAGAGCAGGAAGAGACGGGATCACAGTCTGTATCGAGGCAGGAGAATACAATATCGAGGCTCTGAGCCTTTTATCCGAGCACGGAGGCAGTGAGAGCTGTCCTGTGACCTACCGAGGCTACGGTGATGGAGAGGTCATACTGAATGCGGGTACAAAGCTCTCCCCCGAGGACTTCGCGCCCTCCAAGGATTATCCCGAGATAAGTGAAAGACTCCCCGAGGGAGTAAAGGACAGCGTATACGTCATCGATCTTTCAAAGCCGCCGTATAATCTTACGGTCGATGACTGGGGAGAGCTCTACCCCATCGGCACGTACAACACAAGTGACAGATATTCCGGCAAGACCGCAGGACCGATGTACTCCGAGCTTTTTATTGACGGAGTAAGACAGAGCCTCGGGCGTTACCCCGATGAGGGATACGTTTACGTAGACGGAGTCGATGCTCTCGGCAAGGAGCAAGGCAACAAGGAAAACGGAGACCCCGCAGGCGACGTGCTCTCGGTGAATGAGACGCTCTCGGACAGAATAAGCTCGTGGGCTGAGCCCTCCGAGGTCTGGGTATACGGCTTCTGGCAGTATGACTGGGCAGACGGCTCCTCCCCTATTGAGAGCTTTGACGAGAATACCAACCGACTGACTACAAAGTACCAAAGCTTTTTCGGAGTCCGTGAAGGCGCTCCGTATTTCTTCTATAACTGCCTTGAGGAACTTAGTAAAGAGGGCGAGTGGTATCTCGACAGAGAGCGCGGTCTATTGTGCGTATTCTCGGAGTCGGGACTCGAGGGTGCGGATATCGAGCTCTCCCTCTCCACCGATACGGCTATCACGCTTAACGCAAGCTACGTCACGCTCTCAGGCCTGACCGTCAAGGGCACGAGGGGCAACGGCATAGTTATAAACGGAGACAATAATACCGTCACCGACTCAAGGATAGTGAATATCGGATCGCACGCAATGATCGTCCACGGCTTTGGCAACCTTATAACGAGAAACGAGATCTCGGGAATAGGCCGCGGAGGAATAGCCGTGACGGGCGGTGACAGAAGCACGCTTCTTGCGGGCGGAAACACCGTATCAAACAACCTTATTCACAACTGGTCGGAGGTGTACAAAACCTATCAGGCAGGTATAAACATCGGGGGCGTGGGAAATATTTGCGCAAATAATGAGCTCTATGACAGCCCTCACCTCGCAATCACGTATGACGGAAACAACCATATTTTCGAGTACAATCTGATACACGACGTGTGTCTCGAGTCCGATGATGCGGGCGCGATCTACGCGGGAATGTCGTGGTCGTCATACGGCAACGAGATCAGACATAACCTGATATACGACCTCGGCAGCGGTGAGCACTCACCAAACGGGATATACATGGACGACGCAATATCGGGACAGAGTATCGAAGGTAATATTCTTATCAATATTCCGGGGCACGCCATCTTTGTCGGCGGCGGACGGGATATGACCGTCGAGGATAACCTCATCGTAAATTCGGGTGATGCGCCGATAAGATACGACGCAAGAGCGCGCGAGGGTATGCTGTTGGGCACGTGGTTTTCGGACAGCGTGGACCCCGAGCACGGAGCTCTGTGGCGCGACCTTTTCGGCTCACCGTGGCAAAGCGAAATATGGCAATCGGCCTTCCCCGAGTATAAAGAGATCATCACCGACCGAGAGGATATTGACGACCCTCGCTTTATGGCTAACCCCGCAGGCAGCTCGGTCAAAAACAATATAGTTTTAGATAAATGCGCGTCGCTCGGCAATATCGACACCGCCGTCTCGAATTACAGCAGCATTGCCGACAACAAGACCTATTATCTGTGGAGCCTTGGCAGTATTTTCACAGATCACAGAGGCGGTGACTATTCAGTAAAGCGATCCGCTCGCATCGATGAGCGTCTTGGCGATATACTGAGCCGCACGATTAGCGGCGTGGGAAGATACTAAAGCTGATCACTCTATTCAGAGTGAATCGGGCAAGGATAAGCCGCCAAAAAGCCAAAAGGCAATGAGCGTGTTTTCCTGATCAACACGTTATTCATTTTACTTTTCAAAACAAATAAAAAACTACCCACTGAAAGCGTAAAAGCTCTCGGTGGGTAGTTTTTTACTCACTTCCTATGTGTGTAATAGACTCGAATGCTTTTTTTATTACTGAATATAGCTTGAAAGATCTTCAACCATTTCGGTATCGAAAGCAACACAAATAAAGGTTTCCTCGTTGTCCTTGGTTTCATTACCGAACGTTTTATTTACCACATCAGCTCCAAGGCATATTCCGGTTGCCTGATCAACGTAATAGATGTGGTGGAAGGATACCGCTAACAGATTAACGCCGATTTTATACGTATCAGCCGTTCTTCCGACTACGCTTGTCTCACCTGTGCGGCGCGCGGTGGGAATGAACTTGTCAGTGGTCCTCTTCACGTAGGAATCAAAAAGCTCAAGCTCCTTTTCAACTGCCTCCTTCGTGTACCTTGCACCGTCCGTTTTCGCAAATTTATTGTCCGCATTCTTTTCATAAAGCGTGTAAGAGTCATTATCTTTAATAAAAAGCTTTTCATCTTCAATACTCTTAAAGTAAATATTGCCGTTTGAATCAACGGTTTTTGTGACGGTATGAATTAAGCCTTCAACCGTTGTGATTTCATAAGTGATACTATAGGTGTCAGGATAGACTACTGCGCTCTCAACCCTGTCGATAATGCCGCAGGAAGCAAGCGCTGTTACCGCAATTGCAAGTGTGATGATGAGGGATACGATTTTTTTCATTTCTTTCTCCTTTTGGTTTAATTTTGATGGATAAATTATAACAAGAATTTGTTTTCGACTCTTTTGAAAAATATTTATTTTTTGTTTATTTTTCGGGTGTCATATTACCCTTAACAACAAAAAAACACCCATAGCACTCAAAAACGGAATGTTATAGGTGTTTTGATACACGCTATCCGATCTGTGTGATCACAAGATGAGCGGACACAGGGCGAGTTCCACCCGCCAAGGGGGTAATGGTAAGCGCCGTGGCGTTGCCCGCGGGATTACGCACCGTCAACACCGAGTCGACAGCTGTGGTAGAAACAATAGCCATACCCACTATCTCGGACGTTCCGGTTGCGCGGCCTGCAACAGTATATTCCAGGTCCTGACCGTTCAAGGTCAGAATCAACTGCCCCGCCTCGGTAACGCTTACAGTAAAGAGTATCTGATAGGTGCCGATCGGACCAAGGTTAAATGATGACGGACCAAGTCGGCCGATGTTCGTGTTGGCAATCGGGCCGTTTTGCGGGAAGCTAACGTCTGTGCCGGGTGCAACCGTTGCGGAGTTATCCGGAGGCATCAAGGCGTAGAAGTCCGCATAGCTAAGCACACCTCCGGAAAGCCCCTGAGGACCTTGCGGACCGGTTTCTCCGGCAGGACCTTGTGGGCCGATGGGGCCTTGCGGACCTATGGGACCTACTTCACCGGCGGGACCTCGCGGACCGGCGGGACCTACTTCACCTGCAGGGCCTTGCGGACCGGCGGGACCTACTTCACCGGCAGGGCCTTGCGGACCGGCGGGACCTTGCGGACCGGGCAGACCTTGGAATCCTCTCGGACCTTGTGGGCCTACTTCACCTTGCGGACCGGCGGGACCTACTTCACCGGCAGGACCTTGCGGGCCGGCGGGACCTACTTCACCGGCAGGGCCTTGCGGACCGGCGGGACCTACTTCACCGGCAGGGCCTTGCGGACCGGCGGGACCTTGCGGGCCGGGCAGACCTTGGAATCCTCTCGGACCTTGTGGGCCTACTTCACCTTGCGGACCGGCGGGACCTCGCGGTCCCGGAAGCCCCTGATATCCCCTCGGCCCCTGCGGACCGACAGGACAGGGCGGACAGAATGCGCACGGATTCTTGTCCTTAGCGTCATCAGGACAAGCCTGATTTCCTATGCAGTTGCTTTTACAAGCGGCTTGACACCTATTACAGCAGTGATTGGTACTTCGCATAAACGGATTCTGCTTGTTCATATAATTTCTCCTCTATATTTTTTGGTGAAGCACCGTTACATTATATGTTGTTTTTCGACAAACAGATACACCCCGTAAAATGTTAAACACCCCGACTTATATCGGGGTGTTTTCGTATGTTTGGGACTGTGATTTCGAGACAAAGCTAAATGATGCATTGGGGATAAATTAAGAGTCGGCCTCAAAAACAATTGAACAAGTATATTTCATCGTAAAGTTACTTCAGCTTATCAGTCTTTCTTTTTGCGTTTACAAGTCCTCAATTTCCATATAGAAATATTTTTCTGCGCATGGAAGCACCTTGTAATCTTCCCTTCTGAGCCGTTCTATCAATTTAATAAACTCTTCCTGACTGACAAAGGTAATGTGTTTATCCTGAAATCCGTTTTTTATGTGATCGGAATAAATAATCATATATTCCTTCGAACGATCATTTATTAGCGCAACGAATTGGTCTTCGTTTTCCTCCGCATATGGGCCTATCATTGCGTATACCAGCCGCCACTCGCCAATATTTTGCCATATATGATCGTAATCCTCGAAAAGCTTTATTTCTTTTCGCATAACCGTTATCGGATCCTCGTCTTGATAATCAGCAGAAAAAAACGCCAGTCCGTCAAGATCCCAACATATAACGTCTCTAAAGAATCCTTCAAGAGTGTTCAGGTCTTCGGTAATTTCGCCACTTTTACCGCATCCGCCTGACAAAATCCAACAGTAAATACACGACCAATGGGAAAAGACTCTGTCATCCCATTCACCTGATATAAACTTTTCCATCGCCCCTTTGATAGTCTCTGGCTTATAATACTTTCTGAACGGATGCGAAGTGTCGTATTTTACGTCTGTTTGACTTACGTCAATCTCATCCTTCGAGAAAGTAAGATTGCATATTTTCCGTGTTAATTCTTCATCGTACATTTATTGTCCCTCGTTAAAAGCACCTTCAGGCGCAAACCAAACCGCCAAGCTCCACTATCAATTCCTCACACTCAGCCTTTTCTATTGACTTGCGTTTGATGAGCACAGGAACGAGCTTTCTTATCAAGGCTTCGTTTTTCAAAACAATACTCTTTGCTTTCTCATAGCACTCCATCTTGAGTTTAAAGAAGGCGTCATCAAGCTTCTCACGGTACCTCTCGGAATATTTATACTCGCGGTAATCGTTGTAATAGAGCTCAAGTCCAAGCATTCCGCACTTTGCCAGCTTAAAGGCAATATCGTCCGCAGCGTCCAAGCTAACCTTTACGTTATCGTATATTTTGTTGAAAATCAGCTCCTCAGCGGCATATCCGCCGAACAGAGCCGTCATCGCAGCAAGCAGATCATTCTTTGAGCAAACGCTGAAGACGGCAGAGGCATTCGATTCGTCGTCTTCGCAATCGTCCTCATCATAATCTTCATCGTCATAATCGTAGTCCGCATTCTCAATAATAGCGTCAAGAAATCCGTTAGAGACTTTATCTTCTTCCACAGTAAGGACGTAATCGCTGCCGCTGTAGCTCCTTGCGACCACGAAGGCGCCAATATTTCTGACCGCGTCAATAGTATAAGACTGCTCGCTTCTCTCGGTCGGTATATCCTCCTCCTTGATCTCGATAATCTTTGCTCGGATTACACCTTCGGGTACGAAATTATTTTCATCGGATACAAGAATGCACTCGTTCACAAGCGTTTTAAGAGCTGCCGGCGAGAAGCCTCCGGTAAGCTTCGCGATGCTTTCTGTCGTCATCTCAAACCGTGTCGGCGACGCCTTGGCGTACTTATCAAGTATCGCCACCCTCGTCTGGCAATCGGGAAGATTAAGGCAAATTTTCTTATCAAATCTTCCGGCTCTTGTTATACTTTCAGGGAGGTCGTAGTAGTCGTTACAGGTGGCGACAAAGACGATATTATCTGCCTTCTCCATTCCGTCAATAAGAGTCAGAAGCTGAGCAAGAATGCTCTTTGATCTGTCGGAATAATACTTTTCGCTTTCGTTAGGTAGAACCTTATCCAATTCGTCAAAGAATATCATAGTCGGGGTTTTCCCCTTAGAACCTTGGAGAAAGGCCTTTCTTATCCTACGGCAAATATTATTTTCCGAGGCAGAGTCAGAAATACTGATGTTGACTTTTTTAATTGAACATTCTTCGGCAAGCACCTCGGAAAAAAGGGTCTTTCCCGTTCCCGCAGGACCGTAAAAAATGATTCCTCGAGGCAAGGTCGCTCCCTTGAGCTCGTACTTTTTTCTGTTCTTAAAAATATCTACCAGGGCACGAAGCTCTTCCTTTTCCTTTTTGTAACCTGCTATTCTGTCAAATGAACTCATATACAACACCTCCTTCTGTTAACCGCCTTTGTATATTGACTCGATGTCAGTTATCCCGTGATATTAATAATAAAATCAAGTATTTTTTCCGAGCTCCAGCCTTGGGACTCTAAGTATTTCTTTATTCTGTGCAGAGCTCTGTCAGAGACTGAGGAGCTTTTTACCTCGACTTCGTCTTTCTCCTCGCTTGTAGGTCCTAAGTAATTCTCAAAATAAAATACGTCCTCAAACCTGTTGTCAAGAGCGATAACTATCGTATAAGCGAGCTTTGCGGTAGGACAATACTGCCCCGTTTCAATCGAGCTGATCGTGTTTCTGGATACACCCACCATTCTTGCAAGTTCGCCCTGAGAAATCTTCTGCTCAGTCCTGATTTCCTTCAATCTGTTTTCCAGTTGTATCTTATCGTTCATATCAAATCCATCCGTTTAAAAAGGCAATAATGTAAACTATAATTAGCACAATCAACAAAATTGAGTAAATTACAGAACAAATAATCGTTGATGTCTCTTTGAGCTTTATTGACATAATAACGTTTTTGACAGTTAGAATCGAGACAGGGACTATAAAAAGGCCAAGATTATATTTGCCCAAAATCATCCATTCCAAATAGAAAATAATAAGACACATAGCGAGCGCAACAATTCCGCCAATCCTCATTGCAAGTGCCAGCGCTTCCCTTTCAAAAGGATCATCCGCTTCGTTTTCTTCGCGTATTCTATCCAACAAATTTTTCTTATCCATAGTTTCCTCCTTGACAAGTTTATTTGTTATCAACATTATATCATTGCCAAGTATACTTGTCAAGTACTTTTTGAATTTTATTATTTTCCTTTCCAAAATCCCTTGACAAAATCTCCCGGTTATGATATCATATTAAAGCGCGAACGTAAGCAATTGAAAGTTGAAAATGGAAAATTGAAAATGAGGAGAGACGGGTATGGCAAACATAATCGAAGAAAAATCCTTTGCATTTGCTATAAGAATCGTTAACCTCTATAAACATTTGAGTGAAACGAAGAAGGAATTCGTTTTATCCAAGCAGCTTTTGAAAAGCGGAACTAGTATTGGCGCAAACGTTGCAGAAGCGGAACAAGCGCAAAGTTCTCCGGACTTTGTGTCAAAAATGAGTATAGCCTTAAAAGAGGCATCCGAAACAAAATATTGGATCAAACTGTTGGCTTCAACAAATTACCTGACAGAAGCCGAAACAACTTCCATATTAAACGATTGTGTAGAACTTGAAAAGATTTTAGTTAGCATTATCAAATCCACTAAATAATTTTCAACTTTCCACTTTCAATTTTCAACTTAATAAGCGGATGTGGCGGAACGGCAGACGCGCTGGTTTCAGGTTCCAGTGAAGAGATTCGTGTGGGTTCAAATCCCGTCATCCGCACCAACAAAAGAGGTACAGCCCTTGTGGTTGTGCCTCTTTTGTTTATAAGGATGGTGGGATTTGAAATAGGGAGAAAATTGCGATAGCAATTTGTGCGAAGCACCAAACAGTCCGGTGGACTGTTTGTCGGCTAAGGCCGCCACGGGCGGAAATCCCGTTTGCTACTCGGCGGACGACACGCCGAGTCACGCAATATTCTTTGAATGCATCCGCACCAAAAAACACTGCAGAAAAGGATACGTTTTCTGCAGTGTTTTTTTATCCATTGCGAAAGCAATGGCATATCATCACGCTTTAGCGTGTATATCATCCGCTTTTTACGAGTATATCTCGCAAAAAGCGAGTATCTCATCAACCGTAGGTTGTATATTCTTTCGCAATGATGATATACAACACTCCGGGTTGATGATATGCAATTTCTTCGAAATTGATGATATACAAGGCTTACGCCTTGATTTTAGTTAGATTTTGTGATATAATACACTCAAAGAGGTGATATTATGACCAAAAATTATTTACTCATATATTCCGAACAACTTGCCACCGAAATAGAATTGCTTTGTCAAAAAACAAAAGCCCCGTCAAACACGCTTTTTCAAATTCGCAAGAGTTCAAGTAGCGTTTATGCCAATATCTGTGAGGCAAATTACGGTCAAAGTAAAGCAGACATGCTTTCCAAATTTGAAATTGCGCTCAAAGAATGCAGCGAAACAGAAGGTTGGTTACAGCTATTGTTTAATACAAATGATATAGATGAATATACATACAAAAATCACCGAAATCTTTGTGGAAGAATCAGACGAATGCTGATTTCAAGCTGTAAAACACTCAAGGAGGCTTCAAAATGAAAAAGGTTTTTAACAAAATCTTTACTTTGATATTATCGGTGATTAGTTTTGGAACATTCCTGAATGCTTTATCTATCTTTGCTTCCTACTATATAGATGCGTTGGGATACGCATATCACAGTGATAAAGTTGTTCATGATGCGTATGTGTTTGGTATAATTGCTGTGCTTTTAATCGTTTTTGTTTTAACATTGATAATTCTAGCGATTTTTACTAAAAATAAGCGCACGGGTATAGTTTCAAAATTCATTTTAGTAGTCATTTTTATTTTATCTATCTATGCCTTTTTAGTAGGTTTTAGTATGTTGCTGGTTAATGGTTCAAATGGTTGTTCATATACAGAAGATATTGAAAATTATGTAAATAGCGACAACGATGACTTTAGGATATCATATTTTCCTGAAGAAATAACAGACGAAATGACCGTTGTGCAATACTCATATTATCAAAAAAGCATCGATACACACAACCACGATATATATCTTGAGGTTAAATTTAAAGATGTCGAAACAATGGAACAACATTTGCTCATTGCAAAAGAAACATTCTCTGATGGCGGATATATAGAATATCAAAATCCGTATGATTCCTCTTTTACCGATATTACAAAAAATACATGGGTTCTCTATTCAAGTTCTGAAGGTAAATTCGCATCTATTATCCAATTTGAAGACCGTGAAGAATATAAGTATGTCAATATGATATATCAGTCAATCACGTATTCATATGAAGAATTGACTATAATATACAATTATACGGATATAGGCGACGATATAGAGATTGGACATGATCCTGACTACGGAAAATTCTACCCTAAATATCTTGAAAAATTTGGCGTGCAACATGACCCTAAAAACAACTTTGAATATAGATACTCAGAAAACTAATGGAAGTTTTTATCGTCTGCAGACTATAAATTTGAACCTATCGTTAAAATTGAACCCATTGGCATCAATTTGAACCCATTGAGGTTAAAATGAACCCATTAGAATTTTGTATCCTTTTCGTAGCCCTTTCACAACAAAAGAGGTACAGCCCTTGTGGTTGTGCCTCTTTTGTTTATAAGGATGGTGGGATTTGAAGTAGGGAGAAAATTTGGTCTTTATATTTTTGATTAAGGCAGTATATTTTTTAGCCATCACAGTCTATGCATTATTAACCTACATTTTTAGAATATTCCATTGACAAGTAGGTTAAAATATGCTATACTGTTACCAGCAAAAATATTGGAGGTTACGATGGCTAATTCTCTTGAAAAAGAATACAAAAAAGTTCTGTCCGGAATAGCAGATATAAAAAACGAGCTTGCTTTACTTCCTGACGGATATATATCCGAGAAGACCATCAACGGAACTAAGCAGTATTATCTTCAAAGGCGCATAGGCAAAAAGGTTATAGGAAAACATATATCCTCGAGTGAATTAACAAACGTTCGCATAGGACTTTCGAAAAGAGAATCTTTGGAAAAAGAGCTTACAGTCATAGAGGAACGACTCACTAACATAGAAGCTGCATCTAAGCTTGTGAGCCATAATCTCTACAAAAGAATTCTGCTCCTCAAAGCTTGTATGCCGATGGAAGACTTGAGTACCGACGAAAAGGTGCGTGCCAGCAGCTTTGCCGAGGCGATGAACGCGATCGAGGGAATCCCTGCAACCTCGGAAATGAAATCTAACATCAGTGCCTGGCATTCCGGAGAAATCAGCTTCCTTTCGCTTTATGAGGCGACTCTTAAAAAATATGGGTTTCCGGTTGACGTAAGATAATGGAGGTAGAATAAATGCGAGATCCTTATCTTTTTGACGATATAGACGTTCTTAAAAATCGTGCGAACATTCGAGATAACGCGTTGCTTCATACTGCCGAGGCTGACATTACTAATCTCGCTATGACTGCAATTTATGAGAGAAAATATGATAAATTTAATGTAGAGACTATCATCGATATCCATCGCACTATATTCGGTCAGATATACGAGTGGGCGGGAGAATACCGTACCATTATGATGACTAAGCCCGAGGATGTTCTTGGGGGAGACACCGTCAGATATGCGTATCCGAAGGAAATAAAAAAACAGCTGACCGAAGCTATGAAGGAAGTCGGCAAGTTGAAGCGCGACGGCAATAATGACCGTGATATAGTATTCCGTTTAACGAGAATTATTTCTGCTATTTGGCAGACTCATCCTTTCCGCGAGGGTAATACGCGTACTGTTATCGTCTTTGCGGTTTTACTCGCAAAGCATCTTGGTTTTGAGGTAAATCACGAGCTGTTCAAGGTACACTCTTCCTACGTAAGAAACGCTCTCGTGTGGGGCTGTCAAGGTATTTATTCCGAGTATAAGTATATTGAGCAAATCTTCTTCGACGCTATTCTTGGCGATGACTCTGACGATGAAAATGTCGTTTCCGGTAATAGCAAATTCAAGTACGAAAAGATTGGCGACTACAAGGTAAAGGATTACGTAGAAAGACCGCATGAATACAAAAAGTAATTGAAAGCCGCTTGACTCAATCGCGCTTCTATGATATACTAACTACACATTTAAGAGCGACACCACGGGAGGACAAGGTATGTTTTGCAAAAATTGTGGTAAAGAAATAGCAGACGATTCGAAGTTTTGCAACTTTTGTGGCAGTGAACAGCAATCAACTACTTCCATTTCCGAAAAAACCTCATCAACCGAAGAGGAGAAATCGAGTACACCTCTGTGGGGAATATTTTTTGGCTGTTTAATTTTCATTTTTATTATTGTACTCATAATTGTAATCGTCACAAACGACAATTCCTCAACTCCAACAAGCCCCTCTTCTGATTCATCATCCACTGAATACACTACACGTAGCGCAAAAACTTCAGATTTAATTATTAATTTCAAAAAGACAGACAACCTCTTTGAAGCCGATGATTACTATATGATTATACAAGCTCAAGAAAAAATCACAAATCTAAAGTTAAGCATTGATTACAAGGATAGCAGTGGAAGAATTTTAAAGACAGAAACTGTTTACGTGGGAAAAGTCGTTCCCGGCAATGAATATAAGTTTAATTTATCACTCAATGGCATGAACCCGTCTGATTTAGACAAAATATCAAAGTTTTCTTACAAGATAACAAGCGGTACGGTTGCTGAATAACACGAGCGTGCTCTGCCGATGTGACGTTACCATCACGTGCCGGCGCCCGAAAACGTACGATACATATTATCAATAGCGGTTAAACGTTGATCAATAACAGCAAAAAGCCTACCTTCCGAGAGTTTTAGCATTCCCGAGAGGCAGGCTCTTTTTATGTTTTTTGTAAATTATAGTTAGCTTATTCGTCAAGTTTCACGGCGATAAGCTCTTCGCAGTCGGAATAGCATACGCACTTTTTATCCGTTGTTCTTCTTCGACTCTCTCTGTCTCTGCTGGCGCTGCTTAAGAATAAGCGTGTGCTGGAGCTGCATCTGATGGATAATGCACTTGACGAGCTGGTCGAGGTCACTTCCCTCCTGGTAGTCCGCGGGGCTGATGTAGTTTACTCTGTCATCGAGAAGGAGGCCTGTGACCTTGTTCTTCTGTCCCTTGGTGTAGACGGCTATGGAGGTGCCGCCCTGCTTCTTCACGAAGGTCATGCAAGGGATGTCGGTGACGCCGTCGCCGAAGTAGATCATATTGCGGTAAGGGATAACTCTGTCGGTCATCTTCTCGTTAACCTTGTTGTTGTCGCTCTCGTCAAATGCGCCCTTGGACACGCGGAAGATGTACTGAGTTTTCTGAGTGTAGTTGATGGCTATCTTCGGCCATATTGCCTCGCCGCTCTCCTCGTCGTAGTAATACTGGCAGGCGAATATCTTCTTGAATTTATCCGCTATGGAGCAGCCGTCGACGATCTCCTTGATACCGCTGGAGATGATATAATGCTCGATATTCACGCCGATGGACTCGCCGTACTGATTGATCCTGTCAAACCAATTTGTAACGCCCTTGTAGAACTTGATATCCTTGCCCGTGGAGTAGAGATATTCCTTGGTGAAGGGGATCCCCTTTTCCTTGCAGGCGATCATCGAGTAGTACATATAGCCGAGAATGCTCTCCATATAGTTCTTCTTGCGGAAGGACTGCACCTTGCTCCAGAACTCGTCTGTGGTCATACCGAGATTTGGGATAAAGGTGTAATTCTGCATATCCTGATCTGCAAGAGTCTTATCAAAGTCATACATAAGCGCTATTGTCGGTTTCTTTTTCATAATAGCTCCGTCTCTGCCCGAGGGCATTTTTTCTTTATTTTACCATAGTTTTCGCCTCTTGTCAATAAGTCTTGGCGCGCGAATGAATAAGCGTTTTATATTGACAATCTCCGCCATATTTGGTATACTTCCTATATAAGATGATCAATCTACGCTTAAGACGGAGGTAGTGACCTTGAACAGAATTCTCGTAATAGCGAATAATGAGTCGGATCTTCTCTCGCTGATGAGAGACAACGGACTTGATATAACCGTAATTCCCTCTGAGAGCGCTACGCGCCCCGTTGCCTCGGACTATGACGCGCTCTGTATTCTCGGCGGAACTGAGAGCTCGGCATTGATACTCTCCTCTCCCCTGCACGACCTTTTCGACGGCATGAGAGAGGCGAAGAAGCCCGTATTCTGCGAGTTTGTCGGCTCCTTCGGTCCGACCAGATCAAGAGGCTCTGAGAGCACCGCAAGACAGCGTATGGTTTATAGGTCCTCGGGCATTTGCGCCGAGGGTGTCAGTGACGGAGACCTCCTTGACGGACAGAGCAACGAGTGCCTGAAGCTCCTGCCGACGGGTGACAGCTCCCGACCGATACTCTCCTATCTTGAGGACGTCTGCGCTCACACTCACACCGATATTTCCGAGGACGAGCACAAGGCGGGAAAATGGGCGCTGTGGCGGTATGACGAGTCGTTGCTTGTAAGCTCGATAAGACTCGCGAATTTCCACAGAGCGAGATTTGCGCCGAGTGAAAAATGGCGCGCGCTGATCGGCGCGATAGTTGAATTTCTCGCGGGTGAGAGGGTGGAATTATCCTTCCCCGCCCCGATCGTGACGCACGATAAAAATGCCACGAGGGAGTGCGCGGTGCAAAGAGGCATAGAGTGGATAAAGCGCTCGGGACTCCTGAAGGACGGCGGACGCCTTGGCATAAACGAGGGCTACTCAAACGGCATATCTGCAAAGAATGGCGAGCACAAGCTCAGAGTCAACGTGAGAGCGGACTGTAACGGCGAGATAGGCGGCGCTCTGCTCTTTGACGAGATGATAAACGGCAACACATCCTCGGGCGAGATCGCGCGCGAGCTCTTCGACTTCAACTTCAGATGGATGCAGGTGAAGGATGGGGAGCACAGAGGTATGATGAGATGGTGCGAGCTCGCGTGGTGTGACTGCTATCAGGACGACGTGGCAAGGGCGATTCTTCCCCTCCTCCTCGTCCGGCATATAAACGGAGATACCCCTTATCTTGACGAGATATGCGAGGCGCTCGACTATCTGCTCCTTGCGACCTGCGAGGACGGAATCAGACCTCCCTGCACGGTTAAATCCGAGAAGGCTCCCGACGAGGGTGTCAACAAGGCGGCGGGCTCATATCCGCCCTGCGCTCACTTCAACGCGTACTATCACGCGTGCCTCTTGCTTGCATACCGCGCGACGGGTAAGAAGGAATACCTCGACTACGGCGTAAAGGGCCTTGAGACAATAATGAACGCCTACCCGAATACAAGGCGCGAGACGAGCGAAAGTGAGGAGATGGCAAGGCTTATCCTCCCACTCGCGGTCCTCTATGGAGTGACGAAAAACGAGGAGCACCTCGAGTGGCTAAGCAGAGTGGCAGACGACCTTGAGAGCCATAGACACCCCTCGGGCGGCTACAGAGAGTGGGACACCGGCTATACCGCCGCCTGCTCGAGAAACCACAAGGGCGAGTGCGCCCTCCTTGCCGAAAACGGTGACCCCGTGGCAGACCTGCTTTACACCAACAACTGGCTGCCTCTCGGCTTTGCCTACGCCTATATGGTGACGGGTGAGGAGCGCTTCCTTGAAAGATGGGAGTCGGTCTCAGACTTCCTTGCCACAGCGCAGATGCGCTCGGATATACCCCATCTTGACGGCGCGTGGGCGAGAGCCTTCGACCTCGAGAGGCGCGAAAACTACGGTATGCCGCACGACGCAGGCTGGGGACCTTACTGCATCGAGAGTGGCTGGACTATCGGAGAGATACTGATGGGGCTGATGTTCATGAACGTAGCCAAATCAACAAGAAATGACAATAACACTTGACAAAATATCGCTTTGGAGGAATAGATAATGTCAAAGGACAAAATTGTACGTATTATCTGCATAGCGCTTTTGGTGATACTGATCATCGTAGCGGTTGCCTTTTACGTAATTGATATAGTCAAGAATGACACACCGGCTGATAAAAACCTTTTCAAGATGCTTGCGGCGGTATTTATCTGTCTTGGAAGTCTCACTCGCTTTGTTACCTCGGGAGGCAGACGAGGCAGGAATCTCAGTTTCTACGAGACTCAATACTCAAAGGAGATAGGCACCGCCTTCTCGTCCTCGCCCGCATACAGAAGGAGACTTTTGTCCGCGCTGAAGATGTATAACGAAAACAAAATGGATAAGGCGGTCAAGGTCCTTATGGACTTAAGGCCCTTCTGCCAAAGCAGAGACGATTATTACGCTGTATGGCTCTTCCTCGGTCTGTGCCTTACCGATATGGGACTCAGAGAGGAGGCTGTCACCGTCTACAATCAGATGATAGAGATGCGCATTACGACCTCGACGGTATACGGCAATCTCGGCAGTCTGTACTCTGCCTTAGGCAAATATGATGACGCTATCGCGTCGCTCCGCCTCGGCATACAGAATGACGAGAAAAACCCCGCTCCGTACAACAATCTCGCAAAGCTCTACTTTGACACCTTCGACTTTGAAAACGCGAAGGCATACGCAAAGAAGGCGCTCGAGATCAACCACAAATACCGCACCTCAGCCTCGCTTCTCGCGGAAATATACTCTCTTGAGGGAGACGAGGAAAACGCGGCTAAGTACTCTCATATAGCCATTTCCGCAGGAGAATCTCCCGAAAGGCTGAAGCGCGCAATCGAGTACTACAAGTCAATACATTCAAAGGACGACTAGGAAGAATAATACGACCCGCTCCGGAGCGTAAATTTCAGCGCCCCAAGCACTTATCGCTATTCTGTAAGATTATGCTCGATCCTTTTACGATAAAGGCCACGTGAGAAATTGCGTGGCTTTTTTTGCGCGGTATGTAGAAATTGCATCCCAAATTCAAAAATTTAGTAGTGGCGATCTAAACCTTGGGAGTGGTAGCCTGAAATTCAGGATAGGTAGTCTAAATTCTAGGTGTGGTAGCCTAAAAATTAGGTGGGTCTGTCAAATCCTAGGTGTGGAAGTATAATTTCTAGGAGTGGCCATACTAAATTTCAGGTGTCAACCATCCTAAAAATCAGGACCAATAATATAGTAAGATAATATAGTACTATAATAAATACATAATCTAGTCAGATATAATATACACAATAAATACACAATAAAAACACATTAAATACACAATATATTTTTATATCGCTTACGCGATGGGCGACTGCGTCGCAGTAAACAAAAAAGAGTTTTTGTGTTTTTTGTTAATCAAGTCCGAGAGCCCTTCGTCTTTCGGCTTGCCTTATCTTCTCATTATTGTCTCTGTTTCGGTTTTCAAGCTCAAACATATCGCATTCCGGAAGTGCTTCCGTGTTTACGGAATAGACAGCCTTTTTGATATTGTCATACATCACGTATTCCTTTACGATCAGCTTCTTTTTCTCGAGCGAGGCAAGTGCGTTTTCAACCGTGGCTCTGCTTGCGCCCGTCCACTCGGCGAGGTATTTCCGCGAGCCCGTAAAGGGACTGCAATAATTCTTGTAGTATCCGAAAATTATAGCGTAAATAAAAAGCTCGAAGCCCCTCAGCTTAAACGCCTGACGCATAAATCCCCATATTATGATAAAATTATCGTATGCAAAATATCCTATGCTCCCGTCCGGCAACTCAGTATGGTTTGGTAATGTTTTGAAATACATTTTTTCTCCTTTGATTCTGATTAATTGGAAGCTACAAGCTATCGCGAATCGCTCTGTCATCTTCTGTAATTCCATTATAAATCATCTTGGAGCATTTGTAAGTATAGTACCCTTCCAAAATTTCAGGTCGAGCCTTGTCGCGACGTTGTGGAAAATGTACAAAGAAAATGCGAAAAGAGGGCGCGGGGCGCTAGGCTGCGCCAATGATATCCGACGATGTCGGATGAAATCCATTGAAATGGATGAAATCCCTTCGGGATTATATCCTCGCTCGGCGAGGATGAGGAAGAAGTGCGGCAAAGCCGCAAATGCAAAATGCGGAATGCAAAGCGCGAATTGAGGGATTCGGAGAAACGAGGTGTAAGGCACAGAGTGTCTCAAACCTTCCCCCTTGGGTAGCGTAGCGGCGTTTCGGAGGTGAATTGCATTGATAATGCAAGAGCCGAAGCGTGACCGAGTCGCATCGAGACAGAGTGTCACGAGCTATGTGAGTGACGGATGAGGTTTTAAAAAAGTTAGCGTATCGCAACCTCATCCGTCTTGCTTCGCAATCCACCTTCCCCAGATGGGAAGGTTTAGTCGCTTCCTCGTCCTTTACTTTGCACTTTGCTTTTTCGGCGGGAGCAAGCCCCCGCCCTACGATCTGTGCCTCGTTCCTTAATTTTGCATTTTGCATTGGCGCAGCGCTGTGCCTCGTCCTTAATTCCGCATTCCTAATTCCGCATTCCGCATTTACGGGACGTCGTGGGCGCCGTCCCCTACGGTTTAATCCTCGCCCCTCATTTTGCATTTTGCATTCTGCATTTTGCATTGGCGCATCGCGCCGAAGTTTCGCATTTATATTTTATATTGCATTTCTTCCCAACACAAAAAGGCAGGGGTAAACCCTGCCTTTTGCATATTTTTGTTTACTTATTAGCCAATTTTGGGAAGGCTGGCAGCCGCAACGGACTGACCGACTCTTCTTGCCTTCTCGTCGGGAATATTGAGAGTCACCTTCTCGTTAAGCTCGGGGAACTCACAAGCGAGAACTTCCTTAGCTCTTGCAAGGAGGATCTCACCGCCCTTACCGGAGGTAACGCGGCCCATGATAAGAACCTCGTGGATATCGTAGAACTCGCAGTAGTATGCGATAGTATATCCGAAGTATACGCCGATGGTCTCGTAGATAGCCTTTGCTCTCTCGTCGCCCTCTGCCATAAGGTTCTGAACGACCTTAAGCTTCTCTGCGGGAGAGAGGCTCTCGTCAAGCTCGATGCCTGCGTAGGGAGCAAGCTTGATTACGCCGTCCTGGGAGAAGTACTTAACGCCGCAGCCGTAGTCGCCCGACCACTCGTCAACCATAGCGTCCTTGTTGAAGTCAACGGGAGCGAATGCGAGCTCGTTGAGCCAGCCGGTGATGTTGCCGTCCATATCAACGTAGCCTGCCGCCTCGGAGGTACCCATTGCGATACCGAGCACGCCGTTCTCGTTAAGACTCATTGCGCCTGCAAGAGCGGTTACGTCACCATCGTTGGCAACCTCGATCGGAATGTTCTCGCCAATCTCGCGAGCAACGTCTATGTACATATTCTTTACGTGCTTCTCGAAGTCCTCGTCATTTACCTTTAAGAAGAGAGATGCAACCATGATCTTGTTGTCGATGTAAACACCTGCGGAGGAAACACCGATAGCGTCGACTCTGGGCATATGAGAAGCCGCGGTCTTCATTGCACTGAGGATACCCTCATAGTGGTAGGAGGGATCGGAGTTGAGCTTGGGGAACCAGACAACCTCCTCGGAGTATACGGTCTCACCGTCGATAACAGCGGAAACCTTTCTGTCGGATCCGCCCGCGTCGAAGCCGATACGGCAGCCGTCAAGATGTCTGCCGACGGGAGCTGCGGAGGACTTGTCAACGGGAGCGTGCGCAAGATCGGTAACGATAACCTCAAAGGTCTGTTCATACACTCTTTCCATGAAGCGAACGTCGAAGTCTCTCGTACCGCCGTAGCAGTAGGTCTTCCTGAGATACTCGCCAACCTGCTCGCTGCCTGCGATAATGAGCTTGTAGCCGCCTGCAACCCAAAGAAGAGTCTTAGCGATTCTGTCGATGAACGCGTTGTTCTCCTCGTCGTGGCCTGTGCCGTCCTTGTAAATTCTGGTCTTGTAAACGGTGGTGTATCCCTTATTTCTTTCAGCGGCGATAACCACGTCCTGACCGTTTTCCTTAGTGCCCTCGCGCATCTCTCTGCAAACGAGAGCCATCGGCGCAAATCCTGCGTCGAGCTTTGCCTGAACCTTAAGCTTCATACTTTATAATACCTCCTATAATGGTTTTTCTAACGTTGAAATCGTTGTCAAGGATTACGATATCGGCATCCTTGCCTACCTTGATAGAGCCCTTCTTGTCCGCGATGCCGAGAGTGGTAGCGGGGTTAAGAGATGCGCAGTTTACGCACTCGTTGAGCGGGATCTTAGAGTTGGTATAGACGTTCCATACACCCTTGTTGAGCTTGAGAACACTGCCCGCGATCGTTCCGTCCTCAAGACGGCAGAGGTCGTTCTTGTAGATGATCTTTGCGCCGCCGAGAGTGTACTCTCCCTCGGGAAGTCCGCCTGCGGGGAGGCAGTCGGTGATGAAGCAGAGCTTTCTGCCCTTGAGCTTGTATACGGTGTCAAAGAGAGCCGCGTTTACGTGATGGGTATCTACGATAAGCTCGGTGGAGACCTCGTCCGAGTTTAGCGCCGCGCCAACAACTCCGGGACCTCTGTGAGTGAGGGGAGTCATAGCGTTGAAGAGGTGAGTCGCGTGTCTTACACCCGCCTTAACGCCCGCAACTGCGGTATCGTAATCCGCGGAGGTGTGTCCCATGGAAACCACAACGTCGGTCTCGGCGGTGATTCTCTTTATAGCCGAGAAGTCCTTGTCGTCCTCCTCGGGAGCGAGCGTGATAACTCTGATAACGTCGGCGTTTGCCTTCACAAAATCTGCGTCGGGCTTGAGTATGTATCTGGGATCCTGCGCGCCCTTCTTGGACTCGGAGATGAAGGGACCCTCAGCGTGTACGCCGAGAATGGTCGTACCGTCGAACTCGGGAGTGGTCGACTCTGCCATAAGTGCGCGTACGGACTGAATCGCGCCCTTGATAACCTCCATATCAACGGTCATAGTGGTGGGAAGATATCCGACAACACCGTTCTCAAGCAGGCCCCTCGAGATTATTCTGATGCTCTCCTCGGACGCGTCGCAAACGTCCTTGCCAAGATATCCGTGTATATGTAGCTCGATAAAGCCGGGAGAAACGTAGCCGCCCTCAGCGTCGATTACACGAACGCCCTCGGGGATCTCGGTCTCATCTATGATACCCTCGATCTTGTCAGTAATGAGCACTGCCTTACCGAGAACTATTTCGTCTTCAAGTATTACCTTTCCGTTTTTGATTGCTATCATAGTATACCTCGCAAAATATTTTATTCAAATACGGTTAACAGAACGGAAACCCTATCCGTCCATATTAATAGTACCACAATTACTTATTTATGTCAAGATAAATATTTAAAATGCGTGTTTTCCGTCAAGGATAACACGCATAACTAAGTTTGCCCATGTGGGCAAGTGAAGTTTACTGCGTAAGTGAAGTTATCCTATGGATAGTGAAGTTTTGACTAGCGTGTCATCCTGAGCTTGTCGAAGTTTTGCTCCGATGAGAAGCAAAACCGAGGAGCGTAGCGACGAAGGGATCTAGTATAAGTCTGATGACTGTTTCCTTAACTACTGTTTTTTAGATAGTTATCGTGTTAGCGTGAGTAGATCCCGACACTTTGTGTCGCCCTACGGGTTCGACTTCGTGCTGTCGCACTCCGCTCAGGATGACACTCTATCCAACTCACAACTTCACTTTTGCGCTGGCAAAAACTTCACCAACAGAAAAAGAGAATTTAGTAAATCGATCTATCTCACTCTGCCTTTTGGCTGATGTACCCTATAATTCTCATTATTTTTTAATAGCTAGCGCGAGGCAACCTCATCCGTCTTTTGCTTTGCAAAATCCACCTTCCCCAAGGGGGAAGGTATACCTTGACCTTCCCCCTTGGGGAAGGTGGCACGAGCTTTGCGAGTGACGGATGAGGTTGCCACATTCTAACTATTCTCAGTATATTACTTATTTAAGTTCCCTAGGAGTATCTATTAGTCCTGCAAGATAATCTATTGAAACATTATATAACCTTGCAAGAGTTTTGTAGTGTTCAATAGGCATTTGCCAAGCGCCGCTTTCCCAACGTGCATATTGCTGTTGACTGGTTCCCAAAACTGATGCTATTTCGGCTTGAGTCTTATCAGCATCCTCTCTGACGTCTCTGAGTCTTTGGTAAAATTGCATAGCATATCCTCCGATATAGGTCTCAAAACATTTGTTTTTTGTGTATTAAGTAGATTATATCATACAACATGTATGTTGTGGTTGACTTTACAACATAAATGATGTAAAATGGTTGTATATACAACATATATGATGTACAAAGGAGACAAATAATGAAACCTACACTTGAAAAACTATGGAACGAATACCTAGCTAGTGAGTGCGCTGTAATTGATACGGATGAGGAGCGTAGGCTTACAAAAAAAGCCGCAGAGCTACACGAAAAAGCGAATGCAACGCTTAATAATGAACAGAAGGATGCTGTAGAAAAATTTGCCGATGCACTGTGCGATGCCGAAGCCGCCTTTACGAAAAAGGCATTCTTCAAGGGGTGCGAATTTGCAACCTCATTTCTCTTAGAGTCGGGTGATTTCGGGAAATAATATTTTTCCGAAAAGATAAAAAATACAGAGAGCGCTAAAATTGTGCGTTCTCTGTATTTTTTATATGATAATGTCGGTATGCTTCGCTCGATATATTTGCGTTATGGAAAACGCAAATTCGCATACCGCGAGCGGTATATCACCACAACAAATAGCAATCTATTGTGGTAATTGAAGCCAACTACTCATCCACCATAAATGGTTCTCGTTGTGACTCGGTCACCACTCGGGTCTAACAGTACGCCGGACTGTTATTCAATACCTCGCGGCCGCTTCGCTACCCTTCTCTCACAAGAGAAGGCTCCGTTACCACGGACGGATGAAGTCCTCGTCGAGATATCTTGCGAGGGCCTCGAGGTAGAAGTAGTCGGCGTAGGGAGCGCACTCCTCTATCGCGTGTCCCTGAGGCTTAGCGTGGGTGACGCTGTGGATAAGGCCGTCGTATTCAACACCGATGTCACCGGTGTAGTGATCGATAAGCTCTTCCATGATCTGTGCCGCGGCGCTCTCGTAGATAAGGCGCTGCGCTGAGCCCTCGGGGAGTCTTTCTGCCATATCGAGCATACCGCAGACTGCAATCGCCGCCGCAGAGGTGTCACGGGGCTCGTCGGAGCCGTCAGTGAAGGTGTAATCCCAATAAGGAATGAGGTCCTCGGGAAGATTATTGAGCATATAGTAGGTGACGTCACGCTGAGCGTTAAGGATCTCCTCGCTATTGGTGTAGGAATGTGCGATGGAGAAGCCGTAGATGCCCCAGGAGTGTCCGCGGGACCAGCAGGACTCGTCTGCGTATCCCTGCCAGGTCACGCCGTAAAGCGGCTCAGCGGTCGCGGGATCAAACTGGTAGTGATGGTAGGTCGAGCCGTCATCGCGCACAAGATAATTAATGGTGGTCATGGTATGATTCTTGCCCGCGTTGGTGTAGACCTTGGTGCTGAGTTCCTCACCCGCCCAGAAGAAGAGCGAGGCGTTCATCTCGGAGTCCATCATAGTGCGGAAGCCCTCAAAGCTATTCCAGCTGAAGGCGCGGATAATGAACTTACCCTCCTTGCTGTAGCTCGTTTCGTAATAATACTCTACCGCTCTGAGTGCGGCGTCCTTAGCCTCCTCGGAGCCGAGTATCTTGTACGCTCCGACACAGGAAGGCACGAAGGCAAATCCAACGTCGTGGTCACCCATACCTACGCGGTTGGCCTCGCGATAGACGAAGGTATCTATCATCTCGTTTACAACGTCGGCGTACTTCCGGTCTCCCGTAAGCTGGTAGGCCATAAGATAGGAGCCTGTGTACATACCCGCGGTCCAGTTATTGTTGGCGCCGTAGGTGTACTGATAGTCGGTGGAGCAGGTCTTCGGGAAGTTGATACCGCCCTCCTCGTAAAGAGTGTAAAGCTTCTCGGTAGCCGCCGCTGCCGCTCTCTCGAGCTTCTCTCGGTCGATGGTGTAAGCCACCTTAAATCTCTCGGGCACGTCGATCTCGGCAAGAGACTCTTCAAGGTCTCCATCGGTCTTGCCCGAGCCGTCATCCTTACCGGTAGAATCGTTGTTTTCCTCGTTGTCCTTGACATCGTCAGGGTGCAAAAAATCATTTAAAACACCGCAGGATGTAAGGAAAAGTTGGCAAAATAGCGTAAGTAAAAGGATAATCGCAAGTGATTTTTTCATTGTGTTTTTCCTTTCGGTTGATACGTCAGGAGTATAAAGTGAAATGTTCTGAAGGAGCCATAAGTTATATTTTTGCTCCGCAAAAGTTATATTTCCCTTACGGGAAGTTATATTACTCGGCCTTGCCTCGCAGTTATATTCTATTCGCCTCTAACTACAAACTCGCGTAGCGAATATAACTGCGTAGCAATATAACTGCCGTAGGCAATAGAACTCGCCGTCAGGCGAATAGAGTTGCATTTGTTGTCAGACGACAACAAATGCGCAAGAGCCGGGCTTGATCTCTACCTTACCCGAGACCTTCTTGCCGCAAAGCGCGGGAAGAGAGTTGTTCTCGCCGAGCACAAGGGGAGTTTCGTTCAGGTACATAACCTTGCTTCTCATATTGCCATTACCGGAAAGCTCGCAAAGCTCGCCCTCCGCGGGAAGCTCAAGAGTAGTTACGTCGGTAAGAGAGTTGTTAACGATAAGGTAAGCGTAGCCGTCCTTGCCGTCCTTTCTGGAGTGGCAGTAAACGTGTGCGCCCTCTACACCCGGATTCTCGCAAGCGTATGCCTCGTTGCCCATAATTTTGGTCCAGAGGAGAGCCGCGAAGTAGTTGGGTCTGGGATCAAATGTGCCGTGCTGAAGGAAGCCGTAGTCACTCGATGCGAGGGTGTTATGGAAGATAACGCCGTTGGTGAGTGTGCAGAAGCTGCCGAGCTCGTTGAGGGTTCTGAGTACGTCGAGATAGGTGGAAGCCCAGGTATCTCCGCCGCCGCCTGCGTCACCGGACTCGGTAACCCACATCTCGCCGCCGGGAACGTACTTGTCTCTGGGCTTGAGGTTGTTGTAGCAGATGCCGGGAGCAACAGCGAGGTAAGCGTCGGTGTGAGCCGCCTCTGCGGGCCAGTGACCGTTCGGAACCATAGATGCTATTCTCTCGGAGATGCCGTTGTAGTAGTGGTAGGAGTACACGTCCATAGGAACCTCAGCGCCGCGCATAAGGTCGTGAACGGTACCGAGCTTCATCATATTGCCCATACCGGAGCCCATAGGATTCTCATCATTCTCCTCGGTCATACCGGTGTTGCAGGGACCGACGATAAGGCACTCGGGATAGTTCTCGCGTACCCACTTATTTGCGATATCCTGGTCGCGTACGTAGTCGGGGAAATCGTAGCCAACAGGCGCACCGGACATCTGGAGCATATTAGGCTCGTTCATAAACTCGAATGCGTCGATCTTGCCGCCGAGCTCGTCGGTAAGAGCAAAGAGCTTCTTGATCTGGGTGAGGTCAAGAGGACCGCCGTCCTTGTGGTCGCCCGCGCAGTTACTTGCGGAAACGAGGAGCTTGCCGTCTACCGCCTTAACAAAGTTAAGGATATTGGTCCACTGCTCGCGGGTAAGGATGCTCTGGTATCCCTCGGGAGCCTTGCCGCCGGTGGTACCGTCGAAGTCGTAGTAGGTCTTGGTTGCCCAGGTGCCGGAAACACGTACCCAAACGGGGCCGAATGCCTTTGCAAGAGAGATGAGCTTCTCACTCGTAGTATCGATGGGGGGATAGTACTGCATAAGGCCTGCCATCGCGGTGTGGTTGGTGAAGCCCTCGAGCTTCGGGAACTCCTCAGTGCCCGCGATCTGTCCCTCTGTATATGCCTTCCAGAAGGTGCCGCCGGTAACCTCGGTCATCTCTACGTTGTAGGACATAAGACGGGGGTTGATGTCGCGGATCTTCGCAAGGCCTGAATTTTTCAGCTTAAGATTGTGCGCCATAGTAATATTCTCCTTTTATTTTTTATTTACGGATATATTGTAACATATAGTGAAAATGCGTGTCAAGAAGGATTTTGTTACAATTATTTTAAGATGTCTTATCAAAGACGTTTTTTAACCAAATCAAATAAAAAGACTGCCGCAAAAAACGGCAGTCTCTGATGCTTTGCATCGCAAAAAAGATATTACTGATATTCCGAGACAGTGGTCTCGTAAGGATTCAAAAGGGCGTTGAGACAGCATTCCGTCACTATCGCCTTCTGCTCCTCGGTAACACCTGCGGGGGCGAACTCAACGCTTTCAATGTCAAGGTCGGTGAGTGTAGCGACCATAGTCAGGCACAGCATATAACAGCCGAGCACAGAGCCGTGTCCGTAGGATGTGGGATCAGTGGTCAGATCGTATTCCGACAGCTTCGAGGTTCTTGCATTTCTGAAGGCGGTGCCGCAGGGGATAACATAGTCAAAGCCCAGTGGCAGGACGCACTCCTTCACCGAGGTGATGATTCCGTTATACTGTACGTCCTCACTGCCGTCAAAATCGGATTTGAAGTTCGCGAGCGTCGATTTCTCGCTATACGTCCAGTTCATCATAAATCCGATCTTTGCGTCGGGACAGTGATCCTTGATCAGCTCAAGGTATGTGCCGAGATTTGAATATGAGCTCGGTATTCCCGAAGCATGCGCTCCCTGATTTATAACAATATAGTCCCATTCCCTCTCGTCAAGAGCGTCAGCCATACTGTAATTCCGCGTCTCGGTCTTTTGACCATTCTCATATTCGTAATAGATATAAGCGGCGTTACCGTTGCTCAAATTTGACAGGTGCTGATCTATCTCGCTTCCGCCTATATAAAGATTTCCGACTTTCACCTTGCCGACGTTGAACTCGCTGATAATGTCATAAATGTAAACCGAAGCGTTCATTTGATAGCTAGAACCGATGGTAAGAATACTTATCACACCATCGCGGAGCATATCACTATTATCTTTGGAATCGAATTCCCAGCCGAGCTCTGTCCAAGTCTCTCCGCCGTCATATGAGACCTCAAGTTCATTCGTCTCGGGGTTAATTCTTAGCTTGGGTGTTATTCCGTCTTTTCCGTCGAGACCGTCTTTTCCGTCGAGACCGCTCTCTCCGTCTTTACCGTCGAGGCCGTCCTTGCCGTCAGCGCCATCGGCACCGCTTTCGCCCGTTGCCTTTACGCCAAGGGAGCTCCAGCTTTCGCCGTTATCGTAGGAGACCTCCCAATAGTTGGTTTCCTCATTTATACGAAGCATGGGCGTCACGCCATCCTTGCCGTCGGCTCCGTCCTTGCCGTCGACTCCGTCCTTGCCGTCGACTCCGTCCTTGCCTTCAGCGCCGTTTGCTCCCAGAGTCGGTGTAAGCAAAAGCGAGCAGGACGTCATCGCTCCTATGTTCAAAAGAAGTATGATAATAAGAAATAATGCTAGTATTCGTCTCTTCATAAACGTCTCCTTGATAGCTTATTAACCCCATTATATCACAAAGGGGAGGAAAAGTAAATACGGTATTGAAGCCGCTTTCTTAAGCGAAAGCTCTTATTTTGCAACAAAAACATTTTTGCGTCTTGAAAGAAGGCGAAAAAGATGATATAATAGCGTTGTGTTGATACGTCACCATTAGGTGACATATTTGCATTCGCAAACGCGATATGTCGCATAAATGCGACGTGACAAAAAGGAGAACAAAGCAATGACAAAGGAACAAAGGCGAAAGAATCTCGAGGTTCCGACGGGACCGATCGACGTAGTGATAGATACCGACGCGTGCAACGAGGTGGACGATCAATTTGCGATCAGTTACCTCCTGAAATCGCGCGAAAAACTCAACACGGTTGCCCTCTATGCCGCTCCGTACTCCTGGCCCGGCAAGGCAACGACACAGGAAGGAATGGAGGCAAGCTATCAGGAGATACTGAAGCTGCTCAAGCTTGCGGGTGAGGAAAAGCCCGCCTTCCGCGGCTCGGACAGATACCTGCCCGACAAGGATACTCCCGTCACGTCCGAGGCGGTGCGCGACTTGTGTGAAAGAGTGGAAAGCTACTCTCCCGAGAAGCCCCTTTACATTCTCGCGATAGGTGCCTTGACGAATATCGCCTCTGCCCTGCTCCTCTCGGACAAGGTGAAGGAAAATGCGGTCGTAGTATGGCTTGGCGGACACGGTCACGACCTCGGCTGGACGGATGAGTTTAATATGCGCCAGGACCTCGCGGCAACAAGGATAGTTATGACCTCGGGCGTCCCCTTCGTGCAGATTCCCTGCGAGTGCGTGGCAAGCACCTTTGGCATTTCCGCGCCCGAGCTGAAGGAATATCTCGTAGGTAAAAACCCTCTGGCGGACTATCTCGCAAACAACATTCTCACAGCGCAGAAAAATGCGGGCGAGGCAAAGTGGTCGAGAATACTCTGGGACGTTGTTGCGGTCGGCTGGCTGCTTAACGACAACTCGCGCTTTATGCTCTCAAGAGTGATGCCGACCTATACCCCGACAGATGACTTTAAGTATGAGCTGATAGACGGCGCGCCCGAATCAAGCTACGTCTTCTGGGTAAACCGCACCGCGCTTATGACTGATCTTGTAAGAAAGCTCACCGAGTGAGCTTGACACGTTCACGAAGTGAACATATTTGCATTCGCAAACGCGATATGTCCGCTATGCGGACGTGACAAAAAAGGAGAACAAAACAATGAACGAAAAAGAACTAAGAGAAATAAAAAGACGATTCAGACCTGACAAGAGCAATATACCGAACATTGTCGGCTGCTTTATAAACGGCGAGGGGCAGATAATCTCCCGCTTCTCGCAGTCGATACTCCTCTCGGAGAACGATGAGAGCGAGGCTCTGCTCTCGGTGATGAAAAAGACGCTCTCCGGCTCGCTCGGTACAAACCTCATAGACATCGAGTTTTCGACCCGTGACGTGACCGACGGTGAGGAGCACAAGCTACTTATGACGCTCCGCGACACGCACTTAAAGGACGAGGCGGCGCTCTCCACCTTCTTCGAGAGAGTGGCGGAAAGCGTACATATTAATTCTAATTACGTGGTGCTTCTTGCAAACGATATTTATGACGTCTACACCAAGGAAAATGACGAAGAATCGGGCTCATCGGTGACCTTCAACTACATCGTCTCGGCCATCTGTCCCCTGAAGGATGCGGCACAGGGACTCTTCTTCCGTGAGTCGGACAAGCTCTTCCACTCGGTGGCGGCAAACGCTATCCTCACTCGCCCTATCCTCGGCTTTATGTTCCCGACCTTTGACGACCGCGCGGCGAATATCTACCACACTCTCTACTACACGAAGGACCTCTCCTCCTCGAGCCCCGAGTTTGTCGGACGTATCTTCGGCAAGGAGCCGCCTATGCCCGCAAAGGTGCAGAAGTCGACCTTCAACTACTGCCTGAAGGAAGCTCTCGGCGAGGAGTGCTCGCTCGAGGTCGTGCGCTCGGTAAGTAAGCAGGTTGCAGAGATGGTCGAGGAGCACAAGGAAATGAAGATCCCCGAGCCTCTCGCCCTTACTAAAGCTACCGTCAAGGGTATGCTCGAGAAGTGCGGAATCGAAGAAAAGGCTCTCGAGACTCTCGGCGAAAAGCTCGATGAAAGCTACGGCAAAAACGCCGAGCTCTCACCCAAAAACGTGGTCACGACCTCGCGCCTTGAGGTAGTGCTCCCCGATATAAAGATCTCGGTCAAAAAGGGTAAGGAGGACCTCGTATCAACGCAGGTCATCAACGGCAAAAAGTACGTGCTTATCGATGCCACAGAGGGCGTCGAGGTCAACGGCGTGCCTGTGAAAATCGAAGAGTGATCTTCGATTTTCAACTCTATTCGCCAAAAGGCGAGTTCTATTGCTAAAGCAGTTCACCAAGCGGGCTAGAGTGTCATCCTGAGCGGAGTCGAAGTTTTGCTCCGGTGAGGAGCAAAACCGAGGAGCGTAGCGACGAAGGGATCTAGTATAAGTCTGATGACGGCTTCCTCAACTACTGTTTTTAGATAGTTATCGTGTTAGCCAAAGTAGATCCCGACACTTTGTGTCGCCCTACGGGTGCGACTCCGTGCTTACGCACTCCGCTCAGGATGACACACAAACCCTGCCTCGCGATATTTGTTGCTTTGCCTACGAGTATCGCAAAATCCATTCTTTTTCCATCAATTCGCTCAATATTAAAAGCGTGATTTTCGTTTGAAAATCACGCTTTTTGCTATCTTTTATTTACTTATCCACCATTTTTATATTTTCTGAAAGCATATCTTTAGGTAGTACAGAAAAATAATTACAAGCACGAATAAGGGCCTCACAGCTTATTCGGGGTGGTAAAATTCCTTTCTCTATACTGTTTAACGAACGAATTCCTATTCTCATAATTTTACACATAGCAGTCTTTGAAAGGTTATTATGTTGCCTTAGGATTTTGATGTTGTCGCAAAAGATCTGAATCTCATCTTTTTTCATATTATCGTCCTTTCTGTTTTTAAGTTAAGACGATTATATAACAAATCAGCCACTAAGTTGACACTCACTAAATGTCAAAAAGAAAATGAGAGAACATATTTGTCCTCTCATTTATTGGTGAAGTTTTTGCTGTCGCAAAAGTGAAGTTGTGCTACGCACAGTGAAGTTGACTCGCCGAGGCTCGCAGTGAAGTTAAGTTTGCCCGTCACTTCGCCGCAAGGCGAAACTTCACTCACAAAGTGAACTTCACGTGTCGAAGATAACTTCACTTGCCCGCAGGGCAAACTTAGTTACCTGTGGTACTCCCTACCCTCGACGTACTTTTCGTACGCCTCGTCGGTAACGCCCTTATTCCTGATGATATCGGCGTAGAGCTTACCGGAGGCGTTGACCGTTCTTGTCTGGGTTTCATAATCCACTCTGACAAGGCCGAAGCGGGCACTCTCTCCCTCTCGCCACTCGAAGTTATCCATAAAGCTCCAGTGATAGTATCTCTCGATGGGATTATCCGTCTCGGATATCAGCTTTAACTGATCATAAACGAACAAAGGACGGAACGCGTCGGTGTTGTCGCAGGTGCCGTTCTCGGTAACGTAGACGGGCGCGCCGTACCTATTGCCAAGCTCGTTTGCAAGCTCGATAAGTCCATCGTGGTATATCTCCCAGCCGAGGTCGTTCTTATGGCAGTCCTCTCTCACTCCGTCACCGATACCCTCTACGGTACTGCGGGAGTAATAGTTGATGCCGATAAAGTCGTAGTACCTGCCCTCGGTGACGCCACCGCGCTTCATAACGGGGAACTTGCACTTACCCGTCATCATAGCCTCGGTTATAGCGTCCTGGAAGAGCCACCTATTGAGCTTTGCGCACGTTCTGTGCCAAGAGTTGTCCTTATCCTTAGGCTCAAATATGCGCAGGTGATTTGCAAAGCTGACTCTCGTCACTTCCTTGCCCATCCTTTGGCGCTTCTCGTGTATCATCTTATACGCTCTGATATGGCAGGCGGTCATATTTGAGAATGCCTTGACAACGCTGACGAGCGACTTCTTCTCGGGCGGCCAGGTGCCGAAGAAAAGACTGTTTGTCGCGTAGACGTTAGGCTCGTTGATGGTGATATAATCCTCGACGAGGTCGCCAAGAGCGTCTATCACCCTCTCGGCAAAGCTCATGAATATCTCAACCGATCTCTTGTTCGTAAATCCGCCCATATCCTCAAACCACAAGGGGTTAGTGAAATGGTGGAGAGTGAGCATCGGGCGAATGCCCTTTGAGATCATATACTCGATCTCCTCGCGGTAGTGCGCGAGCACCTCGGGGTCGAACGCTCCCTCTGCGGGCTCTATCCTCGACCACTCGATGCCGAAGCGGTATATCTCTATACCCATTTCCGCCATAAGATCTATATCCTCGCGGAAGCGGTTGTAATGGTCGCAGGCGCGTGTGGGCGAGGTCTTATCGTAGACCTTCCCTTCCGCAGCAAAGCGCGCCCAGTTATTATTCTCGTCTCCTCCCTCGATCTGCGTTGCGGCGGTTGCCGCGCCGAGGAGGAGTCCTTCCTTAAGTGTGAACCTCATATACTTCAACCTATATCTCGGACTCACTCTGTTCGGACTCGGGAGAGGATACAGCGTTTCTTTCCTCAAGGTCCGCGAGTATCTTTGCGTACATCTCCTCGTCTATCTTGAACTTCTTCGAATAGAGGAAGAAGCCGATAAGGATGCAGATAAGAGGAAGGATCATCATAGATATCTTCATAATCCAGATAGCGGAGCCGGGGGTAGCGTTAATGATCTCCGCGGCTCTGTCGGGATCGGCGCCCGCGGCGTTGGCGATGGCGTTTATACCCGAGATGATAAGAGTGAAGGAGATAACGCCCTTACTTGCCGCGCCTCCGAACTGATTGATGAAGGGCTGAACGGCAAAGGATGCCGCCTCGTTTCTCTTGCCGAGCTTCCACTCGCCGTACTCAACCGCGTCTGCAAGGAACAGAAGCATAAGGAGCTGGATGAACGCCTGAGCGAAGAAGAGTCCGAGTCCCGCGATAACGACTAAGGGAAGGAACTCGAAGGAGAGGAAGAAGATGATATATGATGCGGTAACGGCTATCATCGAGCCGGTGTAAAGCTGCTTTCTTGTAAACTTCCTTCTGAAGAGGGGGAATACCGAGAGAGCGGTAAGCTGAGCAACGGCAAGCACCGCCGCAAAGACCATATACATTCCCTCGTTCTTGTACGCGTACTTGAAGTAGTAGGTACCGAATCCGGTGGTGGTGCAGTAGCCTATCATAAAGAGCGCCATGGAGATAGCGGTAACAAGGAGCTGATCGTTGCCGACGAGGGCGCGGAAGAGGTCCTTAAGAGTCGTGCGCTCGGTCTTCTCAAGGCTCGTTCTGTCCTCCTTTACGCCAAGGAGGGTGATGCTCTGGAATACCCACATAAGGACCGCGATTATGATCGCGAAGATGAAGTAAGCCTGCCTTGCGCTCATACCGCCGAAGAAGCCGGGTACGTTGAGGTAGATAAGCACCATCGCGAACATACCGACGTTAGCGCATATTCTCGCAAAGGCGCCGACGCCCTCGCGGACGGTCTGGTCCTTGGAGATCGCGGGCATAAGCGACCAGTAGGCGATGTCGTTCAAGGAGAAGAAGATACTGAAGAGTAGATAGGTCACGCCGAGGAGCACGATGTGCGCGGTCTCACCCATCTCAAAATTGTGGAACATAAGCACGGTAAGTACACCTGTGCCAATCATACCGATAAATATCCAGGGCTTGAATTTACCCCATTTAGTCTTCGTATTGTCAACAATTGCTCCCACAAACGGGTCAATAACCGCATCGAATATGCCGAAGAGCGTGAGCATAACTCCGATAACTCCAAGACCTCTGTCACTAAATCCGACCACGTCGGTGAGGTGAACGAGAAGGTACATTGAGACGAGGGAATACAGCGCGTCGCGGCCAACGGTACCGAGGCCGAAGCAATACTTATTGCGTCTTTCCTGCTTTGTCATATGCTTTATCTCCTATCAGTTGTTTTTGATTATCACGAACTCGTAGGGTCTGAGCTTCTTTGCCTCGCCCTCATAGTTGGAGAGGACTCTTGAGCCCTTCTGCTCCATAGGATAGGACACCGCCTTATCCTTGAAGTTGCAGATAACGGTGAGCTTCTCGCCGTCAAGCGCTCTTTCAAAGACGTATACCCACTTGCCGCGGTGGAGCTCCTTGAATGAGCCCTCCTTCATTATCTCACTCGACTTCTTGAAGGAATTGATCTCTTTAAAGAAGGAGATGACACCGTCCTTATCCCTAAGGTCACGTTCTACGTTGACCTCGGTGTAATTCGGGTGGAGCTTGAGCCAGGGCTTACCGCTTGTGAAGCCTGCGTTTTCCTCAGCGCTCCACTGCATAGGCGTTCTCGCGTTGTCGCGGGAGGTCTTCTTTATAAGCTTCCAGCGGAAGGGATTGATGATGCCGAGCCCCTTCGCCATCTCATCTACGTTATGGCTCTCGATGTCCATGATCTCGTCAAGACTCTCAAACGCGCCGTTGGTCATACCGATCTCCTGTCCCTGGTAGACGTAGGTCGTGCCGCGGAGGGAGAAGAGGAGGCCGAGGAGCATCTTTGCGCCTATAGCGCGGTATTCCCCGCCCTTTGTAAATCTGGTAACCGATCTTGGCTGATCGTGGTTCTCGAAGTAGCAGGAATTCCAAGGCAGTCCCTCCTGCCACTTGGTGAGTATGCGCATCAGCTTCTTCGGCTTGAACTTGGTCTTGAACCACTTGACGCCTATCTGGTCGCACTCCATATGCTCGAAGGCGAATACCATATCGAGCTCTCCCCTCTCGGGAAGTGTGAGGTCTGCCGCCTCCTTGAGGTCAACCATCACCGTCTCACCGACGGTCAAGGTCTCGTAGTGGCTGAGCACGTCGCGGCGCAGGGCGGCGAGTATGTTATGACAGCCGTCGGTGGAGAGGTAGTGCTCTTTACCGGTGAGGGCAAGATGCTTCTTACCGTTGGCAAAGGACTCCTTGAAGATGACGTTGATAACGTCACAGCGGAAGCCTATAACGCCCTTGTCGAGCCAGAATTTCATAATATCGACTACCTCGCGGTAGACGTCGGGATTGTACCAGTTGAGGTCGGGCTGCTTCTTTGAGAAGAGGTGGAGGTAGTACTCCTCATTTGCGGGATCGCCGAAGGGCTCCCAAGGGCACTCGGCAAAGAAGTTGCCCCAGTTGTTGGGCAATTTCCCGTCCTTTCCCTTCTTGATGATATAATAATCTCTGTATTTCTGCTCGCCCGCCTTAGCTCTTTCAAACCACTCGTGCTCGTCGGAGGTGTGGTTGATGACGAGGTCCATTATGATATTGATGCCGCGAGCCTTGGCCTCGGAAAGAAGAAGCTCAAAGTCCTCCATTGTGCCAAACTCGGGCTGGATAGCCTTGTAGTCGGCGATGTCGTAGCCGTTATCGTCGTTGGGGCTCTTGTAAACGGGAGAGAGCCAGATAACGTCAACGCCGAGCGAGGCTATGTAATCAAGCTTTGAGATAATGCCCTTGATGTCGCCAACGCCGTCGCCGTCCGAGTCACAGAAGGAGCGGGGATATATCTGATATACTGTCGAATTCTTGTACTTGGTCAACATAAGTCCTCCATTTTTTTTGGTAAAGTATATTATACCACATCGCCGCGCGCTTGTCAACACACACGCGCGAATACGCTATGCGCGTGCAATATGTGTACAAAATAAACACATGTAACCCGTTCTTTTCCTCAATTTTTACCAATTTACAAATTGTGTCGGATGATGTATAATTATGGTGAAGCAATATGCTTAATTAACCACGAAAATTTAGAAAGGTACAAGAAAATGAAGAACATCAGAATCATTCTGCTCATGATGCTCGTTCTCTCGCTCGTGCTCGGTACGTTCACCTCGTGCGACGTGATAAACAGCATCCTTGGCAACGACACAAATGATGATGATAACGGTGACAAGATCAATCCCGAGGATTGCGGTCACTACGTTACCACACTCAAGAACAAGGTAGAGGCTACCTGCACCGCCGAGGGATACTCGGGTGACAAGGTTTGCGTAGCCTGCGAGACCGTTGTTCAAAGCGGTAAGGCGACAGCTAAGGCTGAGCACAGCTACAAGGACGGCAAGTGCTCCGTATGCGAAGCTGAGGACCCGAACGGCCCTGCCGAGGTTCCCGAAACCTGGGCTCAGTACGAGACCATCACCATCGCTGAGGCTCTCACACTTTGTGATAACTACACAGACGCGGCATCCACCGAGAGATACTACATCATCGCTACCGTTAAGTCGGTTGACAGCGAGACCTATGGTCAGCTCACCATCGAGGATGAGACCGGTGAGATCATGGTATACGGCACCAACAGCGCAGACGGCTCTCTTAAGTATGACAAGATGGGCATCTCGCTCAAGGCAGGAGACCTTATTCTCATTTACGGTACCCTTCAGAACTATGGTGGCCATACCAAGGAGGTTCAGAACGCTTGGCTCATCGACCACGTAGCAGGCACTGTTGTTCCTCCCTCCATCGAGCCCGGCTCTACCATCACCGTTGCTGATGCTCTCGCTCTTGCGGGCAGCGTAGGCGCTAACGACAGATACTACATCACCGGTACCGTTGTTTCCGTAACCAACGCGGCTTACGGCGCAATGATCATCGCTGACGAGACCGGCGAGATCTCCATCTACAACTCCAAGAACGCAGACGGTACTATCGGCTACGCAGATATGGCAGACAAGCCCTACAAGGGTGACACCGTAACCGTATACGCTACCCTTCAGGTATTCAACGGCACCGCCGAGATCAAGAGCGCGTATATCACCGAGTTCACCCGCGCGGAGGCTCCCGATGAGAGCGACTATACCGCTATGACCGTTGCCGAGGCTCGTGAGGCTGCTGACGGCGCTCTTGCAAAGGTAACCGGCGTTGTTGCAAGAATCACCTTTGCTAACGGCTACAAGCCCTCCGGCTTCTACCTCATCGACGGCACCAACTCCATCTACGTTTACGACGGCGACGCTGCCGCAAGAGTAAAGGAAGGCAACACCGTAACCGTTCTTGCCGCAAAGGCACACTGGATACTCGACTCCGAGCAGTCCAACGCGAAGAAGTACGGCTACAAGGGCTGCAACCAGCTCACCAACGCTTACCTTCTCTCCAACGACGAGGGTAACACCGCATTCGATACCTCCTGGATCACCGAGTCCACTATGAAGGCTATCATCGATACTCCCGTATCCACCGATATCTCCACCACCATCTACAAGGTAACCGCTCTTGTTAAGAAGGTAGTTCCCGAGAGTGGCGGATTCGTTAACTACTATTTCTTCGACCTCGACGGCACCACCGGCTCCTACGCTTACACTCAGTGTAACGGCGGCGATTTCGCTTGGCTCGATGAGTTCGACGGCAAGATCTGTACCGTATACATCTCCGCGCTCAACGCTAAGTCCACCGCTTCCGCTTGCTACTGGAGATTCATCCCCGTAGCGGTTATGGACGAGAACTACAGCTTCGACCTTGCGGGCACTCCCGACTTCGTGCTTGATTACCACGTAATGGGTCAGTTCTTCGGTAAGTATACCTCCGATCCCGCGCTTGAGGTCATCACCTCCGTATCCTCCGAGCTTCTCGGCTTTGAGGGCGCTACCGTAACCTACACCACCGACAACGAGACCGTTGGTAAGTTCACCACCGAAAACGGCAAGACCGTCTTCAACCTCCTTGAGTACGGCACAGTTACCGTAACCGCAACCGCGACCTACGGTGACTACACCAAGTCCAAGAGCCTTACCATCACCTTCGAGGAGCCCCCGCAGTACAACGCGATCGACGTTGAGACAGCTATCGGCTCCGAGCTCGGCTCCACTATTATCGTTCAGGGTATCGTAGGTCCCTCCCTTGTTAACCAGTCCGGCTTCTATCTCATCGACGAGACAGGCTTCATCGCAGTTACCCTCAGCGCTTCTGAGCTCGAGAACTTCGAGATGGGACAGATGGTTATCATCCAGGGTACCAGAGACAGAAAGGTTAAGACCGACGACGCAGGCAACCCCTACGAATGTCACGGTCAGACTCAGATCAAGGACGCTATCCTTCTTCTCAACCTCTACGGCGAGCACGATTATAATCTCGCTTCTCACGCAACCTCCCTCACCGTTGAAGAGTTCTACGCTCTTGACAAGACCGAGGATCACACCACCGAGCTCTACGCTATCGAGGCTTACGTCTTCGTAGAGCAGTACAGCATCAAGCTCGGTAACGCTGACGGCTCCATCAAGTTCAACCTCTACTCCAGCGGCGTCGGTCAGTACTACTGGCTCAAGGAATACGGCGGACAGAAGCTCACTATCTACGTTGCTCCCTGCAACTGGAACAGCAAGAGCTACTACGCAGGCTGCGCTGTGGCTGCAGTTCTTTCCGACGGCACAGTTGTCTACAACACCCTCAATTTTGATAACTAATATTTACAATTATCAGCTAAATAAGGCGGCTCCCTCGGGAGTCGCCTTTTCTTTTATTCCGAGCGATCACGCCTTTCCCCGCCCTTTCCCGACATAACTTTGGTGGGGGAGCTTAGTGTTTTCTTGCGGGGAGAAGGATTTGAAAATACATCTTTCACAAATGGCATTTATAAAAAAGATACATCAAAAGATGAAAAGTACAATATCTTAAAGTAGAAATGTTAACAAATTAATAATTTTTAATAATTTTTAATAATTTGCCCTTTTGCCCTTGACTTTAGGGGAGTTTGATGATAAAATACTTTATAAATTCGCGCTTTTTTTCGAGGTATATTTTTAATGAAGACATTTATTAATAAGGTAAAGGAAAACAAGGACATTATCCTCAAGCTCCTGGCTCTTTTAGCTATTGTTGCGGTGATCTCACTCGCAACGCTTGCGGTACTGTTTGCAACAGACGTTCTTAATTATGACGACGGCTTCGTTTTCAACGCGCATATATTCGACGCCTTCAGAGGTAAGTGGTACGGATTTATCGTATTCATTCTTATACAGACCGTCCTCTCTATGCTCCTTTGCGTCATTCCCGGTGTTGCGGCGGCGTTCGTAATGTTCTCGACCGTCCTCTACCCGAATCCCGCGATGGCATTCCTCCTCTCCTACTCCTGCGTTCTTATCTCCAGCGCTATTCTGTACATAACCGGCAGACTCGGCGGATACAGGATCTGCGAGAAGATACTCGGCAAGGAGGACTGCGAGAAGTCGCTTAATCTACTCAGAACAAGAGGTACGGTATACTTCCCTCTTATGATGATGTTCCCGATATTTCCCGACGACGCGCTCGTTATGATCGCGGGTACGACCAAGATGAAGCTCTCCTGGTTCATCCCCTCCATCATATTCTGCAGAGGCGTTGGCGCGGCAACCATCATCTTCGGTATGTCGATAATTCCCTTCGATCAGTTCACGTCCATTTACGATTGGCTCGTGCTCATCACCATCTGCTTCTTCTGGATACAGCAGCTCTTCAAGCTCGCTAACAAGGTTGACCGCTACTTTGAGAAGAAAAAGAGCAATGAAGGAAAGGCTGAGCCTATCACCATCTCCAAGGAGACCTACCTTAAGACCGGCGTTATCAGCGTTGCTCTTGCGGTAAGCTTCCTCCTCACCTTCTTACGCTTTGGAAGTGAGATCACGGTATATAACTGCCTGATGTTCACTACCATCTGCTTCTACTGGCTCAAAGAGATCTTTATGGTTCTGGTTAACCTGACGATCTACATAATAAATAAGAAGGCGGGCAAGTCGGGCGCGCTCAGCGACACGCTTGTTCCCAAGGACAGCTCGGTCAATACCTGCCACTCTATCGCGACGGTTATTATCTGCGCTGGTATCGCGGTTATCCACTTCGGCATTTTCCCGGACATTCTCGATCTCATCACTCTTGTTACGGTTGCCTTCTTCTGGCTGAAGGAGACCTTCAAGCTCGCGAATAAGATCGACCACTACTTCGCTAAGAAAAAGATCACAAATTCCGACAAGCTCTGTGGTGCAACAGAGCAGACTCTCGAGGAATCCTTCGAGTGGTCGGGTATAGAATAAGGCGCACCTGCGATAAAGCAGGCACGCCAGCTAAGTTTGCCCTAAGGGGCAAGTGAAGTTTATTTCATAAGTGAAGTTATCCTGCGGATAGTGAAGTTTTGCCTCTGGCAAAGCGGGCAAACTTAACTTCACTTGGGCAATAGCCCAAACTTCACTGTGCATAGCGCAACTTCACTTTTGCGTCAGCAAAAACTTCACCTATTCCCCTTGAAGAATAAAAGTATAAAGCACTATGCCTCGAAAGGCAAGGCGTGCGAAAAGGAGCACGGACAAAAAGAGAGCAAGAATAGAAGGAAAATGAAATCCTTTTACTCTTGCTCTTTTTGTTGTATGCAAAGGCTTCGCAAGTGATCTATCATAAGAGTCCGATCTTATCTTACAAAACAACCTTAAATCCGATATGCTCGCTATCCTTTTTATATGCGGTGATCTCGCCGCCGTGCTTTTCAACTATCGACTTTGCCATAGAGAGACCTATGCCGTATCCGCCGGTAAATTTTCTCGCCTTGTCGGCGCGGTAGAAGCGGTCAAAGAGGCGGGATAGCTCTGTCTCACCGACTGCGGAGTAGGTGTTTTCAAGCGTCAGAATTATTCCTCTTCCGCCGTGAAGCGTCACGCTGATCTCTCCGCCTGCGTCGCAATATTTCGTGGCATTATCCATTAAAATGCAAACTAATCTATGCAAAAGCGCCTCATCACCCGTATATACAATGCTTTTATCAATATCGCTCTTCAGTGTTTTACCCCTATCCTTGATAAGAGGCTCAAACTCGGAAACGGTATCCGTGACGAGCTCGCCAAGGCCTACCTCCGTGTGGCTGACGGTCTTTTCCTCCTCATCCATACGCGAGAGCGCGACAAGCTGATTTACTAGCTCTGCCATTCTGTGTCCCTCAGAGCGGATATCCTCGAGCCACTCGTTCTCTCCAAGCTCACTCTCGGCAATATCGAGATTTGTGAGTATCAGGGTCAAGGGGGTTTTCAGCTCGTGGTTGGCGTCGGTTATAAACTGCTTTTGCTTCTCATAGCTCTCGGCTATCGGCTTTACCGCCTTCTTTGATAAAATGAAGATCAGAACAAGCACAAGCGCCGCGCACCCCAGAAGAACTGCTCCCGCTATCGTCATCGACTGCATCAAGGATGAACGGTTCACGCTTCCGTCAACGAAAACAACGCCCATTCCCTGCTCTGTCGAAAATACCTTATAGCGGTAGGTGGATATCCAGCCGCGCTCCTTGTCCGATGCGATTATTCTTTCCGCGAATTCTATGGCATCCTCATCGGTTATAGAGTATATCGACTCGGTAAAGATCTTCTCGATCTCTCCCTCTCCGTCGAAAAATACTGTAAAATGACGCGTTGAAAAGGGAGTCTCGGGAGTAATAAAATCATAGCTACCCTCTCCCATCGGAGGCCTTTCATTCGGGAGCTCCTTATCACCGAGAGAGCCCGGAAATCTACCGCCGCCCTCGGATACTCTGTCTGCGAGAATATCCATATTCCGGTTCATCGAGTTGATGTTAAGAGCAAGGATCACGCCAAAAACCAAGCCGACGACCAGGAGGACCGATAGAGTGGATATAAGAATGAATTTACGCTGAAGTCTGTATATCATTGCTTTTCCTCCAGAAGATAGCCTGCGTTTCTCACAAACCTTATAGTGACGGGCGCGCCCATCTGCTCAAGCTTCTTACGTATATTGGAGATATGGACGTACACCACGCTCACGTCGACGTCGGTGTTCCACCCCCATATATGCGTGATCATCTGCTCCGCGGTGAGGATAACTCCCCTATTGCACATCAGCATTTCCATAAGCTGAAACTCCTTGCCGCTGAGCGGCTGACTTCTGCCGCCGTACTCTACCTCGTATGTGGAGCGATTGAGCGACAGAGCGCCGAAGGAGATGAGGTCGGGAGTGAAGTTCTCCTTTCTGCGAAGCATAGCGCGTACTCTGGCGAGAAGCTCGCCGGTTGAGAAGGGCTTAGGCAGATAATCGTCAGCGCCCGCATCGAGCCCCTCTATCCTCTGGTATACCTCGGTCCTGGCGCTCAGAAATAGTGCGGGTGTGGTTATTCCGCTTTGTCTGAGGCTCTTAAGAAGCGCAAGACCGTCCATCCCCGGCATCATAACGTCGAGGACAAGTCCGTCGTACTCACCCGAGGAGGCGTAGTCGAGGGCGTCGGAGCCGTTATCCACGCCGTCTGCCGAGTAGTTATTTATCTCAAACAAATGCACAAGGCTTTTGAGTAGCTTCGGGTCGTCCTCCGCAATCAGTATTCTCATTTTTTGCGCCTCCTTCTTTTTTTATTATTATAGCACAACAAGCGCGAGGTATCAAGTGATTATCCCGAACTTAATCCCAGCAAACGCCGTTTTCATCAAGTGTCTCGGAGGTCGAGGATCTTGTCGAAGCCTCCGCGGAGCTGTCGCCAAGCAGGATTATCAGAGCGTTTATAGATGCGGGGCTCTTGATCGTTGCGGTAGTGCCGTTTATCTTAGCAACAAGGTAGTCTCCGCTTGAGAGCGACGTCTGAGTATAGCTTCCAACGCTTGAGAAGCTCTGGCAATGGGTTGCCTCATTTGACATTCCGCCGCGGGGCATGATCGCTACGACAGAGCCGCCCGTGTAGGTGTAGCCCTGCTCGGTATCGATAGCGGAATTTCCGCCCGAGGTGGTGATCACCACCGTATTACCGCCCGAGAATACGATTCCCTGATAGGACGTGCGGCTGTTGGAGTCGATGCCGTCACCCGAGCAGTAAATATAAAGCGTGCCGCCGCTGACGGTAATTGCAGTGCCCGTGGTAGCGGTAGAGTTGATGCCATCGTCCTTTGAGTATACGGAAACGCTGCCGCCCGAGATATTTACGGTCGCGCCCTCTATTCCCTCGTAGGAATTGGTTACGCGTACTTCTCCCGCATTGATGGAAAGCGCGCCGTCCGCGTGGAGTCCGTCATCGTTTGAATATACCGTGACGCTACCGCCGTTTACGGTCAGGTTGCCGAGGGGAGCCGCGCCGTTTTCAAGCGTGCCGTCGTTATTCGCGTGAATTGCATCGTCGTAGGACTTGATATTGACTGTGCCCGCGCTAATAATGATCTCATTCGCCGCCTTGATGCCCTTGGTGGAGTGGTCGCCCTTATCGGTGTTACCCTCTCCCATACCGCCGGGACCGCCGAATCCTCCGGGACCGCCGAAGCCGCCGCTCTGTATCTCGGTCGTGTAATTCGTCCACTCGTAGTAGAGGCCGTCATAGGACTGCGTGAGAGCAAAGGTATCGTATCCCGAGTTGGGTGTCAGATAGTCCGACATAACAAGATACTCCTCCTCTTGCCCCATCTGTGACTCGCTCTCGTAAATAAAGAACTGCTGCTTTTCATACTCCGGCATCTTGGGGTAGGAATAGTAATAATAATTTGTCCTGCCGCCCGAAACCTTGGAGTGATATTCCGCGTTCACAAAGACGTAGTCGGAGTCCGAATTGTAGTATTTTACCGAGTAATAATAGGCGTTGCTTGTAAAGCGGATATAGCTTACGTCCGAGGAGCTCGCGGTCACCTCGTCCGAATAATTGGAATACTTATCGGTGTAGATATTGAGCACGGTAGAGGAGTCGTCAACAGTCACGTTATACGCCGCGTCAATACCGTCGCAGGCGGCGTACAGAGTGTGCTCGCCACCGAGAATACTTACAGTGCCGCGCTGATTTCCCTTCTCCGAAATATCACTGCTTGAGGTCTTGACCGCGTCACCCCGGGAGGCGATCAAGGTGGTTTTGCCGCCCGTGATCTCAACGCTGTCATTGCCCTTAAGAGCGTTGTCTATACACGCCACAAAGAGCGTGAGATTTTTGACCTCGAGGTCATCCTTAGAGTGGATACCGTTATTGTTCTCCGAGACTACCGTAAGCTCTCCCTTGCCGCCGATCTCAAGGTCTACCTCCGAGTGTATTGCTCCTGAGTATAATGTCTCGTCGGTCGAGTCAATAGCCTCTCTTTTATCATAAATGTAATTTTTAGTTTCCTTTTTAGCCTTAATAGCGACCTCGTCACCGCTGAGGACGGTTATGGGGTTTGTCGAATCTGACACAAGAGAAAATCCGTGAAGCTCAAGATCAAGCTTGTAGCCGTCCCCTGTATCGATAACGATATTTCCCTTGAGTGTACCCGAGATCGAATACACCGACTCCTCCGTCACCGAGGTAAAGGTAACGGTATTTCCCTCTATCTTGTAGGCGTTTTCAGTACCCGAGATGCACTCTATTACAACGTCCAAGGATTCACCGTCAAAGTAACCGTCGTACGCGCCGGTATCCTCAATATCCTCGCCAAACGAGGTGTTATCATCGCCAAGATCCGAGCCCTCGGATCCCGAGCCCTTATCTCCCTTGCCCTTACAACCGGTGAGTAAAAGCGCAAGAGCGAGAAGAAGAGCAATCAGCCTGAATCTCATATATTCACCTCCAAAAATCAAAGCTCCGCCTGACGGTTTTCCTGCCTTGATACCATAATCTCAAGATTGCCGTTACGCTCGCGGATGCGGTCGATCATTTCCTTTTCCCTTGCCGCATCCTTGAGTGTCAGATTATAGGTAAGTCTGAACATACTGCCCATATTGGTGGTCTTGACCTTAACAAGCTCATATCGCTTGGTATACTCGGAAAAGATACCGTCAAACACACCGGTGTAATCAAGATCCTCGGGGATGGTGATCTTCACGGTCTTATTAAGCGCCTCGCTCCTCTCGGTTTTCTCTGAGAGGAGGTTGTAAAGGAGAAATGTCAGGCACATTATCACGGTAAAGAGAGCGGCAAAGCCGAGATAACCCATACCCGCGATAAGTCCTGCGCCCATAGCGAGAAAGATAGTAACTATCTCCTTTGCCGAGCCGGGAGCGGAGCGAAAGCGCACGAGACTGAACGCGCCTGCCACCGCAACACCCGCGCCGATATTGCCGTTAACCATCATAATAACAACGCACACAACCGCGGGAAGGAGCGCCAAGGTAACGAGGAAGCTGCGCGTGTATTCACTCCTGTACATATAGCTAAGCGCTATCACAAGTCCAAGTACAAGAGACACTCCAAGGCAGAGGAGAAAGTCCTCTACGCTAATAAGCTGTGTTAGCTCGCTATCAAAAATACCCTTAAATATAGCATTCATTTGTAATCTTCTCCTTACATTTTATCGGATTTGGTAAATAAATTTCGGGAAATATCATTTTTGCATACGCCGTGCCGTATTTGGAAAACGAGGTCTTGTAGATACCCTGTGCCGAAAGCAGCCTTGCCAGCTCGAAGGGAATACCGCCGGGGCACTTGACTTCCATAAGCACCATCCCCTCCTCGAGAATAGGCTCGCCGTATACACCCGAGCAAAGACTGACGTCGCTGTCCCGACACAGTATATTCTCATCAAAGGTAACGCGAAGATCACCGCCGTCCGCCGCGTAGTACGCTTCCCTCTCATAAGACAAAAAGACCGTGGGCGCAAGGCTCCCGTAGAAATCAATAAAGTAATTGATCTCCCGCGATATTTGAGTATCAAGGGGGCACGGCATATCTCCCGTTACCCAAGCCATAGCATCATACTCGCGCATCGGGATACGCCGCTTGTAGACCACCTTCTCGTATTTCTTCTTTAACTCCACAAACACCGTACTGTCGGGGGTTGCCTGCGAGTAGCTCCGTATTCTCAGCTTTTCCTTGTAGGCGGGCTTTTCGATCGAGCGCCGTATCAATCTGTAATTGTCCGTGTCGAGGTATACGTTACGCACCGTTGTTTTGCCGTATTTATCCGGATGCATATACGGTGATATTGCCCCGATTATTCTCTGCTTCTCGTCACGTGTGAGCAGATATTTCAGCTCATATCTCTTGAAAACCGTCTGATAAGCCATACGATGCGCCCTCCCTTCCCCGATTTTACACCGACATTATATCACTACGCGCTAAAGTCAGTCTAAAGATGAAAACAAAAAAGCAAGAATAGAAGGAAAATGAAATCCTTTTACTCTTGCTCTATTAATTATTTCACGCATATGCTCCGTGAATTGAAGCTGTGTTTTATGAATTTTTGCTTCGCTCTATGCATACCGCCCCGGGTATCTTGCGTCATTCGTCGTATCGGCCGACGAATAGCAAATTTCTCGCGCCTTCGCGCTCCGTGAATTGACGGCAAGCCGTCATTATTTGAATTGCAACGCATAATACACCATATGTACAAAGCATTCAGCCCCGTTGCAATTCATTGGCGCTGCGCGCCTTAACCAATAAGCAGGCAAACGCCGACGAGAACACCGAAGAAGATGAAGTTATACGCGGTGAACTTGAGGATATATCTGAGGGTGTGTCCGGGCTGGTCCTTACTGTACTCCTTGAAGGTGATAAGGCTGGCAAGCGAGGAGATAAGCGTGCCGACGCCGCCGATGTTTACGCCCCAGAGGAGCTCGCGGTAGTTATCCGTAAACTGCGAGAGGAGTATTGCCGAGGGGACGTTGCTTATCACCTGGCAGGAAAGCGCCGAGAAGATAAGCGTGTTTCTCTCAAGGAGTGAGGAGAAGAAGTCACGCACGACGTCTATTCTCGCCATATTGCCCGAGAAGATAAAGAAGAATACGAAGGTGAGAAGAAGACCGTAATCAACCTGCTTCAAGGCCTCCCTATCGAGGAACAGAAGCGCTATAGGAATGATGATAAGGCCGACTACAAACGGTACTGTGCGGAATACGATAAGTATGGAGATCGCGAAGAGGATAAGGTAGATTATTACCCTCGGGATCGGGAGCTCTGCCGCCTTCTCGTGTATCTCGAGCGGCTCGGACTTGACAAAGATGAGGCAAAGTGCCGTGATAAGCGCGATGGCAATAATGAACGGCGGGAACATTATCCTGACAAATTCCGCATCGGGAATGTTGAACTTGGTGTAAAGATAGAGATTCTGCGGATTGCCGAAGGGGGTGAGCATACCGCCGAGATTTGCCGCGATGTTCTGCATTATGTAGGTGAAGGCCATATACTTCTCCTTGCCCGTGGTGTGCAAAACGAAGTAGCCGAGCGGCAGGAAGGTCAGAAGCGCCATATCGTTGGCAATCAGCATCGAGCCGATAAAGGTAACGTAGACCAGAGCGAGGATACAGAGCTTGGTGTTCTTGAATTTTCTGATGATCGCCTTTGCCATAGTGTAGAAGAAACGAATGTTTCTGAGCGCGCACACAACCGCCAAAACGCAGAAAAGACAGGTCAAGGTCTTGAAGTCGAAGTAGCCGAGATATTCCCCGTCGGGCGGGATAATAAACGCGGTGATAAGCGCCGCGAGTGCCGCGATAAGCATTACCGCATTGGTCTTGATAAAGCCTATCACCCTCTCGCGGTTTATACTCCTAAAGAAATCAATTATTTTAGTCTTCATAAAAATCCTTTTTATGATAAAGTTATTTTCCGATATAAGAGTATAGCACTTTTTTCAAAAATTGCAATAGGTTTTATGAAACTTTGCCCAAAGTTTTTTAATGTCGACAAAGTCGACTATAATTACACCTTTAGGTGTTTATCATGTCACCGCAAGGTGACTATCATTACGCCGCCAGGCGTTTATCATTACACCCGCAGGGTGTTTATAATGAATATAGAATATCGAAAAGGCAAAATAAGCCTTTTCGCGACTGAAAAACAGTCGAGCAAAAAGCCTATGATGGCTTTTTGCTTCTATATCATTGAAACAGAAATCGACAAATTTCTCTGATGGAATTTGTTCGCAAATCTACGATTTGCAGTCGAAATGTGTGAATTTCGACTTTCGATTGTCGTTATAATTACGCCGCCAGGCGTTTATCATTACACCCGTAGGGTGTTTATAATGTCACCGCAAGGTGACTATAATGAATATAGAATATCGAAAAGGTTTATTTTGCCTTTTCGCGACTGAAAAAACAGTCGAGCAAAAAGCCTATGATGGCTTTTTGCTTCTATATCATTGAAACAGAAATCGACAAATTTCTCTGATGAAATTTGTTCGCAAATCTACGATTTGCAGTCGAAATATGTGAATTTCGACTTTCGATTGTCGTTATCATTACGCCGCCAGGCGTTTATCATTACACCCGTAGGGTGTTTATAATTACACCTTTAGGTGTTTATAATTACGCCGCCGGCGTTTATAATGTCGACAAAGTCGACTATAATTACACCCGCAGGGTGTTTATCATTACGCCGCCAGGCGTTCTAAACTGCCGTTATCGGCAAAATATCCCCGAATTTTATTTCTGTTTTTACTTGATATTTTGCCGATGGTGTGGTATAGGACGTTAGCGTATCGCAACCTCATCCGTCTTGCTTCGCAATCCACCTTCCCCAAAGGGGAAGGTTAAGACAAACCTTCCCCTTTGGGGAAGGTGGCACGAGCCTTGCGAGTGACGGATGAGGTTGCCTTGCTCTAACGTTTTTTGATAGTTATCGTGTTAGCCAAAGTAGATCCCGACACTTTGTGTCGCCCTGCGGGTTCGACTTCGTGCTTACGCACTCCGCTCAGGATGACACTCTAGTCAGCTTTGCGCTTCGCATTATCCGGCGGGAGCAAGCCCCCGCCCTACCGTCTCTTCCTCGTCCTTAATTTTGCATTTTGAATTTTGAATTTTACATTTGCGGTTTTGCCGCACCGTTTCACAATTAAAATGGTGAAGTTTTCACCGGAGTGAAAGTGAAGTTGTGCTATACACAGTGAAGTTTGGGCCGTTGCCCAAGTGAAGTTAAGTTTGCCCGCTTTGCCGATGGCAAAACTTCACTATCCAAAGGATAACTTCACTTACGTAGTAAACTTCACTTGCCCAAATGGGCAAACTTAGTTGGGCGACCTGCTTTACCAGCAGGTCGCCCATGGTGCTCTTTTTATTATACTTTTTTCGCAGTCTTAAGAATCTCTTCGACGAGCTCGACGCTGTACTTACTCGACTCGGGAGTGACGCGCATAGGCTGTCTGCCCGACTTAATGCAATCGATGAAGTATGCGATCTCGTCCGCATATCCGTCGGCGCCGGAGAGGTTGATGCCTGTGTCCTCGCTGGTCTCGCCCGCGGTAACGGTAACCTCCTTACCGTTCTTTGTGATCTTGCCGCCCTTTGACTCAACGTAGCCACGCTCGAACACTGCGAGATACTCTGCTCTGAAGGGTATGGACGCGTTGAACCAACCGCCGACTGTCTCTACCGAGAAGCCGTCGTAGGAGAAGGTCGTGGATACGTGATTGGAGTTATCCTTCAGGTCGTGGTAGGTTGCCTGAATGCTCTCGGGCTTACCGAAAACGTACTGCGTATAGTCGATATCATGTATAGAGAGGTCGAGCGCAACGCCGCCGCTATGCTCGGGTACGAGCATCCAATTCTCCCAGGACCACTTGGGCGCTTCGGAGAGTCTGTGCATAATTACGTGAACGGGCTTACCGAGCTCGCAGGAGTCAATAACCGACTTTAAGTAAACATAAGGTGACATAAAGCGCACTACGTGAGCGATCATAAGGAGCTTGCTATTCTCTTCACTCGCGTCAATCATACGCTGTGCCTCGGAGGAATTTATGCTCATAGGCTTCTCACAGAGGACGTGCAGACCGTGCTCGAGGGCGTATACCGCCATATCCGCGTGCATATAGCTTGGGGTACAGATATCCACGAAGTCGAGTTCTTCTCTCTCGATCATTTCCTCGTAGGATGCGTATACGGGAATGGAGTCATCCTTAATCTTTTCCTTTGCCATATCTACTCTGATATCAGCAACGGCGATCTCTACTCCCTCCATCTTTTTATAACAGTTGAAATGGACGTTGCCCATTCCGCCAATACCGATAAGTCCTACCTTCATCCTATTAACTCCTCAAGATAAATTTTGGTGTCGTTGATATCCTTGATCTGCTGCTCGCCCCAGATCTCGCGCTCGATGATAAGGGTGCCGTCGTAGCCGATCTCCTTAAGTCTCTTAACGAAGAGGGGGAAGTTGACCTTGCCCGCGCCGACGATGGTCTCCTCACCGAGGTTGCGGCCGCCCGTGGGGTACTTGCCGTCCTTGGCGTGGATATCTCTTACGTACTCGCCGAAAACGTCGAGGGCGTCAACGGGGTTGCCCTTGCCGTAGAGGATAAGGTTTGCGGGGTCGAGGTTGATGCCGAGGTTGCCGGTGCCGACGTCCTCGATAACTCGTCTGAGGGTTACGGGAGTCTCCTGACCGGTCTCAAACATAAGGTACTGACCGTTAGCCTTGCAATGCTCCGCTACGTCGCGGATAGCCTCGATAAGGGGCTGGTAGTCCTCGCACATAGGGTTCTCGTAGAGGTAACCCATATGGGTAGCGATCTGTCCTACTCCAAGGCGCTTAGCGTAATCGGAGCCGTGCTTTAATTCCTCTACTCTCATAGCTCTGTATTCAAGAGGAACGATGCCGAGGGTGTTCTGTCCCTCGTAGAAATTCCAATACACGGGGCCCGAGTATCCGCACCAGAAGGTGGAGATCTCAACGCCGTACTTCTCTCTCGCCGCGTCGATCTTCTCGGCTATCTCCTCGGTGAAGAGCTCGTGCTTCCAACAGCAGAGCTGACACCACTTAAAGCCGTGATCCTTTACCTGCTTAAATCTTGCATCAATATTGTCGTCCATAAGATGGACCATTACGCCAAGTTCCATATTTGTTCTCCTTATCTTTTATAAGAATTTTTATCTTGACTTTGCTTACGCTTTCAGTATATAATTATTTTGATGACAAGTCAAGTGGTTTTTTGATACTTTTTAGCACGATTTTGATTTTTGCGGAGATAATATGAAGGATTTAAAGCTTTATGAAAGCATACCGTCACTAGAGAATAATTTTGCGGTAAAGTTCCGTGTATACGAAAACAACTCAGCGCTTATTCCTCATTGGCACGAGCATATCGAAATGATGCTGCTATGCGAGGGCGAATGCGACTTTCACATCGGCGGTCTCTCATACAATGCGCACCCCGGAGATCTTCTGATCGTCAACAGCGCGGAAATACATTCATTTACTGTGAAAAAACGAATACGATTCTATTCTCTTTTGCTTTTCCCGAGCTTTTTCGACGATGTGGACGACAGAGGGCTCAGAATAGAAAGTATGGTGTGCCGAGATCCATTTGTCCATGAATGCTTTGCCAATATGTATCGAGAATACACGGATGGAGAAAAGCTATCCGATATGATGATGAAATCATACGCTTATGCTTTGATCGCGTATTTAGGCAGAAACTACTCCGTGCCGACATACGCCATACCCGACCAAACAAGGCTCAGTCGACTTCACAAGGTTCTCGAATATATAGAAGAAGGATATAGCGAGCGAATAACAACAAGAGATCTTGCGGCCTCGTGCTTTCTCACCGAGGAGCATTTCTGCCGTTTCTTCAAGAAATCAGTAGGAAAAACAGTTACCGAATACATCAACCAATACCGAACAGAAAAAGCGGCGGTGTTACTTGTTAATACCGAAGAGCCTATCGGAAGCATAGGTGCATCGGTTGGCTTTGATGACGTTAATTATTTTTCAAGAGTATTCAAGCACATAAAAGGTATTTCCCCAAAGGAATACAGATCACTGTCAAAAAGAGAATCAAACACTAAAAGCAAATAGAAAAACCGACGGACGAGCCGTCGGTTTTTTTCTGTATTCAAAATAAGCTATGCTTATTCGGGAATAATTCGTTTTGAATTACTCAGCCTCAACCTCTGCGGGAGCTTCCTCTGCGTGTCTCTCAGCAAGCTCTGCGGTCATAGTAGCGAGAGTCTTCTTGTCAATGTTGTAAACAAGAGCAACGCCTACGAACTGACATACAGCGCTGAAGGTATAGAGACCTGCAACGAGCCAGCAAAGTCTTGCAGCGGTTTCTGCGGACTGACCGATAGTACCGAGCGCAGAAACGTAGCCGATAAGGGGAGTACCCATGATTGCGATAACTGCAGCGGGGCCTACACCCTGAGCGAGCTTTCTGAAGAAGGAGTGAAGCGCGTAAACAACGCTCTCTTCTCTCTTACCGGTCTTCCACTCCTGGTAGTCGATAGCATCACCCATCATAGCCCAGGATACACAGTTATAGAAGCCCATGCCAAGACCGAAGAAGATAAGACCGATCATATAAACGATGAGCTGAGCGCCTCTGGGGCAAAGCGGGAAGATGCAAAGGATTGCGCCGCCAATAAGACCTGCGATAGAACCGATGGAAGCAACCTCCTTCTTACCGTACTTCTTAACAAGCTTGGTAGCGAAGGGCATGAATATGAACATGGGAAGGAAACCAACCATCATAACAAGACCGGAAAGGCTTGCCTGACCGAAGTGAGTAGCGAACATGATGGTGTTTGCGGTAGATGCAGACTGCATACCAAGGAACATACCCATAGCTGCGATGGTACAACCAACTGCGGGACGGTTCTTTATGAATGCGCCGAACGACTTGAAGAAGTTAACCTTCTCAGTCTTTTCCTGAGTCTGAGCTACGTACTCGTTGCCGCGGATGGTGATATTCTTGATCATGAAGATGAAGAATGCAAATGCAAGAACACCCATAATAAGGGCAGCGAAGAATACCTTTTCACCAAGAAGAACCTCGATCTGTCCGCCGGTCAAGGGGCTGAGCACCTTATCACCTGCAACGTAAGCTTCGCCTGTCGTAGGATTCTTAAGGAAGTTCTCGGGAGCAAATGCGCTCTCTGCACCCTCGGGGATCTCGATCTTGTCAAGGAACCAAGTGGGGTTAGAGGGATCGAAGGTAACCTTCTTCCAGATAAGCATAGGAAGGATCATACCGGGAACCATACCGCCTATTGCGCCACCGATGGATCTGAATACGGAAAGCTGAGCTCTCTCACCTGCATCCTCGGTAACGATGTTAAGCATCGTGCCGTAAGGAACGTTTGCCATAGTGTAAGCTGCATCCCAAATAACGTAACCAACGATGAAGAGCATAGCCTTAACAACTACACCTGCCTTGGGGAAAGGAAGGAATACTGCTGCGCCGCCTACAAGAAGGCCAATAGCGCCGATAAGTATGTAAGTCTTATACTTACCCATCTTGTACTTTCTCTGATCAGTATCAATGAGAGTACCGATAATCGGGTCATTGATAGCGTCCCAAGCCTGAACGAGCAGGAGGAGGATCGAGAACAGACCTGTTTCCATCATCATGTAAACAAGCCAGAAGGTCTGAACGGTAGACTTGAGGCCGAAGCTGAGGTTACAGCCTGCATCGCCTGCAGCATAAGCGAGCTTATCACGAATGCCAAACTTGCGCTTGCCGTTCTGATCGAGTTGAATTTCTTTTTTCATTTCGATTTTTTCTCCTTTATAAAATTTTGATTCGCGCCACCCGGCGCAGTTGGAATAAACCATAAATATTATATAGGTGAAGGGCGTTTTTGTCAAGCGTTTTTGTTTAAACTAAATATAAAATATGGATTTTTCATTAAATTTTTGCTCACATTTTAAAAAATGTCGAAAAAACGCATCAATTCTTACTTAGTTTTTGTAAATTTGTTCTTTGTTCATTGACAGAGAGGCTTTTTTTCGATATAATAAGGAGTGGTAAATAATAAATTTATATATGGAGGATAAAATGAGAAAGATCATTTCCTTAAACGAGGGCTGGCAGTTTTCCAAGGACTGCGCATCCCCCGCGCATAACGACAGCGCGGTAAGCGTAAATCTCCCCCACACCTGGAATGCAACCGACGGTCAGGACGGCGGCAACGACTACTTCAGAGGCTCCTGCCTTTACACCAAGAAGCTTGTTAAGTCCGAGCTCCCCGAGGCGGATCAGTACTACCTTGAGATCCTCGCGGCTAACTCCTCGGCTGACGTGTATGTTGGCGGCGAGCACAAGGCTCATCACGACGGCGGCTACTCCATCTGGAGAGTCAATCTCACAGAGTGCCTCGGCGACGAGTGCGAGGTCGCGATCGTTGTTGACAACTCTCCTAACGAGCAGGTTTATCCCCAGATGGCGGACTTCACCTTCTACGGCGGTCTTTACAGAGGCGTTAACCTCGTAGCGGTCAACAACACTCACTTTGACCTCGACTACTACGGCGGCCCCGGCATCAAGGTGACACCCGCAGTTGACGGTGAAAATGCTAAGGTTGAGATCGAGGTATTCGTAACAGACAAGCAGGATGGCGACAAGATCGCTTACGCAATCCTTGATAAGGAAGGCAACCTCGTATGTGAGACCGAGACCACCGAGACCAAGGTTACCCTTGATATTGAGAACGTACATCTCTGGCGCGGTATTCCCGATCCCTATCTCTACACCGCTAAGGCGGCTATCGTAAGAGGCGAGGATGCTATCGACGACGTATCCGCAAGATTCGGTGTAAGAAGCTTCAAGATTGATCCTAACAACGGCTTTATCCTCAACGGCGTTGAGTATCCTCTGCGCGGCGTATCCCGTCACCAGGACAGACTCGGCATCGGTAACGCTCTTCTTCCCTGCCATCACGAGGAGGATATCGACCTCATTCTTGAGGTTGGCGCAACCACCATCCGTCTTGCTCACTATCAGCACGACCAGTACTTCTATGACCTCTGTGACGAGAAGGGCCTTGTGATCTGGGCTGAGATCCCGTATATCTCCAGACATATGGAGGGCGGACGCGAGAACACCGTCAGCCAGATGAAGGAGCTCATCACTCAGAACTACAATCACACCTGTATCGTAGTTTGGGGACTTTCCAACGAGATCACCATCTCCGGCTCTACCCCCGACCTTCTTGAAAACCACAATATCCTCAACGACCTTGTACACGAGATGGACAAGACCCGTCTTACCACCATCGCGGCGGTATCTATGTGCAAGATGGAGGATCCCTATATTCAGATTCCCGACGTTGTATCATACAACCACTACTTCGGCTGGTACGGCGGCGAGACAAGCATGAACGGTCCTTGGTTCGATAAGTTCCACGAGAAGTTCCCGAACATTCCGATCGGCTGCTCCGAGTACGGCTGTGAGGCTCTCGACTGGCACTCCTCCAAGCCCTTCCAGGGTGACTACACCGAGGAATATCAGTCCTACTACCACGAGGAGCTCATCAAGCAGCTCTTTACCAGAAAGTATATGTGGGCAACCCACGTATGGAATATGTTCGACTTCGGCGCTGACGCAAGAAGTGAAGGCGGCGAGAACGGCCAGAACCACAAGGGCCTTATGACCATGGACAGAAAGTATAAGAAGGACTCCTTCTACGCTTACAAGGCATGGCTCAGATCCCCCGAGGATGCCCCCTTCGTTCACCTCTGCTCCAAGAGATACGTAGACAGAGTTGAGGACGTGACCAAGGTTACCGTCTACTCTAACCTCCCCGAGGTTGAGCTCTTTGCTAACGGCGTGTCCGTAGGCAAGAAGACCGCTCCCGACCACTTCTTCTACTTTGAGGTAGAGAACAAGGGTGAAACCAAGCTCGAGGCAGTAGCGGGCGAGTGCCGTGACGAGTCCGTGGTCCGCAAGGTTGAGACTCCCAACGAGGCATACATTCTCAAGGAGCAGGGCGCGATCCTCAACTGGTTCGATATCGACGCTCCCGAGGGAAGATACTCTCTCAACGATAAGATCTCCGACATCATGAAGTCCTTCTTTGGTAAGCTTTGGTTTGCAAAAACCATGCTTGGCATCAAAAAGAAGATGCCCAAGAACAAGAACGGCAAAGCAGAGGCTGCAGGATTTGAGGTAGGTGAAGGCCTTATGGAAATGATGGGTAGCTTCACCGTTCTCCGCCTTTCCTCCATGATGGGTATGGCGAACGTTAACTTCACTAAGGAAGACCTCCTTAAGATGAATAAGCAGCTGAACAGAATCAGAAAGCCGAAGGCGCTGCGCTAAGCGCGAGGCGCCTTGCGCCAATGCAAAATGCAAAATGCACAATGCAAAATTGTTTTCAAAACTAACTTTTTATAAAGTATGAGCCCGAGAGAATTTTGATGCAGATTGTGTGATTGGAACCTGAAGCTGTAGTAACACTGCGAATGGTGACAATCGCGCAATGTGCGCAAAACTCACGAGGGCAGAAAGAGGAAATATAGCATATGAATATGAAAATGTCTTTCAGATGGTACGGAGAGAGCGATCCTATTTCTCTTCAGTATATTTCTCAGATTCCCGGTATGAGATCCATCGTTTCGGCGGTGTATGACGTTAAGCCCGGTGAGGTCTGGGGCGAGGAGAGTCTCGCAAAGATGAAGAAGCAGTGCGAGGACAATGGCCTTGTGTTTGACGTTGTTGAGTCTATCCCCGTGCACGAGGATATCAAGCTCGGCAGAAACAACGTTGACGAGCTCCTCGAGGTTTACTGCGAAAATATCAGAAGATGCGCAAAGTACGGCGTTAAGTGTGTTACCTACAACTTCATGCCCGTATTTGACTGGACAAGAACCCAGCTCGACAAGGAAGCGAAGGACGGCTCTACCTCCCTCGTTATGTACTGGGATCAGATGAGAGGCCTTGATCCTCTCAAGGACGATATTCACCTTCCCGGTTGGGATTCCTCCTACTCTCAGGATGAGGTAAGAGAGCTTATCTCGGCTTACGGCGAGCTTGGTGAGGAAGGTCTTTGGAAGAATCTCGAGAAGTTCCTCAAGAAGGTTATTCCCGTTGCTGAGGAGTGCGGTGTGAGAATGGCTATCCATCCCGATGATCCGCCATACCCCATCTTCGGTATTCCGAGAATCATTACCTGCGAAAGTAACCTCGACAGATTCCTCTCTATCGTTGACTCCCCCGCAAACAGCCTTTGCCTCTGCACAGGCTCTCTCGGCTGCGCGGCTTCCAACGACGTTGTCGCTATGATCAAGAAGTATGCTGCACGCGACAGAATCGCCTTCATGCACATCCGTAACGTAAAGATCATGGAGGACGGCTCCTTCGAGGAAAGAGCTCACCTCTCCTCCTGCGGCTCTCTTGACGTATACGAGATCGTACGCGCGCTTGTTGAGAACGGCTACGACGGCTACGTCCGTCCCGACCACGGCAGAATGATCTGGGGCGAGACCGGTAAGCCCGGCTACGGCCTCTTCGACAGAGCACTCGGCGCGACCTATATCAACGGTCTTTTCGAGGCGCTTGAGAAAGAGCTTAAGAAAAACTAAGTTTGCCAAAATGGCAAGTGAAGTTGCCTCGCGAACCCCAAAACTCGACTACGCTCGTTTTAGGGAACCCCGTATGCAGTGAAGTTACTACGTAGTGAAGTTTGGGCTCTCGCCCAAGCGGTATGATTTCTATCACTTTGCCATGGGCAAAACTTCACTATCCGCAGGATAACTTCACTATCTTTAAGATAACTTCACTTTCGCTTTAGCGAAAACTTCACTAAAAAAAGAGCAAGCCTCATAACGAGGACTTGCTCTTTTTCGCTTTAAAATGGCAACCATCGTTGTCATTTTAGGATATTATAGTAATAAATCGGGATGGAGCTCCAGCCGTGGCAGAGGGAGCCTGCGTTAGAAAAATCACTCTGACCGAGCTCGGTCTCCCATACTGTGTTATTGCCTGTCTTCAGCATCGGGGTATATACTCTCTCAATGTCGGAGAGGACGAAGGACGAGTAGGATTTATCGACCGCGAGGAGCGCGTCATAGAAGAAGGTGCGCATACTGAGAGAGGCGTCGACGAGGGTGTTATCCTTGATGAGGCTCTCGGCTATTGTGCGGCACTCCTCAGCACTCGGCACGCCCGCGAGGATACACAGCGAGTTTGCAAGGCGCGAGTAATGCGCGGTGCCCCGACGAGTCTCAAAGAGGCCTTTTTCCTTCTTATAGAAGTGACTGTATATAGCGCGGTTAAGAGCCGCCTTTTTCTCTATAAGGTCGGATGAGTCAAGACGCAGTCGGTCGTTAATGCCGATCATACGAGAGATGGCAATCGAGAGGAGAGTGTTAAGGGCGAGGTCATATTCATAGGTCTCGAGCTTCTTTCTCTCTGCTCCGAGATACCCCTCAAGGCCGTCCTCCCACTCATAGAAATTCCACATATCAACACCGGAAAATGGCGGAATGAGGCCTACCGTGTCGAGTTTTCCGAGGAATACGTCGAGTGTCTTTTTAATTTTCGGGTAGATTCTGCGGATGAATTCCTCGTCGCCCGAGTACCTGAGATACTCCTCGCACTCGGTGATAAAATGGAGCGAGAAGGACGGAATTGCCATATTGCGCTTGATGGGGTAGCAGATGGAAAGAAGGCCGTCGGGACGGTCGTCATCGGCTATGAGCTCGAGGTTTGCCTTCGGGAAAAGAGTCTCGCCAAAGGCGTAATATCCCGCGAGCATCTGGTTGCGGCTATCCATAGTGTAGAGCGCCTGCTCACGCCAGGGGCAGTCCTCATAGTGCTCGTGCATACAGCACTCTAGGGTGTAGACGCAGGCGTCGTATATCTTCTCCTCGATGACGGTGAGATTCTCGGGGTATTCAAGGCGTGTGACGGGATAGACCACGCTGCGGAGCGAGACCTCGACGTCGGAAAGAGGCTCATCCGAGATAAGCTCGATATAGCGGCAGCCGAAGCGGCGGAAGCCGTTCATAAAGTAGTTGATCTCGCCCGCCGTGGGGTGATATGTAAAGCTGAAATCACGGCCTCCGACCTTACGGCGCACGTGTCCGTCGGCAAGGTGCTCACCGAATGCGACGGTGATGGGGGACTCGGATTCTGTCCTCAGCTTAAGGCAGATAAAGCCTACCGCCTCGCGGCCGAGGTCGAAAATTTTACCGCACTTTGATACGGGCTCTATGCCATTTCCCGACACTTCCCTGCCCTTGTAAGCTTCACCGAATCGGGTGGGCAGACAGGTCCTCTCGCGCATCTTTGGCGAGACGTTTACCTCACAGCTCGGGCCGAAGGGATAGTCCCCGTCCGGCTCGCCGAGCATCCACGCATCAAGGCGCTTTGAATCATACTCAAAGGTAAGGCCAAGCTGACCTGTGATGCTTTTAGACTTATGGGGAACAAAGGTCGGAGAGAGTCTTGAGGGAGCGAGCTCCGATGAATATGCCGAGAGAACTCCGTCAAAGTAAAGAGAATAGATAAGCCCTGCTGAGCCGGGGTAATATGTCGAGGCTGTATCGATGCCGTAATACCAGACGCGGAAGGCGATGACGTTTTTGCCCTGACGCATATAGCGGGAGAGGTCTATTTTATCATAGACCTTCATATACGGGAAATCGGCATACTGACCGAAGGCGGCAAGAGAGCCGTTGACGTAGACCGTATAGTTACTGTCGGAGGATATGTAAAGCTCCGCGCCGCGGCCGAAGAAGTCGACCTCACAGAGAAACTCGGCGTATTCGTCGCATTTTGCCTCTGCTACGGGCCATATCCACTTGGATTTTTCAAAGGGGTTCATAGTTATACCTCGATATAAAAATTTAATCAAATATATTGACAAAATAAAGGTTGAATGCTATAATATTAACGGAGAGCACCGATGACGGTTGCTCCCCCACTAAATGGTTAAGAAAATAACCGCCTTCAGTTTGGTCGCTGGGCGGTTATTTCTTTTTATTTGCGGTCATTGAAGTATTTATACAACAAGTCGGCAAAAGCGATAAATATGCTGATAATCATTAACAGTTGAGTTAAGGTTATGTATTCCATATTATCAACCTCCCTTCCTTGTAGTGAAGGGAGTAGAAATATGCTCCCTTCCAAAAAAGGAAGCAACCGCCACCGTGTATGGTGCTCTACGGGTACATAGTACCGCAATCATTATAGCATAGTAAGATTGAAAATGCAATAGCTGTGTTTAATTTCGCGCTCACGGAGTGAACGTGTTGCAAACACTTGACATAAAAGTTCGGATATGGTACAATAAAGTACCGAATAATATAACAAAACAAAGATTATCGTGTGCAAAGGATAGATAAAATATAATGGCAATAGAAAAACAAGGCTTTATTTCAAAGCTGACAAGGGTTTTCGGTGATAACGGTTTTTCCAAGTATCTTTCTCTTGAGGTTAGTGAGAAATTCCTCCGCCTTACCGAGAGAATGCTTGAGGAAAACGAGAAATACAACCTCACTGCAATCACCGACACCGATAAGATAATACTCAACCACTATGCAGACTGCGCCGCGCTCGCGGTAAGACTGCCGAAGGGAGCAAGGATGGCGGACATCGGTTGCGGCGCGGGCTTCCCTACTCTGCCCGTGGCAATTCTCCGCCCCGACGTGACTATACTTGCGATCGACTCTACGGCTAAGCGCATCGGCTACGTAAACGAGACCGCAGAGCTTCTGGGCCTTAAAAACGTTACGGCGATTGCTATGAGAGCCGAGGACGGCGGCAAAAATCCCGAATATCGCGAGAGGTTTGACGTTGTTACTGCGCGTGCGGTAGCTGAGATGCGTGTTTTGACCGAGCTTTGTCTGCCCTATGCAAGAGTTGGCGGACAGTTTATCGCTATGAAGGGTAAGAATGCGGAATTCGAGCTTCAGGGCGCGAAAAAGGCTATCTCTATGCTTGGCGGACGTGACGTAAAGGTCGAGGAAATCACCTTAAAGGGTGTAGGCGAAGTATTGACGCACCCGCTTATTGTAATCAACAAGAAGGAAAGAACTCCTACGAATTATCCGCGCCCCTTCGCGCAGATAAGCAAAAAGCCGCTCTAAGGCGCGCAATATTATAATAAAGGAAGAAAAAATGGAAATCTGGGACGGATATAGGGCTGACGGCACACCGCTGGGAATTGATCTTGTAAGAGGTGAGCCTGTACCCGAGGGTGTATATTTTCTGGTTGTTGAGATACTCGTGCGACATACTGACGGTGAGTATCTGCTGATGAGGAGAGATCTTGGTAAGCCTGCATTCCCCGGCTACTTTGAGGCTACTGCGGGCGGCGCGGCCCAGAAGGGCGAGGATCCCCTGACTGCGGCTCTCCGCGAGCTCAGAGAGGAGACCGGAATCGAGGCGGAGGCTCTTGAACCCATCGCGAATATGCTCTATCGACAGATGATCTGTTATCAGTATCTGTGCGTGACCGACCGCGACAAGGACTCTATCACTCTGCAAGAGGGAGAAACTATCGGCTACAAGTGGGTGAGCGAAAGCGAGTTTATCGAGTTTATAAGCTCGGGTGATATGATACCGACGCAAAAGGAAAGATATACCGAATACTTTAAAAAGCTCGGATATATAAAATAGTTATAAGGGGCTGGCGCATTTGGGCGCAACCAAAAATGACCGAAAAACTATTAAAAAGCTTAAAAGTCAATAAATGAACTAAAAATTCATCCTATAAGGTTGAAATTCTGCGAATTTCTCCATTAAATCACGGTCATTTTCTATCTCCGTTTTCGCCCTCTCGACGTACCTTTGTACGCCTTCGGGTCGAATAACGAAGATTTTCGCTCCAAATCCCCCTATCCCCTTGATATCAGAGAGGCTAGCTCTAGTTTTTGAACTTGAGCTAGCCTCTTTTTTTGCATTTTTTCAAAATTAACATAACTTAAACATTTCGTTAGCAAAACGCAAAAAAATAAAGCGTATACTATGCTCACAAAACGAAAGAAAAGGATCAGAATTTAAGAAAATGGAAAACGCACAGAACTTCAGCTACAGCTACTCCGCTCCCAAGAATAAGGAGATCGAGAGTATCAGAAGCAAGTATATCACAAAAGAAGAAACAAAGATCGAGAGACTCCGCCGTCTTGACAAGCAGGTCAGCACTGCAGGTCAGCTCGAGTCACTCTGCACAGGTGTTATCGGCTCACTCATCTTCGGCACGGGAATGTGCTTTGGCCTCGACGCGCTCGCGGGTGCTGATTGGCTCACCCTCGCATTCGCTATCCCCGGCGCGCTCGTGATGCTCGCCGCTTACCCCATCTACAAGCGTATGCAGAGACGAGCTAAGAGAGATATAGTGCCCGAGATACTCGCGCTCACAGATGAGCTTTCCGCAGAATAATTCTGCAAAACGCTAAAAATGCAAATAATAATAAACAAAAATAATAATTAATTAAAAGGAGATTTTTAAAATGGGAATCAAGGAATTTTTCAAGAAGGCATTCGGCGATATGAAGAAGAACGCTAAGGCTCAGCACGAGGTTGACAAGGCAGAGTTCGCCGCTGTTAAGGCTGAATCCCGCGCAAACTTCGAGGAGAACAGAGGTCACAACACCTTCGCTAAGGCTAAGGCAGACGCTAAGAAGAGCTGGGATGACGCTCACATGACTCCCGCCGAGAGAGAGGCAAAGGCACAGGAAGAGCGCGACGCAAGAATCGCCGCTGCGGGCGAGAGAATCGAGGCTGCTAACGCTCGCTACGAGGAAGCAAAGAAGTAAAAAAATCGGTAAAGGCGAGGCGCCCCCGCGGTGTCCTCGCCAAAGCGCTTTATAAAATGCTGATCTCTGACCGGGATAAAACGCTCGACCGAGACCAACGTCGGCGAAAAATGGCGTAATTATTGCAGTAAGAAAATTGCTACGGCAGGTCTTAAATCTTTTGTCAGAGTAACGCAAAAAAGGAGAAAAAATGAACGCTATTGAAATAAAGAATCTTTCCAAGAGCTTTCGCGGTATGTATGCGGTCGATCACCTCTGTATGACCGTGCCGATGGGAGCTATCTACGGCTTCATCGGTGAGAACGGCTCGGGTAAGTCGACCACTATGAAGCTCCTCTGCGGTCATCTCGTGCCTGACGGGGGCGAGATCAAGCTCTTCGGCAGAGACTACACCGACCCGGGTGTGAGAGTCAGAGTCGGCGCGCTTATCGAGAATGCGGGATGCTTCCCCGGCTCGAGCATATATCAGAATCTTATGATGCAGTGCATCAACCTCGGCCTCGAGAATGCGGACGAGGAGATAATGCGCGTCCTGAAGATCGTACGTATGGAGGAGAACGCAAATCTCAAGTTCAAGAGCTGCTCGCTCGGTATGAAGCAGAGAGTCGGCATCGCTATGGCTCTGCTCGGCAACCCTGCCCTGCTTATCCTCGACGAGCCTATCAACGGTCTTGACACCGACGGTATGAGAATTATGAGAGAGATACTCACGGACATTACAAAGGAATACGGCTGCACGGTGCTCATTTCCTCTCACGTGCTCGGCGAGCTTGAGAAGATCGCGACGCACTACGGCATTATCAGAAGAGGCAGAATTATTATGGAGCTCTCTGCTGAGGAGATGGACAGCCGCGCCGAGGTCTTTACCACCGTCAAGGCAAAAGATATGGACGGCGCATACAGACTCCTTAAGAATACCTACAAGGACGTCAGGCGCGAGGGCGAGGACCTCAGAGTATATGACGTTGAGGACACCGAGTCGATCGCATCGACACTGCTCAGGGCGGGCCACGAAATACTCGAAATCAAGAAGAACAAAATCGGCCTTGAGGAATACTACGTTGAGCTGATGTCAGGAAAGGAGGACGAGAATAATGACTAAGGAAATAAGCTTTGAATCCCCGAGCTTCAAGGAGAGGATCAAGGGTATGCTCGGAGTCGACTTCTACCGACTCTTCCATACTCCCCTGTTTTACATCTTCCTTGCCATCTCGGCAATCATCCCCGCTATGGTCTCGGGTATGACTATGATGACGCCCCCCGAAGGCGGTGAGGCGGTAGCCCTCTACTCCAACGTCTGGCAGATAATCGCGGCGAAGGAGCCCCTCTACGTTATCAACACCATCGCGGACTATGCCAACATGAATATGGTATATATCTTCGGCGGCATTATGGTATCCATCTTTATCGGACACGACTATAAGTCGGGATATGTCAAACAATTGTTTACAACTCACGCGCTTAAGCAGGATTATATGATCTCCAAGAGCTTGGTGTGCGCTTTCGCAATCGTGTGTATGTGCGCATCATATTTTGTCGGCGGAACGGTTGCGGGACTGCTCGTCGGATACGACACTGCGGTGAACGTTGGCTCGCTTATTCTCGCTATTCTCGGCAAGATGGTCTTAAGCCTTGGCTGGGCAAGTCTCTTCACCTTCCTTAACGTAATCTTCAGAAGATACTTCGGAATTTCTATCTGCTCCTCCTTCTTCTTCGGTACGGGAATACTGATTATCGGAGTGGCGTCGATCGTTGAGGCACTCTCCCTGCCCACCTGGTTCTTAAACGCTTTTCTCTACGGCTCGTCGGTAAACGCGTGTCTTACAAGCAATATCGCAACCTTTGTCGGAGCTATGCTCACATCGCTCATCTGGGCTGTGGTCTACAATATCGCGGGCACTTACGTACTGAACAAGAGCGACGTATATTGAGGTGAATGAAATGAATGCTATCGAAATAAAAAATCTATCAAAAAGCTTCGGCGCAAAGCAGGCGGTATCGGGCCTTAATATGACCGTGCCGATGGGCGCTATCTACGGCTTTATCGGTGAGAACGGCTCGGGAAAATCGACCACGGAGAAGATGATATGCGGCCTCATTCCAAGAGACGGAGGCACTATCACCGTATACGGAAAGGACAACTCCGACGAGGCGGTAAGAGAGAGCATGAGCGTGCTTATCGAGGCTCCCGGCTGCTTCGGCGGTCTCACCGTCTTTGACAATATGATGCTCCAGGCTGAGAATCTCGGCCTTGAGAATGCGGAGAAAGAGGTCATCAGGACCTTGAAGCTCGTCAGAATGGAGGGCGCGGCAGGCAACAAATACAAGAACTGCTCGCTCGGTATGAAGCAGAGAGTCGGCATTGCTATGGCTCTTTTGGGAGATCCCACCCTGCTTGTGCTCGACGAGCCGCTCAACGGCCTTGACGCAGACGGTATGAGGATAATGCGCGAGGTGTTCACGGATATAATCAAGGACGGAAAGCGCAGTATCGTCGTTTCCTCTCACCTTCTCGGCGAGCTTGAGAAGGTCGCTACCCACTACGGAATCATTCGCGGCGGAAAAATGATGCGCGAGATGACCGCGGAGGAGCTCGAGAGAGACTGCCGCACCTACGTCAGCATAAAGGCGAAGGATATGAACGCGGCAAAATTCCTTCTTATGCGCAACTATACGCGCGTGGAGGAGGACGAGGCGGGATACCTCCGTGTTTACGATAACACAACCCCCGATAAGGTGGCAAAATACCTTTACGATAACGGTATTGCCGTCACCGAGCTCGGCAAGGCTAAGATAGGCCTTGAGGAATACTATATCGACTTAATGAAGGAGGGCAAGTGATGGAAAGCGCAGTTAAGCTTGAACAGCGCAGCTTTAAGGAAAGAGTCATCAGTATGCTCCGCGTGGACGTGAGAAAAGTCTTGAAGTCAAGAACCTTCTATATTATGCTTGCGGTCTCCCTGCTCGTCCCCATATTGATGACGGTGATGATGACAATGATGGACGGCTCGGTTTCGGTCGACCCGCAGACGGGTGTCGAGACGGTTATGCACGGTCCCGAGAGCGCTTGGCAGTCTATCGGCACTCTCCCCGGCGGCGAGGCTATGGGCGGTATGGACGTTATGGCGATGTGCAATATCAACATGATGTTTATGGCCGTGGCGGTGTTTGTTTGCCTTAATATTTCCGAGGACTTCTCGAGCGGATTTGCGAAGAATCTCTTCACCGTCCGCGCAAAAAAGGGCGACTACGTTATCTCAAAGACCGTGGTCGGATTTGTTACCGGCACTCTGATGCTTGCGCTCTACTTTATCGGCGCGATGATAGGCGGCGCGGTGTCAAGCCTTTCCTTTGAGCTCGTCGGACTCACGCCTCTTAATATCCTCGCGTGTATGCTTGCCAAGGTCCTCCTGATGCTCGTCTTTGTACCTATCTTCGTATGCGTAAGCGTCTGGGCAAAGTCGAAGGCGTGGCTCTCCATCTGCGCCTCACTCGGCGGCGGTATGCTTCTCTTTATGATGGTGGGTATGATCACGCCTCTTAATTCGACCTTTATGAACGTGGCACTCTGCCTCGCGGGCGGCGCAATGTTCTCCCTTGGCCTCGGCGCGGTGAGCAATCTTGTGCTCAAGAAGTCGAGTCTGGTGTAGTCTTGTGTAGTCTTGTGCGCGGCGCAAGACATCGGTAAAAGCGACAGCTTTTAGCATATCGACAACAGTTACAAATAAGATAAGAGCAAGGCGGATTAATTTTGCCTTGCTCTTTTACTATGCTTTTCTTCTCATAATGTGCATTATGTAGAACTCCATCGCCACTTTTTACTTGGTTAACATCATTTTAGCACAGATTTGTCCATTTTTCAAGCGTTTTTCTCTTTCTTTCTCCTGAATAGGGCAACATAATGCACATTATGACTACAAAAAGAAGAAAGCCTACCAAAACAAATATCATTGGTAAACGGTATGGAAAAGTTGTGGTTCTTGATCGTTCCGACAAGCGCGCTTCTCGCGGAAGGAGGACAGTACCACTCTGGGAGTGCCTTTGTGATTGCGGAAATATTACCTACAAAGCAACCGACAGTCTGACGAATAGAAGTATCAGTATGTGTCGAAGCTGCGCGCAAAGATATGCCGCAGAGAAAATGCGCGAGAAGGTAGGTCTGATAGGCGGAACGGAGGTAAGCCGAATCAGAAGCAACAGGCTGATAGCAACCAACACGAGCGGTGCGCGAGGTGTATATTATAACGCAAAAACGGGCAAGTGGCGCGCAAGATTGCGATTCAAGGGAAAGACGTATAACCTCGGGACTTACAAGAATTTCGAGGATGCGGTCAAGGCGCGTAAGGACGGCGAGGAGCAGATATACGGCGAATTTCTTGCCGGCAGGCAAATATAATAACTCGAACCGACTCCAGATGTGAATTATTATCACTTCAGGCATTTATCTCTCTTTCCCAAGAAGTCGAGTCCGGTGTAATAAGGCTCTTATTGAATGACCTGAAGCTTCTCCCAATTTTGTTTGAAGTTTCAGGTCAATTTTTCTGTCACGCAAGAAAGATAAGTACCTGAGGCACCAAAAAAACTCATAATGCGATAAAACATAAGCATAAAAAGAGCAAGGATCGGTTTTCCCTTTCCCTGCTCTTGTTTTATGCTTCCTCTTTTATTCGTTTTATGCATGTCCTGCACACTCTCAGCCTACAAGACTCTGTAATTTCAGCTCCGCACAAAGCGCATACGCCCTCGGCAGGTGAAACCGTAATCATACCTTTTTCGAGTGAAATAATAACCTTATCATCGGTTTTTATCCCTAACTTTTCTCTATACTTTATAGGAAGAACAATTCTTCCCAGCTTGTCAACCGATCTCTCTATTCCGCTCATTATTCACCCCTCCTTTTGCCTTCTTTTTTATAATAACACTTTAAAACTCTAAAGTCAACCCTTTTGGGTTAATCTTTTTAATTCAAAAGAGTTAAAATGTCTTTAGAAAGGATGTGTTACTATGACAATAGGCGAGGCTTGCAGAATACGAATTCAACAATTATGTAGTGAGAGAGGTATTACGCTCAATAAATTGGCAATTACCTCGGGTATAACTCAATCCACTCTTAACAACATCATGAGCGGCAGAAACAAGAGCACAACTGTGTCTACGATAAAGAAAATCTGCGATGGCATAGATATTTCTGTTCTTGATTTCTTTTCTTCTGATATTTTTGCAGATCTTGAGCAAGAGATAAAATAAAATGGGGGCGGCACGCACGCTCTCATTTTTTTATTTTACTACGAAATAATGAATTGAATTGTCAAAATGGACAATTCATTAAACCGGTTTTTAAAAAAGGCAGAGCGTTAATTTTTCGCGCGGATATTTCTCGACCTCTTACGGCAAAAAAGGTGTGGCTTCCTGTGATAGAATAAAAGCAAAAAAGGAAGTTCAGATATGGATATGTTTGAAGAAGCTCGGGCAATGTCGGGCACGATGGAGCTATGTAAAATAACGCAGAAGGAGCTCGCAGAAAGAATGGGAGTGAGCCAATCCTACGTGGCAAACAAGCTGAGGTTGCTCTCGCTCTCGCCCCATATGGAGAGGCTTATCATAAAGCACGGAATATCGGAAAGACACGCGAGGGCTCTGCTCCGCTTAGAGTCGGAAAACGACAGACTCGACGTGCTCGAGAAGGTCATCACGCGTGAGCTGACGGTGAGGGAGTGCGAGGCGCTGGTCGATCTGGCGGTGGACTCATATATGCCCGAGGAGGTCGGGAAGGCGGGGGCTCTTGAGAGGATAGACGTCTTTGTCGACACGCTGAAAAGAAGCCTCACTACCCTGCGCTCGCTTGGTGTCGACGTCACCGACAGAACAAGCTACCACGGTGAAAAGATGTATATTACTGTGTGTTTTAGCAACGTATAAATAACGCCGCTTTTGCGGCATATCACGACGGCACTGCCGTCCATATCACGTTGCGTGTCTCGCGACATATCACGGACGCGAAGCGTTTTATATCACGGCACTGCGCGCAGTGCTTATCTCGCGTAATCGAGGATTACATATCGAACAGCGGATGAGCACATCAATGCTAATTTGAAACAGCAAATAATTGCAAATAATCATTTACCTATTTATACATAAAAGAGCAAAAAACGGCAGAGCACTTGGCTCTGCCGTTATCGTTATTTGTGTTGATTATCGCTATATTAGTTGATGCGGAGTATTATGAATTCTCGCTTCGCTCCATGAATTGAAGCTACGCTTCATGAATTGATGCTTCGCATCATGATTTGAATTGCAACTATCAATGCGCCGCAGGCGAAATTCATGCCGAAGGCAATTCATGAGCTTTTATGCTAGGTTCATGCTACATGTTGCAATTCATTGTAATCGCACAGATTTACTGTTTACAAATCACGGCGCTTGTGATATAATTAAATCAAATCCATCAATACGCGTGTTTTATAGGAGACGATATGAAAAAGATACTTTCTATGATCATACTGCTCGCGATGATTCTTTCAATGAGCTCTTGCAGTCTTTTGCTAACCGGGACTCCGGGTTCGCAGGGTGAAAAAGGCGATGCCGGTGAAAATGGCGTCGGAATTGCAAAGACCGAAATTAACGATAAGGGCGAGCTGATAATCACCATGACCGATGGCACAGTCACCAACCTCGGCGTTGTGGTCGGTAAAGACGGTGCTGATGGTAAGGATGGTGCTGACGGTGAGTCCACTTCGGAATCACCCGAATTTGTTTTTGCATCATCATACGGAATTACGCCCGGTGAGGTAGATGCGGAGCTCTTCAACAAAATGCTAAAGGATGAAGGTATAAAAAACAAAACTATCATCTTTTCCGACGGAGTATATATCTTCCCATCAACCGTCCATCTCCCCTCAGACATATCACTTTGTGGTGGAGCAAATACTATTTTGAAATTAAGCGAAGAAAGCGAATCTACGGTACTCCTTCTCTTAGAAAATGTTGATAACGTAAGACTTGAAAAGCTCAAAATCCAAGGAAATAACGCTACACGCCCCTCGGGCAAGGGCTCACGCACGGGAGTGTGGATCAACGCTTCCAGGAGCATCAATATCGAGAACGTTGATATCTGCGGCTGGGATTTATATGGCCTCTACGGAAAAACTATGTCCTCCTACGGAACTGCCGAGGAAGGAAAATTCTACAAGCAACTTCAGATTACCAACACCAGGTTTTACAATAACTACTGCGGCTCATATCTCGATTACCGTTGCGAATACACCCAAGTCCTTAACTGCGTTTTCGGTGAAAACTACATCGGAAGTGTTAACTGCGGCGGAAACAATATGTACGTCAGCTGTATGTGGAACTCCAACGGTTACGGATTTATCTTAAACAATGACGGCTCGAATCCCGCGCACGGCGGATGTAATTCTTGCACGTTCAACCATAATGACAATCCGATACAAGTCAATGATTGCATCAACGGATGGACGTTTGACGCTTGTCAGATTTTTTACGGTAGAGTCGAAGTAAATAACAGTATCGGCGTTATTTTCTCATCAAGTATTTTCGGTAATTGCGCCTATTACAGCAGTAACGCGAAGAAGAATGTAAATCTTATCACAAGCTCGTATTTCCTTACTGATAGCGGAAGTATTCTCAAAGGCAACGACGGCTCAACGTTTGTATCAAACTGTCTTCCCGATCATCTTGAAATTGAGAAAAACACCGACGTAAGAATACTGTGTACCGCCCCCGAAGTGCTCGATAATGCTATGCCATTATCAACCAACGCATACTCCGCGGCAAGCTCCACCCCGCTTGATGCTGGTACTAGAATCGACTATGTGGATTTCGAGGTTGTAAATGCTGATGGCACCTCAGTAATAAGCAAAATCAACGTCTGGGTAGTAAACGGTGAAACCAACGAAGTAATCGAGCATTTAATAAAAGATGAAGATAAGCAGGTTGTATTTTCTACCGACCGTTATGCTTACGTTGCAAGATTCACGCTTGAAAAAGCCTATGACTTCCCCACTTATTTTATTGTTCAATGTACGCGAGTTGACGGAGTAAGCATCGCTTATTATCATTCGAACAGCGCGAACGCAGGATGGCTGCAAGGAGATGTTGCACCCAACGTTGGCGATATAATTAACGGTAATTCAGCGGTTGTACCTATCTATACAATTTACCAATATAATGATAAATAAACGCGCATTATTCCGTTTTATGCAAATAATTATTTGCTTATTCATAAATAAAAGGAGTTAATATGAAAAGAAGTATTTCTCTACTACTCGTTCTTGCGCTACTGATGTGTTGTGTCAGCGTGTTCAGCTCTTGCAGTATTCTGCTTCAGCCGTCCGAGGGCGTAAACGGTGAAAAAGGCGAGAAAGGTGATGCCGGTGAAAATGGTGTCGGAATTGCAAAGACCGAAATTAACGATAAGGGCGAGCTGATAATCACCATGACCGATGGCACAGTCACCAACCTCGGCGTTGTAGTCGGTAAAGACGGTGCTGATGGTAAGGATGGTGCTGACGGTAAGGATGGCGCTGATGGCAAAGATGGCGTTGATGGTAAGGACGGTGTTGACGGAGCGCAGGGTCCTGTGGGTGAGTCCGGTGAAAACGGAACAAACGGTACCGACGGTAAAGACGGAAAATCCGCCTACGAGCTCTACTGTGAAAAGTACGGTTATACAGGCTCCGAGGAGGAGTGGATTGAGGATCTGATAAGCGGCACACTCAACGACGCAAGTAATATCAAGAATAATCTGACGATAGCCGTCGTAGGCGACAGCATCTCGACTAAGGCAGGCAGAAACGCGGTGGAAATCACCGTGGGCGAGGCGGACGTTGGCGTTTGTCTTTCCGCTTACCCTACTTATTACGATATAGGAACCGTGATCGGCGGACACGAAATTACGGAAAGCGATATCGGTAGCGAATTGATCTTTACCCCGAGTGCTGAGGACGTTGGAAAAACTATCGGTAATGCAAAGAACCATAATCCCTCATCGACAAAGGTATGGTGGGAGCATATTGAGGATTACTTCAACTGCAAGGTGAACGCGGTCACTTATAGCAGCAGTTCCTACTCTTCTCATGAGGATACAACGCTGACACTAAAAAACGCTCACGCTTGGCATGAGTCGCAGATACGCAAGCTAGGTACACGTATCGAAGGAAGCATGGACCGTATCGCGCCCGACGTGGTGATCCTCTACCGCGGATGCAACGATATGACTCACTCTCCGTACGCAAAGCTTACAGAAGGCTATTTCGATAACTGCGACTGGCAATATCCGACAACGGACAAGGTAGACGGAGGCTGGGGAGTGCTCGAGGCTATGTCTCTGACTATCAAGAACATCCGCGAGGCCTATCCCGATGCGGCTATTGTGATCGCCACTCAGGCATCCTTCAAGCGAATTGACTCTGATAACTTCCCTACCAATAATAATTTATATAGCTTACCCGAGTTTAACAAGGCTTTGCGCGAGCTCGCAGACTTTTTCGGATGCTATACGATCGACTTTGATAAGTGCGGAATAACCTATGAGAATCTCGACTCGGAGGGATATATTCCGGATAATACACACCCGAGCAGCAAAGGCCACGAGGTTATGGGCAAGCAGGCTATAAAGGATCTTGTAAATAAGCTTGGACTTGACGTTAGAGACTACGAGGTAATAGATCCCGAAACTAACGTTCTGTATGAGAAAACGGGAGTTCTCGGTTCTACATATGAACTGACGGGAATGGAGGATTATTTTTCATTTGACTTTATTCCCGTGATCGGTGGCAAAACCTACTATATGCCATATTGCAGAAATACTGCTGTTCTTGATGCGGGTGGAAATATCATCAAGACCGTAGGCGGACCGACAATGGAAGCAAACGGATATTATCTTACCGTACCTGCGGGTGCGGCTTATGTCAGAACCTGCGCAAGGTATGATGCTATTTCCGTGGATGAATTTTCTATAACCGAGGTCACAATAGAGCACGAAACAAACGTGCTTTATGAGAAGGCAGGTGTGTACGGCTCAACAGGAGAGCTCACAGAAATGGAGGCTTATTTCTCCTACGATTTCATCCCCGTGACTGCAGGCAAGACTTATTATATGCCCTATTGCAGAAATACCGCAATCCTTGATAAAAACGGGAAAGTTATGAAAATCGTGGGCGGACCTACTATGGAGGAAAACGGATACTATCTCACCATACCTGCGGGTGCGGCTTACATCAGAACATGCGCAAGGTATGATGCGATATCCGTGAATGAATTTTTGGTCGAAGAAGTAGATTAAGAGATTTTTGTCTACATTTTTTTACTTATTATATATAAAAACGGCAGAGCGCTTGTGCTCTGCCGTTTTCGTTATTTGCGTTGATTATTGCTATATTAGTTGATGCTGATGCATCATGATTTCTCGCTTCGCTCCGTGAATTGAAGCGGTGCTTCATGAATTGACTTACGCCACTCGTCGATATGGGAGTTGCCTTGCAACCCCTCGATATATTCACTTTCGTGAAGCATATTCACGAAATGTGAATTCGATATAACCGTCCTTAGGTCGGTTTCGATATGATACAAATCCGCGAGCGGATTTATATCGATGCTTTGCGCCCGCAGGGCATTAAAGCATTACTCGAGAACGATCTTGGTGATACCGAGAGATGCCTTACCGAGTGCCTGCATCATAGTAACGAGAAGGTCCATCTCGTTCTGCGGAAGCTTGATCTCAAGGGCGATGGAGTTCTGATCGTTTGGGTATGCCTTGATATGGATATTGAGCTTCTCCTTCTTTGCCTCGACGAGGGTGGTCTCGACAACCTCCTTGATCCTCTTGATAACGTTGAGGTCTACGGAGTAACGGAACAGGAGCTTAGCGGACTTGGTGACGATAGCCACGCGAGCCTTTGCTTCCTCTTCCTCACGGCGTCTGCGCTCCTCTTCCTCGCGGCGGCGCTGTTCTTCACGGCGGCGCTGCTCCTCGAGTCTGCGCTCTTCCTCCTCGCGGCGGAGTCTCTCAGCCTCTCTTGCAAGGGCTTCCTTTCTCTCGCGCTCCTCCTTAGCCGCTCTCTCAGCCTCAAGGCGCTTCTGCTCCTCTACTGCCATTCTCGCGGCCTCGGCGATTCTCGCTCTCTCCTCTGCCTCAAGGCGCATCTTTTCCTCGAGCTCGGCTCTGATTCTCTCTTCCTCAGCGCGCTTAGCCTCGAGCTCACGCTGTCTCTCCTCCTCGGCAAGACGGCGAGCCTCTTCCTCTTTTCTACGAGCCTCTTCCTCAGCTATGCGACGAGCCTCAGCCTCTCTTGCGATTCTCGAAAGTCTCTCATTTTCCTCAAGGAGTCTCTCGTGCTCAAGGCGAAGCTGCTCTGCCTCGCGCTCAGCTCTGACTCTTGCCTCGGTCTCATACTCAAGACGGATCTTAGCCTCGATCTCGCGTCTGATAGCGTCCTCGTCAAGCACGGGTGCGGCGGGTGCTGTCTTCGCGGTCTCGCGCTCATATTCCTCAAAGGTGATCTCACCCATGGAGAATACCTCCTCCTCGGGCTCATCCTCAAGATTTCCAAAGTCAAAGTCGAATACGTTCTTGATCTTGGGCTCGGGCTCTGCCTCCTCTGCGACCTCCTCGACCTCGGGCTCTGCCTCGACTTCCTCGACGGGCTCGATCTCAGCCTCAAGCTCGATCTCGATCTCGGGCTCGTCCTCTGCCTCGGGCTCCTCGGTAGCGAGTACGGACTTAGCGAGCTCGGCAACAACGTCGACCTCCTCGTCCTTCGCCATAGGATCAACGGGTGTGGGAGCTACTACGCCGAAGCTTCCGAGAAGCTCACGGAGCTTATCGCTGACGTCACTTGCGTGATTCGCAAGCTCTGCCTCGGTGACAACCTTAACGAGCTCACCGCGCTTGATAGCTCTCTTGATTATATCTCTCCATTCGGTAACGGTCTTCTTGCCCATTGCCGCCTGGTACTTGTTGGGGTTAGCGCCTGCGAGGAAGCGGTATTCCTTCTCGCGGATCTTCTGCGCGACGTCCTCGCCGAGCTCAAACTTAATGGTTTCCGCGCTTACAACGTCGGACACCTTATAGCCGAGAGCGCCGTCAAGACGGGTCCACTTAACCCAGAAGTCACGCGCCTGACAGCCCTTGTCAACAAGGAGAAGACGGCGGTAGGTAACGTTCTCGGAGGTGTGCTCAAGATAGGTGCCGGGAGCAAACACAAGCTGAAGCTCCATCGTGGTGTTTTCTATTCCCTCAACGCCAACCTTGGTGCAGAGCTCCTCTGTGATCTGGCTTGCGAGCTCGTCGATAAAGGTCTGGCTGTACTTGCCGACAAGGAGTGTCACATCGTCGGTCACAGCCTCAACGCGAAGCTTGATAGCCGCTCTGTCGTAGTCGATCCTACGGCCGCGGAGCTTGTCCGCAAATCCATTAGGTACAAAGCCGGCAAAGGAGAAGTCTACCGTCTCCCCACCGATATATGCGTAAGGAATATTATTTCTGAATGTCTTTTTGGTAATGGGCCACTTGATCCAGGATATGATCGCGTCCTCGCCCTCGAGCTTAACCGAGAGAGGATAGTACCACTCGCCCTCAAAGAGAAGCTCGTCGGCTATGTAGTCCTCGTACATGGTGACGCACTCGATAGCGTCGCCGTACTTCTCCTCAAGCATGGGCACAAGCACGGTGTTAAAGCTCTCTACGAACGCGTCGGTCGCGGTATCCTTGACTATTTTGTTGTGGAAAAGGTCGATTATCATTACATCAAACTCCTTTCTTAATGTCAAATATGCTTTTACAACCTATATTTTAACATATTTAAAATAAAAATGCAATAACTTAAAGCAGAATATGTAAAAATATTTTGACATTTTTGAGCGCAAAATAGAAAAAGCGCGGCGACCTGAAGGGCACCGCGCGGGAAACGCACATTTTTTTATGTCTTTTGGTGGTACAAAGCCGAAATACAACCGGTTAACACAATTTACGCCGAAGTATGCGTGTTATAGACGTATTCGTAAAGTGTTTGCTTATAAATTGCTATTTCGTTATCGCTATAACTATCATAAGATTTTCCGTTAATTGTTTATCCTTTCACGTATTTCTTGCAGCTACCACGACCAATTACATTTATCAACCCCTCAGCACACATTTCCTTAGCTACCGCGTATGCGCGAGTCTTCTTTACGCCGAGCAGCTCCATAATCTGCGCCTCAGAAATATAGCCGTTTTCGTCAATAAAGTTAAGTACGGTTTGCTTTTGGGCGGATATAGCGACATTCTTTTCCACTTCATTGTTTCGTCCTTGAAGCCTGTTCATATTAGGCAGTATGATTTTGAATGTGTTTTGGGTGACCTCAATGCGCGGCTGAGAAGAGCATTTAGCATAGAGGTTATATATCTTTCTTATGCCCGTGCCGTAGGACTCGATCAGATGCAAGCGATGGAATATTGCGGCTAGATTTTTGTTTCTGGGCTGCGAAATTCCGCTTCTGATATCCTCGGGGGATAGTCCGGGCAGAAGACCGCCTATAGAGATGAATTCCATCTCGTTATCGTTCACGTTGATGATCACGCTGCCGCTGAAGCTGTAATCCCTATGAACGAGCGCGTTAAGTAACGCCTCTCTGAGAGCCGCATCCGGATAATCCGCTTTTTCTATTCTCTCAAGGCCCTTGAAGGTTGCCATCTTTTTGTTACACAAGGATAAATACGAGTACGCATCGTCAAGCTGCTTAAACACAGAGCCACCAAACTCCTTGCTATCACGGAATTCCGTGTTTGAATCATCGCCGAATACCGCAATTTTGGTAGTATGCGCGCACTGATCCGAGATTATCAAAGCGAGATTGGTATATATCTCCTCGGTGGGATGAGTGATACCGAGCGCTCTGTATTTGCTTTTAGCGAAGTCAACGTCGTATCGAGCGAAGGCCTCCTTTGCGCTCTTAAAGGTCAGGGACTGATCCATCGAACGCATAGCCTCGAAGGTATCGCCGTCGGACTCCTTTATCATAGCGCGTATTTGCTCGGGTGATGCAGGTGCAGTGGAGGTTCCCTGCCTTACAAAAACTCCGCTGGGCTTTAATCCCTTGGATTTAAGATAGTAAGGCTTGTAAGAACCCTCACCTACGGTGATCTTAACAACTTTGTTCTCCTGAATGGTATACTTAACAAACATTGTGACGTCGGGCATTATTGCGTCGCGAATTCCGTTTGTGATGCGAGTGTAGTTTTCGTCAACGTTATCAATTCCGACAGCCTCACCGTCATTGTTAATTCCTATATAAATCACTCCGCCATCCGTATTTGCGAATGCGATTACCTCTTTATATAAATCTTCGGTAAACTGCTGCTTAAACTCAATATTTTCTGTCTCAAAGTTCATATAACACGCCTCCGTATGATCTTTTACCTATATTATAGCGATTATTCTTTTTACTGTCAAGTAAATTTTCACTGAATTTTCACTTTTTTCACTGAATTTTCACTTTTTTCACTTTTGTGAGTGAAAATTCATATACCATTTGTCAAGTCAATTAGGTCATTTTTCAAAAAATGATACCATTAAAATGTGAAATGATCTAATTGATCACAAGAAAAAAGTCCAACGCAGCGGAGTGCCACGTTGGACTGATGTTGGTTTGTTGGTGAAGTTTTGATGAATTGACGCGGAGCATCATGAATTGAAACTGCGTTTCATACTTTTCTCACTTCGCTCCATGAATTGAAGCTATACTTCATGATTTCTCGCTTTGCTCCATGAATTGACGGACAAGCCGTCATGATTTGAATTGCAACTATCAATGTGCCGCAGGCGCAATTCATGCCGAAGGCAATTCATGAGCATTGGTGCTCAATTCATGCAACTCGTTGCAATTCATTGTAATCGCGCGGTACGCGATTACTTTTGTACAAGGTGAACTGCGAAGCCGCAGATCTCATCCTTAAAGTAACAGAACTTAGGCTTGCCGGTCTTATCGTCGTAGGTGATGGAATCGTGATCGATAGCGATGCCCTGTCTCTCGAAGTATGCGATAGCTCTGTCAACGAAGTGAGTCTTGATACCGATGTGGCCGCACTTGCCGGGGCCCTTCTGGTGCATAAACTCGAACTCCTCGCCTGCGAAGGTGGACTTGCTGGTCGTGCGGGTGGGGAGACCGAACATAAGCTCAAAGAGCTTAGCGCCCTTCTCGGCTTCCTCGATATTATCGTTGTTGATGCCCATATGTACGAACTCAAGGCCGAGCATTACCTTAACAGCATTTCTGGTAAGAGCGGTGATCTCGTCCCACTTCTTGTCTCTGATGAGGTCGTCACGAACCATAAAGGAGCCGCCGCAAGCAACGATCTTGTTGAACTTGAGGTAGTCGAGGAGGTTGTTCTCGTTGATGCCGCCTGTGGGCATGAAGGTAAGCTGACCGTAGGGAGCGGCCATAGCCTTAAGCATCTTAAGACCGCCTGCAGCCTCTGCGGGGAAGAACTTAACGGTGGAGAGACCGAGCTCGAGAGCCGCCTCTACGTCAGAGGGATTGGAGCAGCCGGGGAGCATAGGAACGCCCTTGGAAAGGCAGTATGCGGTAACCTTGGGGTTAAGACCGGGGGATACGAGGAACTTGGAGCCTGCCGCGATAGCCGCGTCAACCTGCTCGGTGGTAAGAACGGTACCTGCACCCACGAGCATCTCGGGGAAAGCCTCGGTAATGTTCTTGATAGCCTCTGCCGCGCACTTGGTTCTGAAGGTGATCTCCGCCGCGGGAAGACCGCCGTCGATAAGAGCCTTTGCAAGCGGAACTGCATCGTCTGCGTTCTCGATCTTGATTACGGGAATAAGGCCGATAAGGTGGAGTTCTTTGATCATATCGTTGTTCATTGGTGTATTCTCCTTAAAATATTATTTTACAAGTACATTATAGCACATATATTTCCCTCTAACCATTGCAAAAATTGCTCTCAATACTGAAAATATTTACCCACACTGCCATTTTTGAGCCATAAAACGCTTGTTTTTATTGACTTCGGGCGGCGAGGGTGGTAAAATTAGCCTAGATAAAAGCAAAGGAAGGCACAGCTATGAACGAAAGACCTTATGCGAATTTACACCTCCACTCCACACATTCCGACGGTGTGTACTCCCCCGCGGAGCTTGTCAGAATAGCGAAGGAGGAGGGCTACCGCGCTCTAGCGATCACCGATCACGACACCGCGAGCGCTTACCCCGAGCTCTGTCAGGCGTGCGAGGCGGAGGGGATGGAATGTCTTTTCGGCGTTGAGTTTACCGTCTCGGAGCCGATGGACTTTCATATCGTAGGCTTCGGCTTTGATCCCGAGTATCCCGAGATGAAGAAGTACCTCTCGGATATGGCGCTCAGGCAGACCGACAACACAAGGTGCTGCTTTGACGAGGCTATAAGGACGGGCGGAATCACGGGCATCACGTGGGACGAGGTGCTCGAGTATAACGCGGGCATTCCGTGGCTGTGCAATAATCACGTTTTCCGCGCGATGAAGGCTAAGGGGCTTGTCAAGGAAGAGGAATACATGGCTTGGTTTGACAAGAACTTCCGCCATCAGAGGGGAATGTTTCCGCCGAGTCACCGCTTCAACACTCTTTTCGAGATGGTCGAGCTTATTGAGAAGGCGGGCGGATTTGCCGTATGCGCTCACCCGAATAGGAGACAGCTTGAAAACATCGAGCTTTTGCTGTCCGCGGGTATCAAGGGGCTGGAGGTCCTGCACCCTTCCCTATCCGATGAGGAAAAGGCGCTCTCAAGGAGGATATGCCTTGAGCGTGGGCTCTTTATCTCGGGAGGAAGTGACCACTCCGGACTTTGCGGCGGCTACTACGACTCCTTCGAAAGCGAGGAGGCGCTCAGAGCGAGCGACCTGTACGTTGAGCCCCTGACCGTCGGTGTCGAGGAGCATTACTACCGCGAGCTACGCGAAAGAAGGTTGGATAGATAAAGTAAAGGGAGTCAGCATAGGCTCCCTTTTTGTTTTGGTTGGTGCAATACGATTTCACATTCACGGGACGTCGTGGCGCCGTCCCCTACGGTTTGTTCCTCGTCCCCCCATTTTGCATTTTGCATTCTGCATTTTGCTTTTGCGGCTTTGCCGCATCGCCGTCCCCTACGGTTTGTTCTTCGTCCTCATTTTGCATTCCGAATTCCGCATTCCGCATTGGCGTCCCGCCCCCCCATTTTGCATTCTGCATTCTGCATTTTGCATTGGCGCATTGCGCCGAAGTTTTGCATTGACAAAACGTAGGAATTGCTAGCGTATCGCAACCTCATCCGTCACTCGCAAAGGCTCGTGACACCTTCCCCAAAGGGGAAGGTCTGTCTTAACCTTCCCCTTTGGGGAAGGTGGATTGCGAAGCAAGACGGATGAGGTTGCGATACGCTAACTTTCTATAAGCTCACTCATCATTCAAAACGGAAATGCATGCACTCCACTGTGACATTTTCTGTTTTCAACTTTCTATTATTCCTTAACCTTGACATTTATGAAAAAATGTATTATAATTATTCTAATAAATTAGAAATCCAAGGAGATCTTATGAAGCGTATTGGCGTGATAAGCGGAAATCCGCGCGTATACAACAAAATACGACTGCTTCTGCGCGGCATAGCGGAGGTTGAGCGTGTGGGCGCCGATTGCGACCCGGAGGCTTACTCTCTCATTTTTGCCGACACCGAGAGCGCGGAGCGTCCGGACTTCCCCTCGGTGACTCTCGGCGATGGGTGTGACATTCCCCTACCCTTCCGCCACGAGGAAATACTCGACGCGGTAATGGGCAGAGGCGAGGACAGCGAGAGCGCTCTTACTCTCTCGAAGGACGGCAGACACGTCCACCTCTTTGGCGAGGCTATCAAGCTGACCGAGGTTGAGTACAAGCTGCTCGCCTGCCTTTCAGACGCAGAGGGCTTTGTCTCAAGAGAGGAGCTGCTCGCGGCGGTATGGGGCGAGGGCTTTGACGCGGGAGTGGTAAACGTCTACGTCTACTATCTCAGACGCAAGCTTGAAAAAGACGGCAGAAAAATCATAATCTCCTCGCGAAACGAGGGCTACAGAATCGATGAAAAATACAGGAGGAAGAGTTAATGCTAACGTTATATGAGGGCGGCTTTACTTCGGTCGCGCACGACGAAATAATCAAGAGTATAAAGCGAGCAATCGACTCGGGCAAGCGAGTCTTTCTTTTCGTGCCCGAGCAGCAGACTCTCACCGCTGAGGCGGAGATGTGTGACCTTCTCCCACCGAGCGCGGCGCTCTCCTTTGAGGTAACCAACTTCACACGTTTTACCAACACGGCATTCCGTACTCTCGGCGGCGTATCGGGAGAATATATAACCTCGGCTAAAAAGGCGCTGGTCATGTGGGGCGTGCTCACCGAGCTCTCGCCTATGCTGACTATGACGCGCGGAGCGAAGAATATCGGCTCGGGCATTGTAACGAAGGCGCTCGAGGCGGTTAACGAGCTCTCCTCTCTCGGCATCAAGCCCGATGAATTGAGGATGAGCGAGGCTCTCTTAAAGGGTGAGGACGGCAGGCTGAGAAGCAAGCTCCAGGACCTCGGACTCATCTATTCTCTCTACAAGGAAAAGCTCTCGGAGCGTTATGCAGATATGACCGAGGACCTCGCGGGCCTTTCGGCAAAGCTCAGCGCCGACGGCTCATATCTTGACAATACGGTAATCTTTATCGAGGGCTTTACCTCGTTTACCGAGCCTCAGTATGCGCTGATAAAGGCACTCGTCAAATGCTCCGAGGTGAATGTCTCCCTGACCGTAAGGAAGGCCGGAAAGGACAGCTTTGAATTCACCGAGCTTCGTGAATGTGAAAGGCGTCTTGTCTCTCTTGCGCGCTCGGCGGGAGCCGAAATAAAGCTCCTCGCCCCCGATGCGAAAAGCCAGGAGTTTGAGCCCGTGCTTTCCGAGGTATGCGAGCTTTTATGGCGAAATGAGGGCAAAATTGACAACGATAGTGTACAAATTCTCAAAAATAACCCCGAGATGCTCAGAATCTTCGAGGCGGCAACTCCGTTTGAGGAGTGCGACTTTATAGTCTCGGATATCAAGAGACGGGTAATGGCGGGAGAGCGTTTTTCCGACTTTGCCATTATCGCGAGAAGCCTTGAGTCCTACTCGGGAATCCTTGATACCTCGCTGCTCAAAGCGGGTGTGCCTCACTTCTTCGCAAATCCTAAGAGCATCAATTCCTTCGAGGCGATTAAGCTTATCACCACCGCCTACGCGGCAATCATCCGCCGCTTTACAACGGCGGACGTCCTGACCTACGTCAAGTGCGGTCTTATCGGCGCGACGAGGGACGAGTGCGACCTGTTTGAGATGTACGTCACGAAGTGGAATATCTCGGGCTCTCGCTTTACAGACGAGATGCTCTGGAATATGAATCCGAGAGGCTACGAGGCATTCAAGGAGGGCGACTCCGAAAGATTGGTCAGAATTAACGAGATAAGAGAAAAAATCATGTCTCCCCTCCGTGAGCTCTCGGAGCGCGCGGGAGAAGCTAAGACCGTCCGCGAGCACGCTGAGGCCCTGCTCGACTTCCTCATCGGAATCGACCTTGAAAGTAAGCTCGAGGAAAGAGCGAAGGAGCTTGCAGACCTCGGTGAGAAGGAGTCAGCCGAGCAAAACGCAAGGCTCTGGAGAATCATCTGCGACTCGCTCGACACACTCGTCGACGTGCTCGGAGACCTGCCTGCAGATGCGGAGTCATTCATTAATCAGCTCTCGGTAATCTTCACCGACACAAGCATGGGAAGCATTCCCTCATACCACGATGAGGTCAGCGTCGGTCGCGCGGATATGGTCAGACTCCACGACAAGAAGCACGTTTACCTCATCGGCGTCAATGCGGGCGAGTTTCCCAAGACGGTTTCGGATACGTCATACTTCACCGACCGCGACAAGGCAACGCTCGCAAGGCTCGGTCTCGGAGTCACCCCCGACCTAGAGGTCAAGAATGCGAGAGAGCTCTACTCCTTCTCGAGGTCCTTCTCCTTTGCTAAGCGCTCGGTCACTCTTATCTATACGGCAAAGACTGCGTCACTCGGCTCTGCCCTACCCTCCGAGGTTATCGCGAGAATCAGTGAGATAACGGACAAGGCTGTGAAGCCCGTATCCATCGGCAATCTGCCTCTTATGGACAAGATATACTCTCCCGAGCTAGCGCTCGAGAATCTCGGCAAGGCAACGAGGTCTGAGAAAGCGGCAATCAAAAAAGCGCTCCAAGGAACAGAGTACGAGGACGTGCTCGCGGTGAGTGAGGGCAAGCTCGAGAATGACGAGGTAACGATCGACGACGAAGCGATCGGCATTATCGTCGGCAAGGATATTTACCTCTCGCAGAGTAAGATCGACAAGTACCTGAAGTGCCCCTTCAGATACTTCGGCAAGTACTTCCTCGGCATTGATGAGGACGACAAGGCAGAGATAAATCAGCTCGTTGTCGGCAACTTCATACACTCGGTGCTTGAGAACACCTTCGGTGAGGTGATGAAGGACGGTAAGAGCATCGCCGACCTCTCCCCCGAGGAGCGCGAGAGAATTACCAAGCAGTCTGCAAAGGCATATATCGAGCGCGAGCTCGGAGGCGCGGGATCTGCTAAAAACGAGGTAATTATCGAAAGAATCAATAGAGTCGCGCGCCCCATAGTTGAGGGCTTATGCGATGAATTTGCTAACTGTCGGTTTACACCTGTGCAGTGCGAGATGCGTATTGACGCGTTTAACAAAGAAACGCCCGACTCTATAATTTACACTACGGATGACAAGAAGCACAGAGTTATCATCGGCGGATATATCGACAGACTCGACACCGTCAAGATTGGAAATGACGTCTACGTCAGAGTCATTGACTACAAGACGGGAATCAAGGAATTCTCACTCGACGACGTCAAAAAGGGTGAAAATCTGCAAATGTTGCTGTACTTAAAATCGGTGACAGAGACCGACCGTCCCGAGTTCTTACGCAAGCTCGGAGTCGACGAAGGCGGCAAGCTTATGCCCGCGGGAATCGTGTACGTCAAGACCTCGGTTGCGGACGTCACCATCGACTCGCCCTCTGATGAGCTCGCCGAGCGCGAGGTCAAGGCAACCTATGAAAGACTCGGCGCATCGCTCGACTCCGAGGAGGTGCTCGCGGCTATGAACCCCGACTTCACCCCGATGGCAAAGACGAGAAAGGGCGACGTCCCGAAGCCCCAGACCTACTCTATGGAGGATTGGAAACGAATCAACGAGGAAATGAAGAGCGCCGTGCTCTCCATCGCGGACGAGATCACAAGCGGCCATATCGTCGCAAAAACAAACGTCAGCGATAACTCCTCCTTCCACCCCTGCGAGAGCTGTCAGTATAAGTTCATCTGCAGAAATGCGGTGAAATAATATTGCCTCCCTCGGGGAGGGAGGCTAAGAAAAAAGAGCTCCGATCGGAGCTCTTTTTTATATTAAGTTTGCACGTTATCAAACGCTTTTAATAAACTCAGGGACGTCGGACTCGGGGATACCGAGGACGAGGGCGAACTCGGAGTTGATGAGCTTCTCTGCTCTGCGCATGGAGTTCTCGTCTGCGATGTAATTCTTCTTGCCCTCCTCTTCCCTGCGCAGGCCGGTCTTGTAGACCGAGTCGATCATCGAGAGCATCAATGCTCTGTCTGCGGTGGAGAGTATCTTCTTGTACGCCTCTGAGCGCGCGCGGTTGTCCTCTATCCACTCAAGGGGCGGCGAATTCTTCGCCTTTCTGATTACCTCGACGATCTCGTCCTTGGTGAGCAAGGGCTTCATCTGCGAGGTGAGCGCCTCGTTGTCGAGCGGAACGTAGGTGAGAGACGGAGATGCAGATGCATACTCCTTCATGACGTAATATTTTCTGGTCACGTCGCCTACTGTCTGATCGGTTATTTCAATGATCTCCATAACGCCAAGAGCGCCGTAAACCACCTTGTCGCCTATACGATACATATTACGCCTCCTTTACTCCTTTTTCGCGCGGTTTTCTACTATATATATTGTACCACATTTTCGCAAAAAAATCTAATAGACAAACCTAACAAAAAAGTTACCCTATCTTTTGTGCAACCCCAACGATTTTGGGAGATATTCCCCCACTTTTTCGGTGAAACACTCCCCTTTTTGCAGCGAAGGCTTAATTAGGCTCCCTCCCCGAGGGAGCTGGCTGCGTAGCAGACTGAAGGAGTCGATCTGCCTTCTCCAGAGGGAGAAGGCTTAGTGCGCCCGAGCCCGTAGGTGAGAATGGGGCGGATCACGAAGTGGTGGGTGATGTTTTTCACGTCTTTTTTTAAATGTTCTCATAATACCGGTTATGTGCAGATAAAGAACAACATTGGCATTAATTCAGGTGTTACTCTTATACTTCCGTACGTGTACAACGAAAACACCGAAACTAATACCATCAATACTACTAACGGTGGAGTAACTTCGGTATATCATA